>JBQGNO010000087.1:0-12045 GCA_052087725.1 Janibacter sp. | reverse complement strand
CTCATCCACGCCGACTCGGCGAAGGAGGCACGGAAGGCCTCGACGAGGTGGCCGACGAGCTCGATCATCCGCTCACGGGCCGCCGGCGGGAAGTGACGCTCCACGTACAGCTCGCCGACGGCCTCGCCGAGCGAGGAGTCGACGAGGGAGACGCCGCGCTTCCAGCGGGCGCGCTGCTCGGGGATGCCGGAGAGGGTGCGACCGACGAAGTCGAACTCCTCGGCGACGATGCGGCTGTCGAGGTGGGCGGCGAAGGACTGGATGATGCGCACGCGCAGCCAGTCGCGCCACGTGGCCAGCTCGACCGAGGAGAGCAGCGAGGAGAGGCCGCGCAGGAAGTCGGGCTGACGCACGACGACCTCGGCGAGGGCAGCGTCCGCCCCGAGCCCCCGGGCCCAGGCGTCCCAGTCGACGGAGGGCGCGAGCTCGTTCAGCTCCGCGGCGTCCAGGAGGCTGTAGGTGCGCACCGGGTCGCGGTTGGCCACACGGTCCCAGTGGTCGGCCGCCAGTCGCGTCTCCAGGTCGACGACCCGCTCGGCGGCCTCGAGCGCCGCGTCCTCCTCGAGGCCGACGGCGAGGCCGAGCAGTCGGGCCAGGTGATCCCGGTAGGCCGACAACGTCGCCTCGTGCTGCGACTCGCGGTAGTACGACTCGTCGGGCAGCCCGAGGCCGCCCTGCTCGAGATAGACGACATAACGGGAGGAGTCCTTGTCGTCGGTGTTGACGAAGGGCAGGACGAACCCGCTCACGCCGTCCCGGGCCAGCCGGCCGGTCACGGCGGCCAGGTCGGGCACGGAGGTGACCTCGTCGACGGCGGCGAAGAGGTCCCGCAGCGGCTCGGCCCCGAGCTCGTCGGCCCGCTCCTCGTCGAGGAAGGAGCGGTAGAGGGCACCCACCTTGCCGGCGACGGACCCGGTGCCGGTGGAGGAGTCGGCGCTGGCTTCCTCGATCAGCGCCCGGACCTGCTCCTCGGATCGCTCACGCAGCACGTCGAAGACGCCGTAGCGGCCGCGGTCCGCCGGGATCTCGACGGTGTCGAGCCAGTGGTTGTTCACATGACCGAAGAGATCGTCCTGCGGCCGGACCTGCGGGTCGACCGGCCCGGAAAATGCACTGGCAGGGCCAACGTCATCGGAGATGGTGCTCATGAGGCCTTTCGCTTGGTGGGTGTCGACCCTCGCTTGTCGCGGTTGTCCCCGGACCGCTTGCCCGAGGCGCTGGCCACGGCGCCGGAGGCCCGACTCGTCGCGCTGTCCGTCGTCGCGCGGACCCTGACCACCACGCGCTCCCCTCGTGCGGTGAGGATCTCGCGCCCTTCGCGCCGGGCGGGGATCGCGACGAGGGCCATCACGGCGACAGAGAGGACGAGGCAGATCAGCAGCCCCACGATCATGGCGGTCATGGCCCCATAGTCCTCTCCGCAGCCACGCCGCTCAACTCGACCCGCCGCAGTGCGGAGGGCCGAATTCAGGCGGGTTGCGGCGCATCCTCGGGGGCGACATCGCGCAGTCGCTGGCTGACGAGGGTGGTGATGCCGTCACCGCGCATCGAGACGCCGTAGAGCGCATCGGCCACCTCCATCGTCTTCTTCTGGTGGGTGATGACGATGAGCTGGCTGGAGTCGCGCAGCTCCTCGAAGAGCATGATCAGGCGCCCGAGGTTGGTGTCGTCGAGCGCGGCCTCGACCTCGTCCATGATGTAGAAGGGCGAGGGCCTGGCCTTGAAGATCGCGACGAGCATCGCCACGGCCACGAGCGATCGCTCACCGCCGGAGAGCAACGACAGACGCTTGACCTTCTTGCCCGGCGGGCGGGCCTCCACATCGATCCCCGTCGTGAGCATGTTGGAGGGGTCGGTGAGCACGAGCTTGCCCTCGCCTCCGGGGAAGAGCCGGGAGAAGACGCCTTCGAACTGCTCCGCGGTGTCGGCGAAGGCCTCGGCGAAGACCTCCTCCACCCGCTCGTCGATCTCGGCGACGATGTCGAGCAGATCCTTCTTCGAGCGGCGCAGGTCCTCCAGCTGGGTCGTGAGGAAGACATGCCGCTCCTCGAGTGCGGCGAACTCCTCCAGGGCCAAGGGGTTGACCTTGCCGAGGGACTTCAGGCCCCGCTCGGCCGTGCGCAGGCGCTTCTCCTGGACCGTGCGGTCATAGGGCTGCGGCTCGGGGACATCATCGGCGTCCTCGCCCTGCTCACCAGGTCCCACGACGTGCGGCACGAGCTGGTGGGGCCCGTACTCCTCCATGAGGACCTCCGGGTCCACCCCGAGCTCCTCGATCGCCCTGGTCTGCAGCTGCTCGATCCGGGCGACCTGCTGGGCCCGGGCGACCTCGTCGCGGTGGACCTCGTCGGTGAGCTGGCGCAGGACGTCCTGCTGCTCGGTCAGCTCGGTGCGCAGTCCGCGCAGGGTCTCGTCGCGCTCGGCCCGGGCGGACTCGCCCGCGTCCCGCTCACGGGCCGCGACCTCGGTCGCCGCGGCGACACGCTCGGCCGACCAGCGGGCGGCGGTCTCGACGGCGGCGGCGACCTCCGCCTCGCGCAGGCGGCGCTCCCGTCGCGCCCGCAGGCGCTCGCGGGCGGCGATCTCGTTGCGGGCGGCCCCCTCGAGGGACTCGGCCCGGCCGTGCAACGAGCGGGCCCGCTCCTCCTTGGTCCGCAGGGCGAGCCGAGCCTCGGTCTCGGCGGTGCGCGCGGAGCTGGCCTCGAGCTCGAGGCTGTCCCGGTCGTCGGAGCCCTCCTCGCCCTCGTCCTCGACCGGCTCGGCCGAGGCGTCCGCGAGGCGCTGCTCGAGCTGGGCCAGCTCGGCCCGGTCGGACTCGAGGGTGGCGGTGGCATCGGTGATCGTCGCCCGGGTGCGCTCGGCCTCGGCCTTGGCGCTGCGGGCGGTCGTCCCGAGGCTGCCGAGCTGCTCGGCCACGGCTGCCATCCGGGCGTCCGACTCGTGGAGGCCCTCCATGGCGGCGTCCCTCGCCTCGGCGCGCTCGGTGAGCGTGGCGCGGGCCGTGGTCAGGGCGAAGGTCGACTCCTCGCTGCGTCGCGTCGCGTCCTCGAGGGTCGCGCGCGTCTCGTCGACGGCCGACTGCAGCTCGAGCAGGCTCGGCGCGGCGCTGGAACCACCGCGCACGAAACCCGGCCCGTAGACATCGCCGTCGGCCGTGACGACGGTGAGATCACCGAGCTCGGCGAGCAGCGCGAGGGCCGCGGCGGTGTCCGCGACGATGGCCACCCGCTCGAGGACCTGGTCGACGGCCGGCTTGACCTGCGCCGGCGCCTCGACGACGTCGAGCGCCCACACGGCGTGCGAAGGGAGTGACGGCCACTCGTCGCGTCCGCCGGGTCGGGCGGTGGCACCGACGATGAGGGTGGCGCGACCGGAGTCGTCGGTGCGCAGCCGCTCGACGGCGCGGGCGGCGGCGTCGACGCTCCCCACGGCGAGCGCATTGCCGGCCTGGTCCAGAGCGGCCGCGATCGCGGCCTCGTGTCCGCCGGAGACGGCAACGAGCTCGGCCACGGCACCGAGGATCTCGTGCTCGTCCGCAGCGGCCTCACGCAGTGCCTCGACGCCGTCCTTGCGCCGGAGGCTCAGCTCGAGTGCCTCAAGGCGGGCCTGGGCGGACTGGCGATCCTGGTCGGCGGCGCGGCCGGCCTCGATGATGCGCTCGACCTCCGCCTCGCTCTCCCGGTGCGCGTCCTCGGCCTTCTCGTACTGCTCGTCGAGGCCCTCTTCGCTCCCTTCCTCGTCGGCGATCGTGCTCTCGAGGCGGGTGAACTCGCGCTCGGCCTCCTCGGCCCGGGCCAGCGCGGTGGCGATGCTCTCCTCGAGGCGCCCGACCTCGGCCTCGCCGGCCTCGATGCGGGAGCGGCGGGCGCCGACCTGGCCGGAGAGCCGGGCCAGACCCTCCCGACGGTCGGCCGCGCGCTGCGTGAGGGCCGTGATGCGCTGCTGCTCCCGGGCGAAGGCCTGCTCGGCCGCCTCGCGGGCCGCCACCGTCTCGGCGAGCTGCTCGGTGACCTCGGCGATCTCGGTGCGCAGGGCGTCCTCGGTCGCCCGGGCCTGCGCCGCCTGCTCGCGCAGGGCCTCCGGGTCCCGGCCGGTGGTCGTCTCGACCTCCTCGTCCTGACCGAGGAGGCGCACCCGCTCGGCCGCGAGCGAGGCGGTGGCGGTGAGCTTGTCGGTGAGCGAGGCCAGGCGCACCGCGCGATCGCGGGCGGTGGCGAGCTCGGCCGTGGCGGCCGCGCCGTCCTCCTCGTGCTCGGTGATCCGGGTGCGGACGGCGAGGACGGCCTCCTCGAGGCGCTTGCGGCGGGCGAGCATCGCCTCCTCGTCGGCCACCTCCTGCTCGAGCGCGGACGTCATCTGCACGAGGTCGTCGGCGAGCAGACGGTGCCGGGCATCGCGGGCATCGGCCTGGATGACTGCGGCCCGGCGCGCGGTCTCGGCCTGCCGACCGAGCGGGCCGAGCTGCCGACGGATCTCGGTGGTCAGGTCGGCGACGCGGGAGAGGTTGGCCTCCATGCCCTCGAGCTTGCGCAGCGCCTTCTCCTTGCGCTTGCGGTGCTTGAGGACCCCCGCCGCCTCCTCGATGAAGCCGCGCCGCTCCTCGGGCGTCGCCCGCAGCACCGCATCGAGCTGGCCCTGACCGACGATGACGTGCATCTCGCGGCCGATGCCGCTGTCGGAGAGCAGCTCCTGGATGTCGAGTAGTCGGCATGAGGTGCGGTTGATCGCGTACTCGGACCCGCCGTTGCGGAACATCGTCCGGCTGATCGTCACCTCGGAGTAGTCGATCGGCAGCGCCCCGTCACTGTTGTCGATCGTCATCGTCACCTCGGCGCGCCCGAGCGCCGCCCGCCCGGTGGTGCCGGCGAAGATCACGTCCTCCATCTTGCCGCCGCGCAGCGACTTCGCCCCCTGCTCCCCCATCACCCAGGCGAGCGCGTCCACGACATTGGACTTGCCCGAGCCGTTGGGCCCGACGATGCACGTGATCCCCGGCTCGAGGAGCAGATGGGTTGACGAGGCGAACGACTTGAAGCCCTTGAGGGTGAGGCTCTTGACGTACACGAGCGGGACGCTCCTCGGGCCGGTGGTTCAGACGATCTCGGCCACTCTACTTGCCCGGACTCGCGGCACCGAGGAGTCGGCGACGATCAGCCGGTGAGGACGATCGGGTCGCTCTCGGTGATGGCGATGGTGTGCTCGCTGTGGGCGCCGCGGGAGCCGTCCGCGCTGCGCAGGGTCCAGCCGTCCCCGTCCGTGTAGATCTCATGGGTGGTCGCGAGGAACCACGGCTCGATGGCGATGACCAGTCCGGGACGAAGGGGGATGCCCCGGCCGGGGCGACCGTCGTTGCCCACGTGCGGCTCACCGTGCATCTCGCGGCCCACACCGTGACCGCCGAACTGGGTGTTGATCGTGTAGCCCTCATCGCGGGCAATGCCGGCGATGGTCGCGCCGATGTCGCCGATCTTCTTCCCGGGACGGGCGATCTCGATCGCCGCCGCCAGCGCACGCTCGGTGGTGTCGATGAGGCGCAGGTCCTCCGGGTCCGGGGTCCCGACGACGAAGGAGCGCGCCGCGTCGCCCACCCAACCGTCGACGGAGACGGCGAAGTCGACGGAGAGCAGATCCCCTTCGCGCAGGCGGTAGTCGTGCGGGAGGCCGTGGAGCACGGCGTCGTTGACCGAGGTGCACAGGACCTTGCCGAAGGGGCTCGCCCCGAAGGAGGGGTGGTAGTCGATGTAGCAGGAGGTTCCGCCGGCCTCGCGGATCATCCGGTGGGCCAGGGCATCGAGGTCCAGCAGGTTGACGCCGACGTCGGCCGCGTCGACGAGCGCCTCGAGGACGTCGTGGACGAGGCGGCCGGCCGGGCGCATGGCCTCGATCTCGTCGGGGGTCTTCAGCTCGATCATGCGATCACTCTCGCACCCGTCAGGAGTCCGCCCCCGACCGGCCCGCGATCTGCTCGTGGTGGTGGATGACCTCGGCGATGACGAAGTTGAGGAACTTCTCCGCGAAGACCGGGTCGAGACCGGCCTCGTCGGCCAGCCCACGCAGGCGCCCGATCTGGCGCTCCTCGCGCGCCGGGTCGGCCGGCGGCAGGTCGATCTGGGCCTTGAGGACTCCGACGCTCTGGGTCGCCTTGAACCGCTCGGCGAGCAGGTGGATCAGCGCCGCGTCGATGTTGTCGATCGACTGACGCAGCTGCTGCAGCTCGGGGGGTGTCTCGCTCACCCGCCCAAGGCTAGACGGGACGTCGGCCGGCGGGCGAGGCCGTCCACGCTCCGGCACCGGGTCGCACCGGCCCTCACTTCTCGACGAATCCGGTGATCCCCTCGCGAAGGGCGCCGTCCTGGCGGACGGCGCTGGTGACGCGACCGGGGCGAGAGGTCGTCGAGACCGGCTCCTGCAGCAGCTCGCCGAGACGGTCGAGGTCGGCGGGGTCTCCCTGGGCGACGACCTCGACCCGGCCGTCGTCCATGTTGCGGGCATGACCGACGAGGCCTAGTTCGAGCGCGCGGGCGCGGGCCCACCACCGGAACCCGACCCGCTGCACGTGTCCTCGGACGAACCAAGTGGCGCGCATGGGGGTGCTCATGTCCTCGAAAGTACCGCCTTTCACGGTGCGCCTCCCCCACCGGGGACCACCCTGTGCCTAGCGTCGTCCTCGTGGTCCAGCCTCCCGCCACCCTCGACGACGCCGGGACCCCGGCGTCCGATGCCGCGTCCCCGGACACCCGCGATACGCACGCACGCGATGCCCGTGAGCGCCCGGCCCGAGGTCACCTCGCCGGACTCGACGGCCTGCGCGCGCTGGCGATCGTCGCCGTCATGGTCTTCCACCTCGACCCCGACTGGCTGCCCGGCGGCTTCCTCGGGGTGGACATCTTCTTCGTCATCTCCGGCTTCCTCATCACGACCCTGCTCGTCCGCGAGCGCCGCACCACCGGACGGATCGATCTCGCCGGCTTCTGGACCCGTCGGGCCCGCCGACTCCTGCCCGCACTCGTCCTCATCGTCCCGGCCGCGATCCTCATCGCGCGCACCGTCGAGGCCGACCTCCTCGTCGGGATCCGTCGACAGGCGCTCGGGGCGCTGACCTTCTCGACCAACTGGCTCGAGATCGCCGACGGCAGCAACTACTTCGCGGCCACCACGCCCCAGCTCTTCATGAATTTCTGGAGCCTCGCGGTCGAGGAGCAGTTCTATCTCTTCTGGCCGCTGGTGATGCTCGGGCTCCTGGCGCTCCACCGCCGCTTCGCCCTGACCGAGGGCGCCCTCGCGACCATCGTGCTCGGCATCGGGGTGGCCTCCGCGCTGCTCATGGCGCTGACCTACGACCCGGCCAACGCCACCCGGGCCTACTACGGGACGGACACCCACCTCTTCGGGCTGATGCTCGGCGCCGCGCTGGCGATCGTGTGGACAGGTCCCCTGCGCGGCTACACGACCACCTCGCTGTGGCACACCCGACGCACGTGGTTCATCAGTGGTGCCATCGTCGCCATCGCCGCCCTCCTGGTCCTCGCCGGTGAGGAGAGCGCGTGGACCTTCCGGCTGGGCATCCCGCTGATCAGCGTGGCCACCGCGGTGCTCGTCCTCGCCTCCGTCGAGCGTCCGGGCCGGCTGCGCAGCACCCTCGACCTCACGCCGCTGACTTGGATCGGCCGGCGGTCCTACGGCATCTACCTCTGGCACTGGCCGGTCATCCTCATCGTCGGCCAGGACATCCCGACCAATGCCGGCACGGCCGCCTTCGTCTGGACCCGCCTGTGGGCCGTGATCGTCACGCTCGCGCTCGCCGACCTGTCCTTCCGCTTCATCGAGACCCCGGTGCGCCGCAACGGCTTCCGCGGGACCGCACGACTGGTCGCCAGCACGCTCCGCATGCGCTCGGCCCGCAACCGCAAGATCGTCGCCGGCACCGCCCTCGCCCTCACCGCGGTCCTCACCCTCGTCATCGTCACCGCACCGGACACGACCAGCACGCAGCGCACGATCGAGGACAACCAGGCCCGGGCCGAGGCCCCCCGGGAGACCGCAGCGGCCACGACCTCCTCCGGCACCAAGAGCTTCACGATGCCGAAGGGGGACGAGATCGACATCTTCGGCGACTCCATGGTCGTCGGTGCGGTGCCCGCCCTCGAGTACTACTTCCCGGGCGTGCAGATCGACGCCCAGTCCAACCGGCAGTGGAGCGCCGGGCTGGACGCGGTGGAGTCGGCGGGGCCCTCCCTTCGTCGGGCCGTGGTCCTGGCCTTCGGCACCAATGCCGGCACCAACCCGGAGACCGTCGAGAAGATCCTCACGGAGATCGGCGACGACCGGATGGTCGTCATCGTCAACCTCCATGCCGACCGGCTCTCGCGGATCGACGAGGACAACGCCGCACTGAAGGAGATCGCCGCGGAGCACGACAACGTCGCGCTCGCCGACTGGGACTCCGCGGTCGCGGCGGAGGACCTCCAGTCCGACGGCATCCACCCCTCGCTCGGTGGGGCGCACACCTACGCGGCGACGATCCGGGAGGCCTTCGCGGACCTCTCCGAGAAGCACACCGGCACGAAGGTCCCGCTGAAGGACCTTCCCCGCCCGTGATCAGACCCCTCGGGGCCGTACCTGGCAGCGCGGGCAGCTCGTCGAGCTGCGATTCATGAACTGCTCCCGGCGCATCGTCGTGCCGCACCGTGGGCACGGGCGTCCTTCCTGGCCGTACGCGGACAGGGACCGGTCGAAGTAGCCGGACTCCACACCATTGATACGTTGATGTACAGCGAGTCGAATGATGACTGCAATGGCGATTCAATGGGGACCCGACTCGGACTCCAGTGCGTAGGACGCGCTGAAGCCCACGGTACGGATATGGGCTGTAGGGCCGCTGGTCGTCCGTGGAGGAGACATACGGAAGGTTGCACCATGTGGCCGGTCCAGCGTGCATGATCTTCCCGGGATTGCGGTTGTTCCCTCCGCCGGGGTCGAAGAACCTCCGTCTGCCGAGACTCAGTCGGGTCAGGTGCCGGTTGACGGTGCGGCGGTTGATCGAGAATCCGAGCTCGACGAGTTCGTAGGTGATGCGGTGGGCGGACCGCTTGTGCTCGCGTCGCCAGGTCTAGATCTTCTCGATGACTCGGGCTGGCGTCGCGACGGGTTGACCCACTTTGAGGCGCATGTCCGAGAGATGCCCTTCTCGGCCGACGCATGGGCGATCGGCCGGGGCTTGCATCGCTCAACCACCCGACGGCGGCCTTCGCTTCTCAATGGCGCGTTGGCGTGAGTCACGACGCTCTCCTTGTCGTCTTGGCGGGCTGGGGCTTGCTGCGCTGGGCGGGGATGGCGGCCGCCGTGGCGATCACGGCGAGGAGCGTTACTGACATGAAGACGAAGGCGGCTCTGTCGGTGCCGGCGATAGTGGCGGCGGCGGTCGCGGCTGCGAGGCCGATCGCGCCGCCGAACTGCTTCGCAGTGTTCATCAGGCCAGAGGCTGCGCCAGCATGTTCGGGACGAACACCTGTGGTGACGAGCGTGGCGAGCGGTGTGTTCATCAGGCCACCGCCGATCCCAATCATGACGGTGGGAACTAGAACGGCGACAGCAAAGAGACCGCCGTCGACGACTGTGAGCCAGATCAGTCCAGGAAAGGCGATGACGACACCGGTCACGACCAGCACCCGAGGTGCGTGTCGTTTCATCAGGCGCGGCGTGAACCACAGGTTCACAGTCAGCATGCTGGCGGTGAGTGGGAGGAACGCCAGGCCGGCCTGGATCGGCGAATAGCCAAACTGGGTCTGCATCCGGTACGTCAGGAAGTACCATAGTCCGACTTGGAAGCAAGCCCCGGTCAACGCGGTTGCGATATTGCCGAGGACGATCAGCCGGTCTTGTGCGAGATCGCTCGGTACGAGCTTGTGAGACGTGCGGCGCTGCTGCCGGACGAGCACGACGAACATCGCGACCGCGAGCGAACCCACTACGGCTAGAAGGCCACCCGAGACTCCCTCACCTGCGACGGACACCGCGTATATTGCGCACGTGAACGCGCCTGTTGCCAGCCCTGCACCGATGAAGTCGATGCGCCCTGCGCCGCACTGGTCAGTGGTCCGTCGGTGGAGAACGAGTGCCGCAATGACGACACAGACCCCGATGGGAAGGTTGATCAATAAGGTGGCTCGCCAGGAGATCAGGTCGGTGAGCAACCCGCTGGCGATGTTGCCAAACCCGCCCCCGGCCAGGCTCACCGCAGTCCAGACAGCGATGGCTCGCGTTCGTTCCGGACCCTCAGCGTGGGTGGTCGTCAGCAAGGTGAACGTCGCCGGAGACGCCGCAGCGGCAGAGATTCCCTGTGCAGCGCGGGCGGCGATGAGCACCCAGCCTTCCGTCGCGAGACCTCCGATGAGACTCGCCAGGGTGAATGCCGCCACGCTCCAGGCGAGCAGCCTCGCGGTGCCCACGACATCGGCCAACCTCGCGCCGACCAAGAGCAATCCGGCGAAGCCAAGGCTGTAGGCCAACGCCACCCACGACGCGGAAACCCCGGAGAGCCCGAGGTCGGCCTGGATCGAAGGCAAAGCGACATTCACGACCGAGACATCCAGCACCACGATCAGTTGAGCTAGACAGGACGTCCACAGCCCGAGCCGCTGCAACCAGATAGACATACCCCTCCTTGATACGATCGTATCAAGTGGTACGAACGTATCATTGGCGGAGGCGGAAGGAGTCTTTGGATGGCGGAGTCCACGCGCAGAACCGAGATCATGGAGGGAGTCGAGCGCCTCCTGACCCGCGGCGGGATCAACGCCGTCACCATGAGAGCCGTCGCCGCCGAAGCAGACGTGTCCCTCCGACTCGTCCAGTACTACGGCAGCACCAAGGACGAACTCCTCGGTGCCGCGCTCGACCGCCTTGCCGACAAGAGCGTCGAACGATGGCAGGCTCGTGCCCGACAGCAGGGATGCCAGTCACCGCTCGAGATCATCAAAGCCTTCTACGACGAGGCATTACCAACGGATCGGGCGAGCCAAGATTTCCACCGCATCGGCGTCTCCATGGAGAGCCTGGCGATTACCGACCCCGACATGGCAGGGCAGGCCTATCAGAGACATCTGAGCGGGCTTGAAGACCACCTTGCCGGCGTCCTGGAGTCCAGTGGCCTAAGCGCGACAGCCGCACGCTGCCTGGCCCTGGAAGTGATGGCATTAGCCCACGGAGTCGGGACACTGGTCATGACAGGACAGCTCTCCAAGGTCGATGCCCAGACGCTGATCAAGAACTACCTCGAACGACTCGGACCGCAACTATCCCCATGACCGCGCGGACATACTTTGCGGCCGCCAAGAACGTCGCACCCCGCAACACCTAAGGAATGATCGACCTAACCTAGCATCGGCTCTATGAGTGCTGATGCAATTATCCTGACGGGGCCGCCCGGAGCCGGGAAGTCGACCACGGCCCGCAGTCTCGCGGAGACGTACCCAAAGTCCGTGCACCTGCATACAGATGACTTCTGGCACTACATCGCCTCCGGCGCGATCCCGCCGTATCTCCCTGAGTCCGAAGAGCAGAACCAGGTCGTTATGCGCGTCATCCGCCAGGCGGCATTCATGTACGCGACCGGTGGGTTCACAACCATCATCGACGGCATCATCGGCCCCTGGATGCTAGGCCACTTCCACGACGTCGACGACGCCCCGCCCCTTCACTATGTGGTGCTGCGTCCTGAACGCGACGAGAGCCTTCGCCGCGCGCAGGGAAGATCGACGCCGGACGCGCTCGTGGACGAGGAGCCAATCGTGTCGTTATGGGGCCAATTCGCTGAGTTGGGGCCGCTAGAGCGGCACGTCATCGACACGACGCATCAGGATCCGGTGGGCACGATGCGGGCCGTTGCGGATGCCAACGCAAGCGATCGCTTCCTCCTCGACACTGCGGTCGACTAACTATCCAAACAGGGCCGCGGACGTGATGCCGTGCTCGCATCAAAATCCGCCCCCACGCCGACATCCCCTTATTGACATTGGAACAGGTCATCACCGTTCAAGGACAGGC
>JBQGNO010000086.1:10020-12281 GCA_052087725.1 Janibacter sp. | reverse complement strand
CGACGAGTGGATCGTCGACGGGCAGAAGGTGTGGACCTCCGGTGCCCACAACGCCCAGTTCGCGATCCTCCTGGCGCGGACGGACACGTCCGTGCCCAAGCACGCCGGACTGACCTACTTCATCGTCGACATGGCCGCCCCGGGCATCGAGGTGCGCCCCCTGCGGCAGATCACGGGGGAGGCGGAGTTCAACGAGGTCTTCCTCTCCGGGGTGCGCATCCACGACCGCAACCGCGTGGGGGCCGTCGGCGAGGGCTGGACGGTCGCCACGACGACGCTGAACAACGAACGCGTCGCCATCGGTGCCGGCACCGAGCGTGAGGCCGGGCAGATCGGTATCGTCACCGAGCGGTGGCGCCGAGAGCCCGATCTACGCACGCCGGGGACCCACACCGAGCTCATGCACTGGTGGGTCGAGACCGAGGTGACCCGGCTGGCGGGGGAGCGGCTGCGCCAGCAGCTCGAGGCGGGCCAGCCCGGCCCGGAGAGCTCGGCGATGAAGCTCGCCTTCGCCCACCAGGCGCAGCAGGTGAGCGGATTTGCGCTCGAGCTCACCCCGGAGGAGGGGCTGGGCTACCACGACTGGACGATGGTGCGCACCGAGGGCGGCTCCTTCCTCGGCCACGGCCCGGGCTTTCGCTACCTGCGGGCCAAGGGCAACTCCATCGAGGGCGGCACGAGCGAGATCATGCGCAATGTCGTCGCCGAGCGGGTGCTCGGACTGCCCCCGGACCACCGCCCCGACAAGGGCATCCCCTTCAAGGACGTGCCGCGATGACCGACCTTCTCTACACCGACGTCGAGGAGTCCCTGCGCTCCAGCGTCCGAGCCACGCTCCAGCGGGGCCTCGAGGAGGGCCTCGTCGCCCGCCTGGCCGACGAGCCGGAGACCGATGTCAGCGCGCTCTGGCAGGTGCTCGCCGAGCAGCTCGGCCTCGCCGGTCTGCTCGTGCCCGAGTCCCTCGGTGGTCTCGACGCCGGCCCCCGTGAGGCAGCGGTCGTCCTCGAGGAGCTGGGACGCAGCGTCGCCCCGGTGCCCTTCCTCACCAGCGCCGTCATCGCCACGACCGCGCTCGTCGCTGCCGGCGACGAGCAGGCCGTGCCCCGCCTGGCAACCGGTGAGATCACGGCCGCGCTGGTCCTGCCATGGACCGCCCGCAGCGGCGCCTGGACCTCCGTGAGGGGCCCCGTCGAGCCGGTCGCCGGGGCTCTCGGCGCCGACCTCTTCGTCGTCCCCGTGACCGGCGAAGGGGGTGGACCCTCCCTTCGCGTGTACGGCCGGGACGAGGTACGGACCGAGGCGATCACCAGCCTCGACATGAGCCGGCCGCTCGCCACGGTGACGATCACCGGCGAGGGCCGGGAGGTCGCCTCGGGCGAGGCCGCCGAGCAGGCCGTCGACGCCGCGCTCACCACCGGGCAGGCGCTGCTGGCCTCCGAGCAGCTCGGGCTGGCGCAGTGGTGCCTCGAGACGACGGTCGAGTACGCGAAGACCCGGGTGCAGTTCGCCCGGCCGATCGGCTCCTTCCAGGCGATCAAGCACCGCCTGGCCGACCTCTACCTGCTGCTCGTCAATGCCCAGGCCGCCGCACGCCACGCCGCCGGCACCCTCGCCGACGAGGAGCCGGAGGAAGCGAGGATCGCCCAGGCGCTCGCGCAGGCCTTCTGCTCCGACGCGGCGGTCCGCGCCGCCGAGGAGGCCCTGCAGCTCCACGGCGGGATCGGCATGACGTGGGAGCACCCGGTCCACACCCGCCTGAAGCGCGCGAAGTCCGACCAGCTCGCCCTCGGGACCCCCGACCGGCACCGCTTCGACCTCGCCCGGCTCGTCGATCTGCCGGCCAGCTGACCCGCCCACACCACCCCCAACCCAGCCAGGAGTGACCATGCGCGAAGCAGTCATCGTCTCCACCGCACGTACCCCCATCGGCCGCGCCTACCGCGGCGCCTTCAACGACACCCAGGCCCAGGAGCTCATCGGCCATGCCGTGCGCCACGCGGTCCAGCGCTCCGGCGTCGAGGGCGCGCAGATCGAGGACGTCGTCATCGGCGCCGCCCTGCAGCAGGGCTCGACCTCGATGAACATCGGTCGCCAGGCGGCCCTGCGAGCCGGACTGCCGGTCTCCGTCAGCGGGATGTCCGTCGACCGTCAGTGCGCGAGCGGTCTCATGGCCATCGCCACCGCCTCCAAGCAGGTCGTCCTCGACGGCATGGAGATCGCCGTCGGCGGCGGTGTCGACTCGATCTCGCTCGTGCAGAACG
>JBQGNO010000086.1:0-10010 GCA_052087725.1 Janibacter sp. | reverse complement strand
ACATGAACACCTACCGCATGCAGGACCCGTGGCTGGTCGAGCACGTGCCGGCGACGTACATGTCGATGCTCGAGACCGCAGAGGTCGTGGCCCGGCGGTACGGCATCTCGCGGGAACAGCAGGACGAGTACGCCCTGGAGTCCCAGCGCCGGACCGCGGCGGCGCAGGAGGCCGGCGCCTTCGACGACGAGATCGTGCCCCTGTCCTCGACGAAGCTCACCAAGGACAAGGCCACCGGCGAGATCGGTTCCGAGGAGGTGACCCTCGACCGGGACGAGGGCAACCGTCCGGGCACGCGTCTGGAGGACCTGTCCACGCTCAACCCGGTCCTGGCCAAGCACGGCAGCGAGGGCTTCTCGATCACCGCGGGCAATGCCTCCCAGCTCTCCGACGGGGCTTCTGCAGTCGTCGTCATGGAGGCGGCCGAGGCCGCACGTCGCGGGCTGGCTCCGCTCGGGGTCTTCCGCGGCATGGCCGTCGCGGGTGTCGAGCCGGACGAGATGGGCATCGGCCCGGTCCGGGCGGTCCCCAAGCTGCTCACGCAGCACGGGCTGACCGTCGATGACATCGATCTGTGGGAGCTCAACGAGGCCTTCGCCGTGCAAGCCCTCTACTGCCGTGACCAGCTGGGGATCGACCCCGCGAAGTACAACGTCAGCGGCGGGGCGATCTCGGTCGGCCACCCCTACGGCATGAGCGGGGCTCGCATGGCCGGTCACCTGCTCATCGAGGGGCGTCGTCGCGGCGCGAAGTACGGCGTGGTGACGATGTGCGTCGGCGGCGGTATGGGCGCAGCCGGCCTCGTCGAGATCCTCTGACCCCACCACCCCTGGAGCTGCTCGTGTCCGTCTTCGTCGCCAACCGAGGTGAGATCGCCGTCCGGATCGTCCGGGCGGCCCGGGAGGCCGGGCTTCCGGTCGTCGTCGCCGTGACGCGGGCGGAGGTGGACTCGCTCGCGGCCCGGCTCGCGTCGGCGGTCCACGTCCTGCCCGGCGAGGGGGCGACGGCCTACCTTGACGCCGCGGCCCTCGTCGCGGGAGCACGCGAGCACGGGTGCGATCTGCTCCACCCGGGGTACGGGTTCCTCAGCGAGAGCCCGGTGCTCGCCCGGGCCTGTGCCGATGCCGGCGTGACCTTCGTCGGGCCCGATCCCGCACTCCTCGAGCTCTTCGGGGACAAGGGGCGGGCCCGCGAGGCGGCGCAGCAGGCGGGGGTGCCCGTCCTGCCGGCGACCGTCGTGGGCATCAGCGAGCAGGACGCGATCGCCTTCGCGCAGGAGCATCGGCCGGCCGGGGTGATGATCAAGGCGGCGGCCGGTGGGGGCGGGCGCGGCATGCGTGCGGTCCCGGCCGGAGAGCCGGTGGAGCAGGCGTGGCAACGAGCGCGATCTGAGGCGGAGCGCAGCTTTGGTTCGGGAGAGCTCTTCGCCGAGCTGTACGTCGAGCGGGCCCGGCACATCGAGGTCCAGGTGGCCGGTGACGCCGAAGGGGGCCTGACTCACCTCGGCGAGCGGGACTGCTCCCTCCAGCGCCGCTTCCAGAAGGTCGTCGAGGTCGCCCCGGCGCCGCGCCTGCCCGACGGGGTGCGGGCCGACCTCACGCAGGCCGCGGTCCGGCTGCTCACCGGCCGGGGGTACCGGGGCCTGGCGACGGTGGAGTTCCTCGTCGACGCCGACGACCCGGCCCGTTGGTGGTTCATCGAGGTCAACCCGCGGCTGCAGGTCGAGCACCCGGTGACCGAGCTCGTCACGGGCGTCGACCTCGTGCTCACCCAGCTGCGCCTGGCCGACGGTGAGCACCTGGCGGAGCTCGACCTCGCCACGCCTCCGCGGATGAGCGGGTCGGCCATCGAGCTGCGGGTCGCGGCCGAGCGGGCCGGGGCGACCGGTGAGGCGTTGCCCGCGCACGGGGTCGTCGACGATCTGTCCCTGCCCACCGGCCCGGGCGTGCGCGTCGACACCCATCTGGTCGACGGGGTCCGTGTCGACGGGGCCTTCGACTCCCTCGTGGCCAAGGTCGTCACGCACAGCCACGGCGGTTTCGACGGGGCGCTGCGCAAGGCTCGGCAGGCTGCCGGGGAGTGCGTCGTCGGCAGGGTGGAGACCTCGCTGCCCATGCTGCGCGAGATCCTCGCGCACGAGGACGTTGCCGACTGGTCGGTGACGACGCAGTGGTTCGGCCGCAGCGGCATCGCCGAGGCGGCAGGGGCGGCCGCGGTGCCGGGTGGCGTCGACGGGAGGGTCGTCTCCGAGATGTCGGGCACGGTCGTCACCGTCCTCGTCGAGGAGGGCCAGCACGTCCCCGTGGGCACTCCGCTCGTCGTCGTCGAGGCGATGAAGATGGAGCACCTCGTCCCGGCGCCCGTGAGCGGGAGTGTCGCCTCGGTGCGCACCGGCCCCGGCGAGAGTGTCGCTCCGGGGGACCGGCTCGTCGAGCTCGTCCCGGATGCCGAGCAGGTGGATGCCGGGGCCGTCGACGACGGACCGGACCTCGACCTGGAGCGGGAGGACCTGCGGCGCCTGCGGGAGCGCCGTGACCGCCGGATGGATGCCGCGCGTCCCGAGGCCGTCGCCCGCCGGCACGACCGGGGGCACCGGACCGCCCGGGAGAACATCGCCGACCTCTGCGACGACGAGGACGGCTTCGTCGAGTACGGGGGCTTCGCCGTGGCGGCCCAGCGGGCCCGGCGCAGCGAGGAGGACCTCATCGCCCGAACCCCGGCCGACGGGATCGTCACCGGCATCGCACGAGTGACGGCCGCGCCGTCCGTCGAGGACCCGCGCTGCGCCGTCCTCGCCTACGACTACACGGTTCTCGCCGGGACCCAGGGCTACCTCAACCACAAGAAGACCGACCGCCTCCTCGAGGTCGCCGAGCGGCAGCGGCTGCCCGTCGTTCTCTTCGCCGAAGGGGGTGGTGGCCGCCCCGGTGACACCGACACGACGGTCGCGAGCGGCCTGGACGTCCCGACCTTCGCGACGATGGGCCGGCTCAGCGGGCTGGTGCCGACCATCGGCATCGCAGCCGGTCGCTGCTTCGCCGGCAACGCTGCCCTGCTGGGCTGCTGCGATGTCATCATCGGCACCCGCGACTCGACGATCGGCATGGGCGGCCCCGCGATGATCGAAGGGGGCGGACTCGGCGTCTTCCGGCCCGAGGAGGTCGGTCCGATCGAGGTCCAGGGCAGTAACGGCGTCGTCGACGTCGTCGTCGAGGACGAGGCCGAGGCGGTCGCGGTGGCCCGGCAGTACCTCGGGTACTTCCAGGGCCGTGACGAGGCCTGGAGCGCGGCGGACCAGCGGCTGTTGCGGCACGTCGTCCCGGAGAACCGCGTGCGTGCCTACGACGTCCGCCGGGCGATCGACACCATCGCCGACGAGGGCTCGGTCCTCGAGCTGCGGTCCGGCTTCGCCCCGGGCGTGGTCACCGCCCTCGTGCGCATCGAGGGGCGGCCGATGGGTCTCGTGGCCAACAACCCTCAGCACCTCGGTGGTGCGATCGACACCCCGGCGGCGGACAAGCTCGCCCGCTTCCTCCAGCTGTGCGATGCGCACGGGTTGCCGGTGGTGTCCCTGTGTGACACACCGGGGTTCATGGTCGGTCCGGAGCACGAGCGGACGGCGACGGTGCGTCACTTCGCCCGACTCTTCGTCGTCGGTGCCCACCTGCGGGTGCCGATGGTGACCGTGGTCCTGCGCAAGGCCTACGGGCTCGGCGCCCAGGCGATGGCCGCCGGAGGGTTCCACCGACCGGCGGCGACGCTCGCCTGGCCGACCGGCGAGGTCGGTGGGATGGGCCTCGAGGGAGCGGTCCGTCTCGGCTACCGCCGCGAGCTCGACGCGGTGAGCGACCCCACCGAGCGGCGCGAGCTGGAGCAGCGTCTCCTCGACGAGATGTACGAGCGCGGGCGTGCGGTCAACGCCGCGGCGGTGGTCGAGATCGATGACGTCATCGACCCGCTGGACACTCGCCGATGGATCCTCGCGGCACTGCCCGGCACCCCCGAGGACGTGCCGTTCCGGTACGTCGACACCTGGTGACAGAGGAGTACGCATGGACTGCACGCAGCACCTGAGTGAGATCCGGCGCCGGCAGGAGCGGGTCCGTCCGGCGGGAGTCCCGCGGGAGGTCGTCCACCCCCTGGGCGAGCTCACCGTGCCCGAGTACGTCGATGCCTGGGCACAGCGGCAGCCGGAGCAGGCCGCCGTCGTCCACGACGACGTCGTCATGGACTACCGGGAGCTCTCCGAGCGTCACGCGCGGTGGGCCGGGTGGCTGCAGGCGAAGGGCGTCCTGCCGGGTGATCGGGTGGCGGTGCACCTGGGCAATGTCCCGGAGTTCGTCATCGCGATGCTCGGGACGCTGCGGGCCGGTGGCGTGCACGTCCCGGTCAACTCGATGTTCCAGCACGCCGAGCTCGTCCACGAGCTGTCCGACGCAGAGGCTTCGGTCGCTGTGACGAGCAGCGCTCTGGCGCAACGACTCTGCGATGCGGCAGCCGAGGCGGGCGTGCCGACGGTGGTCGTCCTGGCAGGGGAGGGGGACCCCCTTCCCTCCGTCCCCGGGGTACGTGTCCACCGATGGTCGGAGACGGCCGGGGCCGAGCCGCTGCGGGAGCCGGCCACGGACCTCGATGCGCTCGCGGCGCTCAACTACACCGGGGGCACGACCGGTGTGCCCAAGGGCTGCGAGCACACGCAGCGCCACATGGTCTACACCGCCGTGAGTGCTGCCGGGGCCAATGGCTTCGAGGGGACACGGATCGTCTCGCTGTGCTTCATCCCGATCTTCTGGATCGCGGGGGAGGATCTGGGCATCCTCATCCCGCTGGTCATGGGCGGGACGGCCGTGCTCATGGAGCGCTGGGACCCCGTCGAGGTGGTCGACCTCGTGGAGCGGTACCGGGTCACCACGACGGCGGCGACCGTGGAGAACTTCCTCGACCTGCTCGAGGTCCCCGGTGTCGCGGAGCGGGACCTCGACTCGTTCACCGCGCCGATGACGATGTCCTTCATCCGCAAGCTCACCCCCGAGATCCGCCGGCGATGGTCCACGGTCATCGGTGCCGACTCCGTCATCCGCGAGGGGTCCTACGGGATGACCGAGAGCCACACGGTCGACGTCGTGCCCCACGGCTTCCACTCGGGCGACCACGACCTGCTCACCCAGCCGGTCTTCTGCGGACTGCCGGTGCCCGGCACGGACGTCCTCGTCGTCGACCCCGTGACGGCACGGCCGCTCGACGTCGACGAACCCGGCGAGATCCTCCTGCGCAGTCCCTCGATCATGACCGGCTACTGGCGCAACCCGCAGGCGAGCGCGGAGCAGCTGCGGGACGGGTGGTTGCACACCGGTGACACCGGCTACCTCGACGAGGACGGGTGCCTGCACTTCCTCGCGCGGACCAAGGACATGATCAAGGTCAAGGGGATGAGTGTCTTCCCCGCCGAGGTGGAGATGATGCTCGCTCGGCACCCCGACCTTGCCTCGGTCGCCGTGGTCCCGGCGGACGACGAGGCCACGGGCCAGCGGCCGGTGGCCTTCGTGACGCTGCGGGACGGGGGCCACGCCCGCCCGGAGGAGCTGGGGGAGTGGGCCCGTGGCCAGATGGCCGGCTACAAGGTCCCGCTCATCGAGGTGCTCGACGAATTCCCGATGACCGACACCGGGAAGATCCGCAAGGCGGCACTGCTCGACCAGGCCCAGGACGTCGTCCGCGCCCTGGGCTGACCCGCGAGTCATCCCGACTGTATGTGTGACCCTTGACACAAATATGAATCTGGGTTCAATATGAACCCGAATCATCCTTCATCTAAAGGAGTTCTTCATGACGGTCTCGACAGCGTCGTCGGATCTGGTCCATCGCAGGGCGACCAAGAAGGCGTTGACGCGCCTCGTCCCCCTCCTCATGGCCGCGTACTTCATGGCCTTCGTCGACCGGACCAATGTCGGGTTGGCCAAGACCTCGCTCGAGGTCGACGCCGGCATCGATGCCGCCGCCTACGGGCTGGGGGCGGGGCTGTTCTTCGTCACCTACGCCTTCCTCGAGGTCCCGAGCAACCTCATCCTCCACAAGGTGGGGGCGAAGGTCTGGATCAGCCGGATCGCGGTGACCTGGGGTCTGCTCACCATGGCGATGATGTTCATCACCAGCCCGACCGTCTTCTACGTGCTGCGACTCCTGCTCGGTGCTGCCGAGGCGGGTCTCTACCCCGGGATCATGTACCTCATCACCATGTGGTTCGCGCAGAAGGACCGTGCCATGGTCGTCGGTCTGATCCTCACCGCGTCGTCGGTGGCCTTCATCGTGGCCAACCCGATCGGCGGGGCGCTGATGAAGCTCGAGGGCCTCGGCGGCCTCCACGGCTGGCAGTGGCTCTTCGTCCTCGAGGGGATCCCGACGGTGCTGCTCGGCATCCTCATCTTCTTCATGCTCCCCAACTCTCCGCGTGACGCCTCGTGGCTCGAGCCCGAGGAGGCTGCCGAGCTGACCCGACGGGCCGTGGGTGAGGAGGGCCCCAGGTCGAGGCGGGCCCGGGGGCGATCGTCCGCAATGCGATGTCGAAGCCCTTCCTGCTGACCATCGCCGCGATCTACTTCATGAACCAGATCGCCACCTACGGCGTGATCTTCTTCGTGCCCTCGATCGTCGAGGCGATGGAGGTCACCGACTCCTTCATGATCGGCCTGATCTCCGGTGTCGTCGGGATCGGTGCCGTCATCGGTGTCGTCTTCGTCCCCCGGATCCTCAAGAAGAACCCCGGCACCGAGGTCAGGCTCATCGGCATCACCACCGCCGCGGCGATCGTCTTCGCCCTGGCCTTCATCGCGGTGAGCAACCCTGTCGCGCAGATGATCATCCTCAGCCTGACGATGCTCTTCATCGTCGGTGTGCAGCCGCTCTACTGGTCGGTGCTCATGGCTCGACTCGGTGGAGTGGCCGCCGCGGCCGGCCTGGCCTTCGTCAACACGATCGGCCTCACGGGCGCCTTCGTCGGCCCCTACGCCTTCGGTCTCACCGAGGAGGCCACCGGGTCGCCCTCATCCGGGCTGTGGGTCCTCGTGGCCGCCACCGTCATCGGCCTGCTCTGCGTGCCGCTGCTGCGCACGCTCCTCGCGAGTCACGACCGCAAGCACCCGGTTGCTGATCCGGAGCTCTCGCGTGCCGTGGCTCAGCGGTAGTTGACGTACTGCAGCGCGACGTCGAGGTCCTTGCCCTTGAGCAGGGTGATGACCGCCTGCAGGTCATCGCGGGACTTGCCGGTGACGCGCAGCTCGTCACCCTGGATCTGCGGCTTGATGCCCTTGGGGCCCTCATCGCGGATGATCTTGGAGATCTTCTTCGCGTTCTCCTGGTCGATGCCTTCCTTGGTCGGCCCGGAGAGGATGTACTCCTTGCCGGAGGCCTGCGGCTCCTTCTCGCCGAAGTCGATGTTCTTCAGCGAGACACCACGGCGGATGAGCTTGGACTCGAAGACGTCGACGACGGCCAGCACCCGGTCGTCGCTGCTGGCCTTGATGACGATGCTCTCTCCGCTCCACTCGATGGAGGCTCCGACACCCTTGAAGTCATAGCGCTGGGAGATCTCCTTGGCGGTCTGGTTGAGCGCATTGTCGACCTCCTGCCGGTCGACCTTGCTCACGATGTCGAAACTGCTGTTGGCCATGTCCTGAGGGCTCCTTCGGGAGACGGTTCGGGCTGAATTGCGTTGTTGGGGGGTCTGCTTGCTACTCTTTCATGCGCACGAGGCAGGTTGTCCGAGCGGCCAATGGAAACGGACTGTAAATCCGTCGGGTTATCCCTACGAAGGTTCGAATCCTTCACCTGCCACCCAAGTGCACGACGGCCCCCGGGGGCACTCCCGGGGGCCGCCGTCGTGCTCGGATGGTCTGCGATCACTTCAGGCGCTTGCGCGCCTCGCGCCACAGCTCCTCGTAGGCCTTCGCCGCCGCGGAGCGCGGCTGCCACTGGACGATCGGGGCGCGATGGACGCCCATCTGCTCGACGGCACTCGCGGCCGGGATGACCGTCGTCGCGACGTCCTTGCGTGACCCGGGCAGCTCCTCGACGAGGTCCTTGTGGAGCCGGCGGCGACGGTCGACCATCGACAGGAAGGCGAGGAGCTTCGGTGAGCTGCCCTTCGTGTCGTCGATGAAGTCGCGCAGCTGGTCGAGGGTGCGCACCGAGAGCGGTGAGGGCATGACCGGGGCGAGGACGAGGTCGGCCGCGCGCACGATGTTCTCCGACACGAGAGAGACGCTCGGGGCGCAGTCGAGGATGACGAGGTCGTAGTCCTTGGTCAGTCCGTCGAGCAGCTGGCCGAGCATGCGGGTCGGCTTCTTCTCCGCATCGAGCAGCAGGTCGAGGTTGCGGTAGGAGGAGTCCGACGGGAGGACGTCGAGGTGGTCGAAGTCGCTCGCCTTGATCGCCTTCGCCAGGTCGCGCTTGCCGTCGACGAGGGCCTCGCTGCCGCCCTTCACCTTGGGCTTGACCTTGAAGAGCCACGTCGCGCCGCCCTGCGGGTCGAGGTCCCACAGGAGGACTCGTCGTCCTTCCTCCGCGGCGAGCCAGGCGAGGTTGGCTGCGGCGGTGGTCTTCCCGACCCCACCCTTGATGCTGTACGAGGCGATGATCTTCACACTCGCATCATGTCAGCCGGCCCTGCCGCACCGGGCGTCCACGAGTGGAACGATGCGTGCATGGACGTCATCGTGGGAGAGGACCGGCTGGCCCGGCCCGTGTGGGCCGGAACGGACCCCTTG
Source organism: Janibacter sp. (assembly GCA_052087725.1). Lineage (GTDB taxonomy): Bacteria > Actinomycetota > Actinomycetes > Actinomycetales > Dermatophilaceae > Janibacter. The sequence continues at coordinate 1,248 of JBQGNO010000086.1, read as the reverse complement.
CTGCAGGAGTACTACGACACCGAGTGGGGCCTGCCCGTGCGTGACGAGCGCGGTCTCTTTGAGCGGCTGAGCCTCGAGGCCTTCCAGTCCGGCCTGTCGTGGGCGACGATCCTGCGCAAGCGGGAGAACTTCCGGACCGCCTTCGCCGGCTTCGACCCGGAGGCGGTGGCCGCCTTCGACGACGAGGACGTCGCCCGGCTTCTCGGTGACGCCGGCATCATCCGCAACCGGGCCAAGATCGAGGCGACGATCCGCAATGCCGCCGCCACGATCTCCCTGCGCGCCGAAGGGGGCCTGCCGGACCTCATCTGGTCCTTCCGCCCCGAGCGCACACCGACCCCGCGCACGATGTCCGAGGTCCCCACGACCTCCGACGAGTCACGGGCCATGGCCAAGGAGCTCAAGCGCCGCGGCTTCTCCTTCGTCGGGCCGACGACCGCCTTCGCCCTGATGGAGGCCGTCGGCATCGTCGACACCCACCTGGTCGACAGCCACCGTCGAGGGTCCTCGGGTCTATGGCGGCCGGACGGCACTGCGGTGCAGGATGGCTGACGTGAGTGAGACCTTCGAGCGAGCGCTCTACCCCCACTGGGTCACCGTGCCGACGCGGTGGAGCGACAACGACATGTTCGGCCACGTGAACAACGCCGTGCACTACTCGGTGATGGACACGACGATCAACAACTGGTTCAAGGCCCATGACTTCGACGTCGCCGAGGGTGGGGACACGATCAACCTCATCCCCGAGACGGGCTGTCGCTACCTCGCGGAGATGTCCTACCCGGACGTCTTCGAGGTCGGGCTGCGGGCGCTGCACGTCGGGCGGTCCAGCGTGCGCTGGGAGTGCGCCCTCGTCCGGGGGAGCGACGGCGTCCTCGTCGCCGTGGCCACCTCGGCGCATGTCTTCGTCGACGCGGCGACGCGGCGCCCGAGTGCCGTCCCGGAGTCGCTGCGACCGCATCTGCTCGACCTCGTGACCGGATCCGCGCAGGAGGACGCCGGGCCGATTTCATGACCACCGCCTCGGGCGTGTAATCTCTCCCGAGGTTCTCCACCGCAGGGCCATGTGGTCAGCGGTGGGCCTGCCTCCTTAGCTCAGTCGGCAGAGCGTTTCCATGGTAAGGAAAAGGTCGTCGGTTCGATTCCGACAGGAGGCTCGGGTCCGGCCCGTGTACTGCACAGGTCGACCGCCAAGGCGGGGTAGCTCAGCTGGTTAGAGCGCACGACTCATAATCGTGAGGTCGGGGG
>JBQGNO010000085.1:0-12469 GCA_052087725.1 Janibacter sp. | reverse complement strand
CGACGGCGTGCAGCAGCTGCAGGTCGGGATCGGTCCGGTACTGCCCGTGCCGGACCCGGTAGTCGACGAGCGTGACGATCTCGTGCTGCGGCTCGGTGACCCGCACGACCTCGCCACGAGCGCCGTACTCCCCCGTCGGGTACTCGTAGATGTAGTCACCCATGTGCAGCACCACGTCGAGGTCGGAGCGCTGGGCGAGGTGCCGGTAGGCGGCGAAGTAGCCGGCCTCCCAGTTGGCGCAGGAGACGACGCCGATCCGCAGCCGGTCCGGGGTGGAGCTCGGCTCGGGCGCCGTCCTCGTCCAGCCGACGGGCGAGGTCACCCCACCGCTGCGGAAGCGGTACGCGTAGCGGGTCCCGGGCGTGAGCCCGGTCGCGTCGACCTTGACGGTGTGGTCGCGCTCGGTCCCGGTCTTGGTCCGTCCACGGGCGACGACGTCCGTGAAGGCCTCGTCCTTCGCGACCTCCCACTCCACCGTGACGCGGGCGCCCTTCCCCGACCCGGGCGTGGCCTCCGGTGTCGGCGTGACGCGGGTCCACAGGACGACGGCGGTGGGCAGCGGGTCCCCGGAGGCGACGCCGTGGCTGAAGGCGGCCCGCGGGGCGGCGGCCTGCGCCGGCCCCGCGGCGAGGGTGGCCGCGCCCGTGGTGACGACGGCGGCGCCGGCGGTGGCGCCGAGGACGACCTCGCGTCGAGCGGGCAGGGGTGAGCGGTGCGGCGTGGCGTCCGGGGTCATGGTCGGCACCTTCGTCGCCGTGCATGGACTACAGATGACTGGTGAGTAACATTTACTCGAGCCTGCCTGTGAAGCCGGTCACCCCTGCAGGGTCACCTCCACCACACGACGAAGGGGGCCGGTCACCGTGATGGTGACCGGCCCCCTTCGAGGGTGTCGACTCAGAGCGAGTTGACGCGCTTGGCCATGGACGACTTCTTGTTCGCCGCCTGGTTGGCGTGGATGACGCCCTTGCTCACGGCCTTGTCGAGCTTGGTGCTCGCGGTGACGAGAGCCGCCTTGGCGCCCTCGGCGTCACCGGCGTCGACGGACGCGCGGACCTTGCGGATCCACGTGCGCAGCTCCGACTTGTACGCGCGGTTGCGCTCGGTGCGCTCGTCGTTCGTCTTGGCCCGCTTGATCTGGTACTTGATGTTTGCCACAGGAGTACCTTCTGGTCGTGATGAGTTCTGCCGTTAGAGGGCGGCAAGGCGACTCGGGACCGGCGTGGGGACACCGTGGGAGAGACGCCCTGGATGCTGCTTGCGCTGCGCGCACGACCATGCGCGCACGCAAAGGCCAAATCTAGCAGTGGCCACGACCTGCGACAAACCGCGCGGTCACTGCTCAGCGCTGCGCTCACGGGTGATCGTCAGGACCGCCTTCTCCACCGCGTAGACGGGATCGCGGCCACCGCCCTTGACCTCGACATCGGCGGCAGCGACTGCCCGGATGCTGCGTCCCAGGGCGTCACCGCTCCAGCCCTGCAGCGCGCGCCGGGCCTTGTCCACCTGCCAGGGCGCCATCCCGAGGTCGCGGGCGAGGTCGACGCTGCGGCCACGGCCTGCTCCCCCGACCTTGGCCAGCTGCCGCAGCTGCTGGGCGAGGACGGCGACGATCGGGACCGGGTCGACGCCGACGTTGACGGCGTGCCGGAGCAACCGCAGGGCCTCGCCCGTCCGCCCCGCCACCGCGGCGTCGGCGACCTTGAAGCCGGTCGCCTCGACCCGCCCTCCGTGGTAGCGCTCGACGATGGCGTCGTCGATGGTGCCGGTGGTGTCGTCGACGAGCTGCTGGCAGGCGGACGCGAGCTCGCGCACGTCCTTGCCGACCGCCTCGACGAGGGCCTGCACCGCCTCGGGTGTCGCCTTGCGTCGTGCCCGCCGGAACTCATGGGTCACGAAGTCGGCCTTGTCCCGGTCGGACTTGATCGCCGGGGCCTCGATGGCCCGGGCTCCGGACTTCTTCAGGGTGTCGAGGACCTTCTTGCCTTTGTTGCCCGAGGCATGGGTGACCACGAGAGTGACGCCCTCCTCGGGGGCCGCGAGGTAGGACAGCAGGTCGAGCTGCAGTGCATCCGGCGCCTGGTGCAGGTCGCGCACGACGATGAGCTTGTCCTCCCCGAAGAGCGAGGGGCTGGCCTGCACGCTCAGCGCTCCCTCCTCGTAGCCCTCGGCCCGGAGGGTGATGACCTCGAGCTCGGGGCTGGTCACCTTGACGTCGGCGATGACCTGGTCGACGGCCCGGTCGGCGAGGACGGCCTCCGGCCCCGAGACGAGGACGAGGGACGGCAGGCTCAAAAGAGCGCCACCTTGGGGACCGCCGGGAAGATCTGCGTCAGGGCGGCCTCGTCCTCGGGCGTGGGCACCCAGCTGATCGCCTCGGCGTTGTCCCGGATCTGGTCGGGACGGGTCGCCCCGGCGATGACGCTGGAGACGCTCGGGCGGGAGGCGAGCCAGGAGAAGGCGACCTCCAGCTCGGTGAGCCCGCGCTCCCGGGCGAAGTCGCCGAAGGCCTGCAGCTGGCCGAGGTCGGCCTCCTCGAGCATGTGCTGGCGCGAGTGGGTGAATCGGCTGCCCTCGGGGGCCTCGCCCGAGGAGTACTTGCCGGTGAGCAGACCGCTGGCCAGCGGGAAGTACGGCAGCACGCCCAGCCCGTAGGCCTGCGCCGCCGGAGTCACCTCGAGCTCGGCACGACGGTCGAGGAGGTTGTAGTGACTCTGGCTGGAGACGAAGCGGGAGCCGCCACGGGCGCGGGCCACGTGCTCGGCGTCGGCGATCTGCCATCCGGCGAGGTTGGAGTGGCCGATGTAGCGAACCTTGCCCGACCGGACGAGGTCATCGAGCGCGTCGAGCGTCTCCTCGATCGGTGTCAGCGGGTCGGGGCTGTGGTACTGGTACAGGTCGATGTGGTCGGTGCCGAGCCGGCGGAGCGAGGCCTCGACCGCGGCCATGATGTAGCGCCGCGAGCCGCGGGCGCCGAAGTCCGGGCCGTTGGCGCCGCGGACATCCATGCCGAACTTCGTCGCGAGGACCACCTCGTCACGACGGCTCCCGAGCGCGCGACCGAGCATCGTCTCGGAGAGCCCGGGCTCGGCACCGTAGGTGTCCGCGACGTCGAAGAGGGTCACGCCGGCGTCGAGCGCAGCGTGGATGACCGCGTCCGCCCCCTGCTGGGTCTCGGTCACGGCACCTCGACGACCGAGGTTGTTGCAGCCCAGCCCGACGGCGGAGACGGCGAGACCGGAGCGACCGAGACGACGAAGTTCCATGTCGGACAGGCTATCCCCGAGTGGGGACAACCACCCCGAGGGCGGTGGCGCGGGCTGTGACCGCCGACTCGTCACGGTCCAGGGACGCGGCGAGCTCCTCGAGGGAGAGCCCGAGGTCGGCACCGTCCCGCAGCTCGTCGTCGTCCTGGGCAGACCACCCTTCGCCGGCGACCACGGCCGTGCGTGCACCGTCCGCCGGCCCCGGGTCACCGGCCACCGGCTTGCCGGTCATGCCCCGCCTCGCCGGATCGGCCACGGCCTGGACCTCGGGCGCGATCTCGTCGAGTCGCCGCAGTGCCCCCAGGACGAGGTCGCGATCGGTCGTCGGCCAGAAGGGGGGCAGGGAGCGTTGGAGGAAGCCCGCATAGCGCGCCTTGATCATCCGGTGGTCGAGGAAGGCGACGACGCCCCGGTCGTCGGACCGGCGGATGAGCCGGCCGGCCCCCTGCGCCAGACGGAGGGCGGCGTGCGTCGCCGAGACGGCCATGAAGCCATTACCGCCCCGGCGGGCGATCTCCTGGGTGCGCGCCGACGAGAGCGGGTCGTCCGGGCGAGGGAAGGGGATGCGGTCGATGAGCACGAGCTGGCAGCTGGAGCCGGGGACGTCGACGCCCTGCCACAGCGTGAGCGTGCCGAAGAGGATCGCCGTGGGCTCGCGGGCGAAGTCGCGCACGAGCGTGCCGATCATCTCCTCGCCCTGGCAGAGCACCGTGAAGCCGTCGTCCAGACGCTCGCGCATCGCCTCGGTGGCCTCCTTGGCGGCCCGCATCGACGAGAAGAGCCCCAGCGTGCGCCCACCCGCGGCGCGCACGAGTGCCTCGATCTCGTCGAGGGTCTGGGGCGCGAGTCCATCACGCCCGGGCGCCGGCAGGTGCTCGGCGACGTAGGCGATGCCCTGCTGGGAGTAGTCGAAGGGCGACCCCACGTCGAGGCCGGTCCACTCCGGCGACCCCGGGCCGCGCAGACCGAGGGTCCCCGCCACGGCGTCGAAGGTGCCGCCCAGCTCAAGGGTCGCCGACGTGAGGACGACGGTGCGGTCGCGCACCCCGTCGTCATCGTCCGTCGCCCCCGTGCCGAAGATCCGCTCCCGCACCCGCATCGCCACACTCATCGGGGCGACCCGCAGCAGCGGGCCACGACGCAGGTCGCGGCTGACCCAGATGACGTCGAGCTCGTGCTCCTCGAGCATCCGGGCAGCGGTGTCGTGGACCTCCTCGACCGACGCGAGGGCGATCTGCCGGGACCCGTCGACCTGCTCGCCCTTGGGCGGTTTCATCTCGGTGAGGAGGCCGCGGGAGACGTCCCGGCACCGGCCGAGGACGCTCGCGAGCGCCTCGGGGACACCGGCGGTCAGCCGCCCCTCGGGCGCCTCCTCGAGGACGGCCTCGAGGTCCGTGGCCAGGTCGTCGAGGTCGGCATCGGACTCGGCAAACGTGCGCGCCCGCTTGGCCGCGGCCCGGATCCCGCCGGGCGTCAGCTCATCGGTGACCGTCGAGGTGACGCGGTCGACGAGCTCGTGGGCCTCGTCGATGACGAGGACGTCGTGCTCGGGGAGCATCGGCCGGCCCTCGAAGGCGTCGATGGCCATGAAGGAGTGGTTGGTGACGATGACGTCGACGTCCTTGGCGGCCTCGCGGGAGCGCTCGACGAAGCACTCGGCGACCATGGGGCACTTCGAGCCGAGGCACTCCTGCGCGGAGACGGAGACCTGGCGCCAGGCCTTCTCCGAGACTCCCGGGACGAGCTCGTCCCGGTCACCGGACTCGGTCTCCTGCGCCCACTCGCGGACCCGGACGACCTCCTTGCCGAGGCGCCCGGCGGCGGCATCGACCTCACCGACGTCGAACATGCCCTCGTCCTCGTCGGGGAACCCGCCCTCGACCTTGTGCTTGCAGACGTAGTTGCGGCGGCCCTTGACGATGGCGTAGGTCGGGCGCCGGGTGACGTGGCCGGCGAGCGAGTCGGCGAGCCGAGGCATGTCACGGTCGACGATCTGGGCCTGCAGGGCCAGGGTCGCGGTCGCCACGACCGCCGGCTTGCCGGTGCGCTGCGCGTGCTCGACCGCGGGGACGAGGTAGGCCAGCGACTTGCCCGTGCCCGTGCCGGCCTGCACCAGCAGGTGCTCCTCGGTGTCGATGGCGCGGGCGACGGCCTGCGCCATCTCGACCTGGCCGGGACGCGTCGTGCCACCCACTCCCCCGACTGCGGCGGCGAGCAGGGATTCGACAGGCGAGGACACCGGACCACCCTAGGCCGCCGTGCCGGCAGGACGCACCATGCCGTCCACAGGGGCGTGGTGCGCCACCATCCATCGAATGGTTGACCGCAGGACCAACCTCCAGCGCGATGTGGGGACACCCCCTTCGCGGCTGGAATGGAGGGCATGACAGCGACCCTGCGCCCCGACCGTCCTGACTCCCCACCGGAGTCACCCCGCACGAGCCTCGCCCAGCGCCTGACCGGCCGCCGCGGCGCCATCGCCGTGCTCGTCCTCGCCCTGGTGCTCGTCGGCCTCGCGAGCTCCGTGCTCGGCTCGGCCGAGGCGCCCCCGCGCGGTGACAACTACTCGGCGAGCGCCGAGTCGGCCGTCGTGGCCGACCAGCTCGAGACCTTCCCCGGCAGCGACCGGGCCCCGGTCCTCCTCGTCGCGACGAAGGGGGATGGCGCGCAGCTGTCCGAGCAGGACCTGTCCGCCCTCGACTCGATGGCCGGCCGGCTCGACTCGGCGGGCGACCCGTCGCCGGCGAGCACCAGCGAGGACGGTCAGGCGGCCACCATCAACCTCCCGGTGATGACGAGCGAGGACAGCGATGCCACGGTCGCGACGATCGAGGACCTGCGCGCCGACGTCGCCGAGCACGCGCCCGACGGGATGACGGTCGAGGTCACCGGTGGGCCGGCCTTCGGTGCGGACATCACCTCCTCCTTCGACGGGGCCAACTTCACCCTGCTCGCGGTGACCATCGGCGTCGTCGCGATCCTGCTGCTCCTGACCTACCGCTCCCCCGTGCTGTGGCTCATCCCGCTGGCCGTCGTCGGCATCGCCGACCAGGTCGCCGGCACCGTGACCGCGGCCGTCGGTGACCTGAGCGGCCTCCCCTTCGACGCCGGGATCGTCTCCGTGCTCGTCTTCGGGGCCGGCGCGAACTACGCGCTCCTGCTGATCTCCCGCTACCGCGAGGAGCTGCACGAGCACGAGGACCACCGCACCGCGCTGGCCACCGCCTGGCGGGCCACCGTCCCGGCGATCCTCGCGAGCAATGCCACCGTCGTCCTCGCCCTGGGCACCCTGCTCCTCGCGGCCGTCCCGGGCACCCGCGGCCTGGGTCTGGCCTCCGCCGTCGGCCTGGTCATCGCCCTGCTCGCCGTCGTCTTCGTCCTCCCCGCCGCGCTCGCCCTCTGCGGCCGCAAGGTCTTCTGGCCCTTCGTCCCCCGTCCCGGTGACGAGCTGACCCACGAGGGCATCTGGGCCAAGATCTCCCGGGCGGTCGTCGCCAAGCCCGCTGCGTACCTCGTGTCGGGCCTCGCCCTGCTCGCCGTGCTGGCCTCCGGCCTCCTCGGCGCGAGCGTCGGCCTGAGCCAGGCGGATTCCTTCCGCACCGCCTCGGAGTCCGCGGACGGCCTCGTCACGGTCGGCGAGCACTTCCCGGCCGGCTCCGCCGCCCCCTTCTCCGTGACGACCGACGACGGGAGCGTCGACGAGACGGTCGCGGCGCTGCGGTCGGTGGACGGCGTGACGTCGGCCCACGAGGCGGGCACCAACGGCGACGGCCTCGCCAGGATCATCGTCATCGGTGAGCCGTCCCCGGGCACGCCGGCCAGCCTCGACCTCGCGAGCGACCTGCGCAGCGCGGCGCACGACGTACCCGGCGCCGATGCACAGGTCGGCGGTGGCTCCGCGGAGCTGCTCGACGCCCGGTCCGCGGCCGAGAGCGACCTCACGACCGTCGTGCCGCTCATCCTCCTCGTGAGCTTCGCCGTCCTCGTCCTGCTGCTGCGGGCGGTCATCGGCCCGGTCGTCCTCCTCGCCCTCAACGCGGCGAGCGCCCTCGCGGCGATCGGTCTCGGTGCCTGGCTCGACGAGCACCTGCTCGGCCACCCGGCCCTGGACGTCCAGGTCCCGCTCGTGGCCTTCCTCTTCCTCGTCGCGCTGGGGATCGACTACACGATCTTCCTCATGCACCGGGCGAAGGCGGAGACGGCCGAGCACGGAACCCGTGAGGGCGTGGCCCGTGCGGTGGCCCGCACCGGAGCCGTGATCACCAGCGCCGGCATCGTGCTGGCCGCGGTCTTCGCCGCTCTCGGGGTGCTCCCCCTCGTGGTCCTCGGGCAGCTCGGGCTCATCGTCGGCCTCGGCGTCCTGCTCGACACGCTCGTGGTCCGCACGCTCGTGGTCCCGGCCGCGACCGCCCTCCTCGGCGACCGCTTCTGGTGGCCGGGCCGGGTAGCGTCGCGTCCGTGAGCGCAACCACGCCCGCCGCGGGGCCGGCCACCCGGAACGCCCGGACGGCCGGCCCGGTCGGCGTGCCCGGCGAGGAGGCCGTCGCCGGCGGGACGACCCACTGGCTCCGGATCGGTCAGCATGCGCTCCTCGCGGTACTCGCCGTCGTCTGCCTCACCCGGGCCGTCGAGGCCGGCACCCACCCGGTCGCCGAGCTGGCCGGGCTCGCGGTCTTCGTCGGGTGGTACCTCCTCGGGCTGCCGCTGGCCCGGAAGGGTCTCAGCGGTCCGGCGTGGTTCGTCGGTCTCACCGTCCTGTGGGTCGCCCTCGTGCTCGTCTCCCCCGAGAATGTCTGGCTCGCCTTCCCCCTCTGGCTGCTGGCCGGTCACCTGCTGCCTCTGGGCGCGGGTGTCGTCCTCTCGCTGGCCGTGCTCGCCGTCGTCGTCGCCGAACCGATCCGTCAGACGGGCGGGACGGCCTTCGCCGCGATCATCGGTCCCTTCATCGGCATGGTCGTGGCACTCGGGATCTCCCGGGCGCAGATGGCCCTGGTCCGGGACGGCATCGAGCGCCAGCGGCTCATCGCCTCGCTGTACGCGGCCCAGGAGGAGACCGCGGCCCTCACCGACGAGCTGGCCCGGGTCCAGCGTGCGGAGGGCGCGACGAGCGAGCGCACCCGCCTGTCGCGCGACATCCACGACGGCATCGCCCAGGACTTCTCCTCGATCCTCCTTCTCGCCCGGGCGGCGCTGGCCGAGGAGGACCCGGCCCGACAGCGCGAGATCCTGCGGCACGTCGTGTCGGGCGCCGCGGAGGGGCTGGAGGAGTCACGTCGGGTCGTCGGTGCCCTCGCCCCGGCGGACCTCGACGAAGGGAGCCTCAGCGGTGCCATCCGTCGCGTCACCGATCGCTTCGCGCAGGAGTCGGGGGTCGCCGCCCGGGTCGCCGTCACGGGCTCCCTCTCCCCCTTGCCGACCACCGCCGAGGTCACCCTCCTGCGGTGCGTGCAGGGCGCCCTGGCCAATGTGCGCACCCACGCCGCGGCCGACCAGGTCGTCGTCAGCCTCGACGAGACCGTGGACTCGCTCCGGGTCGACATCGTCGACGACGGCCGCGGCTTCGACACCGCGTCGTGGTGGGCCGAGGCCCCCGGATCGCCCCGCGAGGGCGGCTACGGCCTGCGTGCCACCCGGGCCCGCCTGCGCGAGGTCGGCGGTGGCCTGAGCATCGAGTCTGCACCCGGTGAGGGCACGGCCGTCTCGGCATGGATCCCCTTGCCCCGCACCACGAAGGAGGACGCATGAGCGTGCGTGTCGTCGTCGTCGAGGACCACCCGGTGACCCGGATGGGCATCGTCGCGCTCCTCGGCCAGGACGAGCGGATCACGGTCGTCGGTGAGGCCGGCACTGGGGAGGAGGCCCTCTCCGTCGTCGCTGCCGACGCACCCGATGTCGTCGTCACCGACCTGCGTCTCGGTGACGGCCTGGACGGGGTCGGGGTGACGACCGCCCTTCGCGCCTCCCGCCCGGCACCGGCCGTGCTCGTGCTCACGACCTACGACACCGACCGGGACATCGTCCGCGCGGTCGAGGCCGGGGCGGCCGGCTACCTGCTCAAGGACGCCGACCCGGGCGACATCGTCGGCGCGGTGGCTCGGGCCGCCGCCGGCGAGACGGTCCTCTCCCCCACCCTCGCCCAGCGGGTCGTCGCCCGGATGGGTCGACCCCGGGCCGACCTCTCGGCACGCGAGGTCGAGATCCTCGCCGCCGTCGCCACGGGGCTGGGCAACCGGGAGATCGCCCGATCGCTCTTCATCTCCGAGGCGACGGTCAAGACCCACCTCGTGCACGCCTTCACCAAGCTCGACGTCGACTCGCGTACCGCGGCCGTGGCCCGTGCCCGCGAGGAGGGGCTGCTCCCGTAGCTCAGCCCTGCACGGGCTTGAGGCGGTAGCCGACCCCGCGCACGGTGAGGATCCGCTCGGCGCCGATCTTGGAGCGAAGGGAGCGCACGAAGACGTCGACAACATTCGACCCCGGGTCGAAGTCCATGTCCCAGACCATCCCGAGCAGCTGCTCTCGGGAGAGGACCTGGTCGGCATGCTCGACGAAGGACTCCAGGAGGGTGAACTCACGAGCGGTGAGCTCGACCTCACGGCCACCGACCACGGCCGCCCGCCGCCGCACGTCGAGGGTGAGGTCACCGGCGCTCAGGGTGCCGTCGTCGGCCGGGGCGGCGCCCCCTTCGCGCAACCGCAGGCGCACCCGGGCGAGCAGCTCGGCGAACTGGAAAGGCTTGGTCACGTAGTCATTGGCCCCGCCCTCGAGCCCGGTGACCGTGTCGTCGACCCCGTCACGGGCGGTGAGGATGATCACCGGGATGTCGACGCCATCGCCGCGCAGGCGGCGCAGGACCTCGAAGCCGTCGAGGCCGGGCAGGCCGACGTCGAGCACGAGCAGATCGAAGGCCCCCGTAGAGGCGAGCGCCCAGGCCTGTCGTCCGTCTCCGGTGATCGTCGTGCGGTAGCCGCTGGCCCGCAGGCCCTTGTCGACGAAGCTGGAGATCTCTTCGTGGTCCTCGGCGATGAGGATGGCGCTCATGGTGCCTCCGGGGTGTCGGTGTCCTCGTGACGGTCACGTCCAGCATCGTCGTCGGCGGGCAGCACGAGGGTGAAGACCGCCCCCTCGCCCGGCTCTCCACCGACGTCGACCCGTCCCCCATGGCCCTCGGCGATCGCGGTGACGATCGCCAGCCCGAGACCGGCTCCGCTGTGCCGTCGGCCGTCCGGCAGATCGCCGTGGGAGAAGCGCTCGAAGATCCGCTCGCGGTCAGCCACGGGGATGCCCGGACCGGTGTCCTCGATGCTGATCGTCAACGCCCGGCCGAGGGTCGGGTCGTCGACGAAGTCCGAGGTCAGGGTGATCGCATCGCCCTCGCTCGTGTGCTGGACGGCATTCTGCGCGAGCTGCAGGATCGCCTGGGTGACCCGCTGCGAGTCCAGCGCGGCCTCCCCCTCCGCGATCCGGCCGAGTCGCCACCTCCGGTCCGCGAGCGCCGAGGTCTTCGCCTCGAGGGCGACCGTGAGGAGGGAGGCGTCCACGCCGTCGACGACCCGCACGAAGTCGGGGCGGTCGGCCTTGGCCAGGGCGAGCAGGTCGGTGACGATCCGGTTCATCCGGTCCAGCTCCTGGGTGACCAGGCGCAGGGTGGCGGCCCGCGACTCGGGATCATCGTCCATGAGCTCGAGGTGCCCCCGGATCACGGTGATCGGGGTACGCAGCTCGTGACCGGCGTCGTCGACGAAGCGCTGCTCGGCGCGGAAGGCCTGCTCGAGCCGGTCGAGCATCCGGTTGAAGGTCGCGGCCAGCCCGGAGACATCGTCATCCCCCACGTCGATGCGTCGGGTGAGGTCCTGCTCGGTGATGTCGTCGGCGGCCTCGTGGACGAGACGCACGGGGCGGAGCAGCCGGCCCGCGACGAGCCAGGAGACGACTCCGGCGAAGATCAGGGCGCCCAGGGAGACGAAGGCCAGGGTGCGCACCGTCCGGTCGGCCTCCGCCCGTGACGGGTCAGTGAAGACCGTGACGATGAGGACGGCGTCGTCACCACCGCGCACGTCGACGGTGGTGCGCGCCCAGCGCATCTCGCCCGCAGTCGTCTCCCTCGTCCCCGACGAGGACCGGCCGACCGTCGTGAGGAAGGCCTCGTCCCGGGTCGGGTCGTACTCCTGGGGCTCGGGGGACCCCGGACCCCGGACCGGGATGACGGCGCCGGACTCCCCGACGTAGCCGGCGATGATCTCGTCGTTCCCCGGCCGCTGCCGGGTGAGGTAGACCTCGAGCAGGCGTTGTGCCGAGTCGAAGGGCTTCGACGTCTCCGGGTCGACGCCGTCCTCCGTGAAGGTGCGAAACTCCTCGATCTCCTGGGTGACGTCCTCGTTGGCCCGATCGGTCACCGACAGGTGGAGGCTCTCGCGCACGACGATGACGACGGACAGGAGGCTGACGAAGAGGACGACCAGCATCCAGCCGACGATCGTGTCGCGGGCCAGCCTGGGACGACGCCTCCCGGGGCGGGTCCCGGTCTCCTCACCCACCATCAGTCGTCATCGTCATCGCGGTCATCGCGGTCATCGCCATCGTCGTCATCTTCATCGTCGTCATCTTCATCGTCGGAGTCATCATCGTCGTACGTCGGCGCCTGCGTGCGCGAGGTCCACTCAGGCGTGGGGGTCCAGGTGGGACGGGGGGCCTGGGTGGGCGGCGGCGCCGGTGTCGTGGTCGTGCTCGGCGGCGCGGTCGTCGACGTCGGCTGCGGCGTCGGGCTGCTCGACGAGGAGCGGCTCGTGGAGCTGCTGGAGCTCGTGGACGAGCTCGTGCTGCTGGAGGAGCTGGAAGAGCCCGAGGAGCTCGACGACGACTCGGTCGAGCTGAGCTGGACCGGGCGCTCCTCCACCGGAGGCGGGTCCGACGGGGAGGCGGCCACGCGGAACCCGAGGAAGACGAGCAGGGGAACGCACAGCATCACCGCCAGGAGAAGGCTGTCGCGGCCAATGCGTCGGCGGCTCATGAGGTCCTCCCTGGGGCCCACTCTGACGTGATCATGCCCCGAAGCCTAGGAAGGGGGGATGAGTCCCGGGTGAGGGCCGGATGAAGGCCTCTTCATCCGGCGTGGACATCGGAGGTGTCCGCGGGGACCAGCGGGTCGGGGACGGCACGGGTGACGAGGTTGACCGCCCGCATGACGTGGAAGCCGAGCAATG
>JBQGNO010000084.1:0-12612 GCA_052087725.1 Janibacter sp. | reverse complement strand
GATGACGGCCGGCAACTCGACCCCGCTGACCGATGGCGCCTCGACGGTGCTCATCGGCTCCGAGGAGTGGGCCGCCGAGCAGGGGCTGACCCCGCTCGCGTACTTCGTCGACGGCCAGGCGGCGGCGGTGGACTACGTCCACGGCGCCGAGGGCCTGCTCATGGCTCCGGCCTACGCCATCCCGCGGATGCTCGAGCGCAATGGCCTGACCCTCCAGGACTTCGACTACTACGAGATCCACGAGGCCTTCGCGGCCACCGTCCTCTCCACCCTCACGGCGTGGAACGACGAGGGCTTCTGCCGCGAGAAGCTCGGTCGTGACTCCGTGCTCGGTGAGATCGACCGCGACAAGCTCAACGTCAACGGCTCCTCGCTCGCCGCGGGCCACCCCTTCGCCGCCACCGGTGGTCGCATCGTCGCCGCGCTGGCGAAGATGCTCCACGAGAAGGGCCCGGGCAGCCGCGGCCTGATCTCCATCTGCGCCGCGGGTGGGCAGGGCGTCGTGGCCATCCTCGAGGGCGCCTGAGCCCTCCCCGAAGCGAATCAAGGAGAACACCCACATGGGATTCGAGTACGGCAAGTTCGTCAGCTCCGGTCTGGGCAAGCAGATCGCCAACACCCTCGGCCTGCCCCGGCCGACCACCCTGCGTCGCCACACGGCGGGCGGATCGCTCATCAACGGTGCGGTCCTGCTCGACGGCCACGGTGACGCCCCGGTCGCCAAGGCACTCACCTCGGCGCTCGAGGCCGATGGCGTCCAGATCGCGACCTCCCCGTCGACCTCGGTCGCCGGCGTCGTCGTCGACATGACGCAGGCCACCACCCCGGCCGACCTGGAGACCCTGCGCGGGATCCTCGCCCCGGCGCTGAAGACCCTGGCCCCCACCGGCCGGGTCATCGTCATCGGCCGTCCGGTCGAGGACACCGAGGACGTCGCAGAGGCCGCGGTCCGCCGCTCCCTCGAGGGCATCGTCCGCTCGGTCGGCAAGGAGATGCGCGCCGGCGGCACGGCCAACATGGTCTACGTCGCCGAGGGCGCGGACAGCAACGCCGAGGCGACGATCCGCTTCCTCCTCTCCGGTCGCTCCGCCTACGTCTCGGCCCAGGTCGTGCACGTCGGTCAGGCGCTCGGGGACCTCACCGTGCCGGAGAGCTGGGACGCCCCGCTCGCCGACAAGGTGGCCGTCGTCACCGGTGCTGCTCGCGGCATCGGCGCGGCCATCGCCGAGGTCCTCGCCCGTGACGGGGCCACGGTCATCTGCGTGGACATCCCCGCGGCCGGCGGACCGCTCGCCGAGGTCGCCAACCGCATCGGCGGCTCGGCGCTGCAGGTCGACGTCACGGCCGAGGACGCCGGCGCCAAGATCGTCGAGCACGCCCAGAAGCTGCACGGGGGCTTCGACGTCGTCGTGCACAACGCCGGCATCACCCGGGACAAGCTCCTGGTCAACACCGACGCCGACCGCTGGGGTTCGGTCCTCAACGTCAACCTCCTGTCGATCCTGCGGATGAACGAGGACCTCATCCCCGCGATCCACGAGGGCGGCCACATCGTCAACGTCTCCTCCATCGCCGGGATCGCGGGCAACCGCGGCCAGGCGAACTACGGTGCGAGCAAGGCGGGGGTCATCGGCATGACCAAGAGCCTGGCCAAGGACCCGCAGGTCGTCGCGAAGGGCATCACCGTCAACGCGGTGGCGCCCGGCTTCATCGAGACCGAGATGACGGCCAAGATCCCGATGACCACGCGTGAGGTCGGTCGCCTGACCAACTCGCTCTCGCAGGGCGGTCTGCCGGTGGACGTCGCCGAGACGATCGGTTGGTTCTCCTGGGATGCCAACCGCGCGGTCAGCGGCAACGTCGTCCGCGTGTGCGGACAGATGATCCTGGGCGCCTGATGGCGGTCACCACCCTCTCGTCCATCCCGTCGCTCGGCCCGATCTACGCCAAGGCCGCGCTGCCGGGCAAGGCCTCCGGATCGGAGCTGCCGGACCGCCAGATCCGTCTGGCCGGGCACTCCGTGGACCGGCACGACCTGCTGGAGTACCAGCGGATCTGCGGGTTCAACAACAGCGACGTGCTGCCGCACACCTATCCGCACGTCCTCGGCTTCCCGCTGCAGATGACGCTCATGGCCGGCAAGGGCTTCCCGCTGCCGCTCATGGGTCTCGTGCATGTCGAGAACGTCATCACGGTCCACCGTGAGGTGCGCTTCGACGAGGAGCTCGACATCACCGTGTCGGCGGACCACCTGCGTGCCCACCCCAAGGGCACGGTCGTCGACCTCGTCACCGAGGTGGACATCGCGGGGGAGCGTGTGTGGGAAGGGCGCTCGACGTACCTCGCTCGAGGTCGCGGCGATGCCGAGGCCGAGCGGGGCGAGCAGCCCCCGTCGATCCCCACCGGGTACGCCGCGGCGAAGTGGAGCCTCCCGTGCGACCTCGGTCGCACGTACGGCCTCGCGTCGGGCGACATCAACCCGATCCACATGAGCGCACCCACCGCCAAGGCGATGGGCTTCCCGAAGGCCATCGCCCACGGCATGTGGACCTATGCGCGCACGCTGGCGGCGATCGGCCAGTCGACCAGCGGTCCGAGCACGAGCCACGTGTGGTTCAAGAAGCCGGTGCTCCTGCCGGGCAAGGTCGACTTCGTCATCGACAAGGACGCGCAGGAGAGCTCGGTTGTCGCGGGTCTGCGCAACTCGCGCAAGCCGGTGACCGAGCACCTGGTGCTCACCCTCGACTGAGCTCCGATCGGATCAAATACGTCCCGCACGCCCCGGCGTGCGGGACGTATTTGTCTCCGGGGGGCAAGGGGGCGGAGAGGGCGCTGAGTCAGGCCGGGTCGCGCGTCGCGCGGATCCGCTCGCGCAGCCAGGCGTAGGAGTCCTTCGGCGTGCGGGCCTCACCCTCGCCGACGTCCACCCGCACCAGTCCGAAGCGCTGCGTGTAGCCCTCAGCCCACTCGAAGTTGTCCAGCAGCGACCACACGAAGTACCCCCGCACGTCCACTCCGACATCCCGGGCGTCGACCACGGCGTCCAGGTGCGACTCGAGGTAGCGGATGCGGGCGCCGTCGTGGATCTGCCCGTCCTCGACGACATCGTGGGTCGAGCACCCGGACTCGGTGATGTGGATCGGTGGGAGCGCGTCGCCGTATCGGTCGCGCAGCTGCACGAGCAGCTCGGTCAGGCCCTCGGGGGCGACCGGCCACCCGAAGGCGGTCCGCTCCTGGGCCTCCACCGGCACGAGGGCGAAGGGGATGCCCTCCGGCAGGGCCATCGTCGACTCGTCCTGCGGATCTGTGGCCAGTGCTGCCGCGACGGCGGGGGAGTCAGGGGCGCCCACAGCCGTCGGGTTGTAGTAGTTCACCCCGTAGGCGTCGAGCGGCTCGCTGATGATGGCCAGGTCCTCGGCCACCGGTCCAGGCATGCCCTCGCCCATGCCGTTGGGGTACTCACCGAGGAGGATCGGCTCCGCGAAGGCGCGGTTGTGGATGGTGTCGTACAGCGCTGCCGCAGCGACGTCCTCGTCAGAGTCGCTGATCGCCTGGACGGGCGTGTGGTTGTTGGCCGTGCCGATGGCGCGGGCTCCCGCCGCACGCAGCGCCCGGGTCGCGAGTCCGTGCCCCAGGAGCAGGTGGTGGGCCGCACCGAGCGCCTCGAATCCCCGGGCCTCACCCGGCGCGTGGATGCCGATGGCGTGCCCGAAGAGCGTGGACACGACCGGCTCGTTGACCGGGATCCACATCGCCACCCGGTCCGCGAGCCGCTCGCCCACGATCGCGGCGTACTCGCCGAAACGCTCGGCCGTCTCGCGGCTCATCCAGCCTCCCTGCGTCTGGAGTGCCGACGGCAGGTCCCAGTGGTAGAGCGTGGCGAAGGGAGCGACCCCCGCCTCGCACAGGGCGTCCACGGCGCGATCGTAGAAGTCGAGGCCCTCCGCGTTGACCGGGCCGGAGCCGGTCGGCTGGATGCGCGGCCACGCGATCGAGAAGCGGTAGGCGTCGACCCCCAGATCCCGCAGGAGGTCGACGTCCTCACCCCACCGGTGGTAGCTGTCGCAGGCCACGGCACCGGACGAGCCGTCGCGGATCGTGCCCGGACGGTCGCAGAAGTCGTCCCAGATGCTGCGGCCACGACCACCGGCGGTCACGCCCCCTTCGATCTGGTAGCTCGCGGTGGACGTCCCGAAGACGAAGTCGGGGGGAAGTGGCACAGGATTCTCCTAGTCGACACTGCGGATGTTGCGGATGAGGAGCGCTGCGGCGATGCCGATCGCCGCAGCGAGCAGGTAGAGGGCGCGGTAGCCGGCAGCGTGCGTGTGGTGGACGGCGAACCACGTGATGATCGGCCCGGCGATGGCGGGCGCGAGCACCTGGGGCAGGGCATTGGCGATGTTGATGACGCCGAGATCGCGGGCCCGGTCACCGGCGCGGGGGAGCACCTGGGTGATCAGCGCGAAGTCGACGGCGAGGTAGATGCCGTACCCGAGGCCGAGGACGACGGCGCCGACGAGGGCCGCCGGCCAGGTCTGGACGAAGGCGAGCAGGACCGCCGCGCCCGACATGATCAGGCCCGAGGCGATGACGAAGGGCTTGCGCACCCCGACGCGGTCGGACCAGCTGCCGGCGACGATCGCCGAGACGATGAGCACGACCGCGTAGAGCAGCGTGAGGACGAGCACGCCCAGCTCGGGGTCCTCGACCTGCACGGCATCGGTGAGGAAGAAGAGGAGGTAGAGGGTGCAGATTGAGTTCGCGACGGTCGCCAGGAAGCGGGTCGCCCAGGCCCAGGCGAAGTCGGGATGCCGTCGCGGCGAGATCCAGAAGCCCGTGAGGAAGGCGCGCACGCCCATCTGCGGGAGGTGCCCGCGGGGGAGCGGGCGGTCGAGCGAGCGCAGGACGAAGGGGAGGACCGCCGCGGTGACGAGGACGGCGAGGACGAGGTAGGCGCCACCGACACCGGCGACGAGCGTCGCGACGCTCGTCCCGACGACGATGCCCAGGGTCTGGGTCATGCCGACGACCCCGCTGACGAGGCCGCGCTGCTCGACGGGGACGAGGTCGGGCACGGCCGCGGTCAGGGCCGCGAGCGTGCCGTTGAGCCCGGCCTGCACGAGGCACCACGCGAGGATCATCAACGGGACGCTGTCGGCGGCGGCCAGCAGGACGAGCCCGATCGCGCCCACGAGCGTGCCCCCGACGATCCAGGGGACGCGCCGACCGAAGCGGGAGGTCGTGCGGTCGCTGAAGGCTCCGGCGAGCGGGTTGGCGAGGGTCGAGACGACTGCCCCGACGCCGGTGACGAGCGAGAGCGTCGTCTCCTTGTGGTCCGGGGTCAGGGCGGCCGCCTGGAGACCGAGGAGCACCTGGATCGGGCCGAACCACCCGGCACACATCCCCACACCGGCCAGGCCCAGGCGCGCGATCCAACCGCGGCTCACCGGCGTCGTCGGCTCCGCGAAGGGGTCGTGGCCGTCGACGGTGGCGGCCGAAGGGGGCTGCATGGCCGTAGGTTACCCATGGGTCACTTCGGAGTCGGGTGTGGTGCACATCACCGTCCGGTGCCATGCTTCTGAAATGGCACACGGAGACATCACGCACACGGAAATCCCGGTCAGCGACCTCGAGGCGGCGCGCGGCTTCTACTCGGGGCTCTTCGGGTGGACGATCCAGGCGCCGCCCGGCTACGAGGGCTATCCGATGTGGATGGCGCCCAATGGGTTGAGCGGCGGTGCCCTCACGGGGCCGGAGAAGGGCTTCACCCAGCCCCGGTCCATCGTCGAGGTCGACTCCATCGAGGACACCTTGGCCAAGGTCACCGAGTCCGGTGGCACGGTCGTGCGGGGCAAGGAGGCGATCAGCGACACGAGCTGGTGGGCGCTGTTCACGGACCCGGACGGCAATGTCCTCGGGCTCTACGAGGGCACGACCGAGGCCTGATCACCGGTCTGGACGGTGCCGGGCTCGACGACGTCCGCATCGACGCCGAAGGGCAGCTCGCCGGCTCGGTGGGACTGCGCGGCAAGCGTCTTCAGGTGCTCACGGTCCTGCTCGCCGGTGGCCGGGTTGATGTCGATGACCCGGCACCGGGGGATCGTGCCGCGCACGCGCAGCACCGCATCACCCACCCGGACCTCGGTCCCGGGGTCGGGCACGCGCTCGGCGTCGAGGGTGATCGTCGCGCGGAAGCGGACGCTGTCGGTCTCGGACAGCTGTGCCAGCTCGCCGGTGCTGACCATGCTCACCGAGCCGCCGTAGACGACCTCGCCGGGACGTGAGATGCGGGTGAGGCGCAGGTCCCGTCCGAGGTGGTCGCTGAAGAGCTGGGCGTGGGGGGACTCGAGGAGCTCCAGCTGTGCCTCGCGGCCCCAGTAGTCGAGGGGCAGGAGCTGGCCGGTCGGTCGGGGAGCCTCGACGACCTCACGTCCGTCGGGCGTCCGGACGGTGAGGTCCGTGCCGTCCCAGATCGCGTCGACGAGCACGAGCGACGGGTGGTCGACGGTGCGCACGACCCGTGCCCGGTCCACGTCGACGAGGCAGAAGACCCGGTCACCGACGGGCCCGGTGGCGTCCAGGCGCAGGGAGGTCAGCTCCCTGTGCCGGGCACCCTTGAGGGGAGTCAGTCCGATCCGGTCGATGTGCATGCCGGCCAGTCAACCATCGCGGCGATGCCTCGTGCGTCACGTCCGTGCGGATCTCGCTGGGGTCCGGGCCCGCCTCGGGGATAGAGTTCTACGGTGCCCGACCGGGTGCCTCGAACCGTCCTCATCAGGAGATCACCGTGTCAGCCCAGATCACCATCACCGTCGCCGGAGACGAGCGATCGGTGGCCGAGGGCACTACGGCGGCACAGGTCTTCGAGGGTGACCGGTCCGTGCTCGTCGCCCGGGTGGGCGGGGAGCTGCGGGACCTGACCGAGGTCCTCTCCGAGGGCGATGTCGTCGAGCCGGTCACCGCGCAGGAGCAGGACGGTCTCGACGTCCTGCGGCACTCGTGCGCCCACGTGCTCGCCCAGGCCGTCCAGCAGGTCCACCCCTCGGCCAAGCTCGGGATCGGCCCGCCGGTCCGGGACGGCTTCTACTACGACTTCGACGTCGAGGAGCCCTTCACCCCCGAGGACCTCAAGGCCCTCGAGAAGGCGATGCAGAAGATCATCAACGAGGGTCAGGTCTTCCACCGCCGTGAGGTCAGCGACGAGGCGGCCCTCGCCGAGCTCGCCGACGAGCCCTACAAGTGCGAGCTCATCGGTCTCAAGGGTGGCTCCGCCGAGGACGAGGCGGAAGGCGCCGCCGTCGAGGTCGGTGGGGACCGGCTGACGATCTACGACAACCTCCGCCGCGACGGCTCCGTCGCGTGGGGTGACCTCTGCCGTGGCCCGCACATCCCGAGCACCAAGCTGCTCGGCAATGCCTTCAAGGTGATGCGCTCGGCCGCCGCCTACTGGCGAGGCAGTGAGCAGAACCCGCAGCTGCAGCGCATCTACGGCACCGCGTGGCCGACGAAGGAGGAGCTCAAGGCCTACCTCGAGCGCCTCGCCGAGGCGGAGAAGCGCGACCACCGCAAGCTCGGCCGCGACCTCGACCTCTACTCCTTCCCGGACGAGATCGGGTCCGGGCTGCCCGTCTTCCACCCCAAGGGTGGGGTGATCAAGCGGGAGATGGAGGACTACGTCCGCCGTCGCCACATCGACGAGGGCTTCGAGTACGTCGGCACCCCGCACATCGCCAAGGAGGGGCTCTTCCACACCTCCGGGCACCTGCCCTACTACGGCGAGGGGATGTACGAGCCGCTCGACGTCGACGGCATGGACTACCGCCTCAAGGCGATGAACTGCCCGATGCACAACCTCATCTATCGCAGCAAGCAGCGCTCCTACCGTGAGCTGCCCCTGCGTCTCTTCGAGTTCGGCCACGTCTACCGGCACGAGAAGTCCGGCGTCATCCACGGGCTGACCCGCGTGCGCGGCTTCGCCCAGGACGACAGCCACTCCTATGTCACCAAGGAGCAGGCCCCCGACGAGATCCGGCACCTGCTCGACTTCATCCTCGGGTTGCTGCGCGACTTCGGCCTGCACGACTTCTACCTCGAGCTGTCCACCCGCGACGACGAGGGGGACAGCAGCTCGAAGTTCATCGGCTCCGACGAGGACTGGGCCGAGGCGACCTCCGTCCTCGAGCAGGTCTGCCTGGAGAGCGGTCTCGAGCTCGTGCCCGATCCGGGCGGCGCGGCCTACTACGGACCCAAGGTCTCGATCCAGGCCCGTGATGCCATCGGCCGCACCTGGCAGATGAGCACCATCCAGTACGACTTCAACCAGCCCTCGCCCGACCGGTTCGCGCTGGAGTACCAGGCAGCGGACGGGTCGCGTCAGCAGCCGGTGATGATCCACTCGGCGAAGTTCGGCTCGATCGAGCGCTTCATCGGAGTCCTCGTCGAGCACTACGCGGGAGCCTTCCCGGTCTGGCTGAGCCCGGTCCAGGTGCTGGGTGTCCCGGTCGCGGAGGAGTACAACGACTACCTCTGGGACGTCCTGACGCAGATGAAGGCGAAGGGGATCCGTGTCGAGCTCGACGAGAGCGACGACCGCTTCCCGAAGAAGATCCGCAATGCGAGCAAGGCCAAGGTGCCCTTCACCCTGATCGCCGGCGAGGAGGACCGCAG
The DNA here is from genome assembly GCA_052087725.1 of Janibacter sp. Classification (GTDB taxonomy): domain Bacteria; phylum Actinomycetota; class Actinomycetes; order Actinomycetales; family Dermatophilaceae; genus Janibacter. Next base: position 3,945 of record JBQGNO010000084.1, on the reverse strand, counting down.
CAACAACGCGGTCTCCTTCCGCTACCGCGACGGCAGCCAGGAGAACGGCGTCTCGATCGAGGACGCCATCGCCAAGGTCCTCGCGACGATCGAGCACAAGGACCAGATCACCTCGGCGCCGAGCCTGACCAACCCCGGCCCCGACGCCCGGCCCGCCGGCACCGTCTGAGCCGGGGGCCAGCAGTCACGCTCGAGGGTGCGGGACGAAGGGGAGGTCCTCCCCTTCGCCATCGGCCATGACAGGATCGGATCCATGACCGAGCCCCACGACCGTCCACTCGAGGACGAGCGTTCCTTCGTCGGTGTGCCGGACGGGTTCGACCGGCTGTGGACGCCGCACCGCATGGCCTACGTCACCGGTGAGCGACCCAGTGAAGAGGCCGGCGACGGCTGTCCCTTCTGCGCCGCCCCGGACAAGGACGATGCGGAGGGCCTCGTCGTGCATCGCGGCGCGACCTGCTTCGTCGTGATGAATCTCTTCCCCTACAACGCCGGTCACGTCCTCATCTGTCCCTACCGGCACGTGTCGCTCTACATCGACCTCACGGACGAGGAGACCGCCGAGTTCACCGCGCTGACCAAGACGGCGATCCGGACGCTGCAGAAGACCTCCCACCCGCACGGCTTCAACATGGGCATGAACCAGGGTGCCGTGGCCGGGGCCGGGGTGGCGGCGCACCTCCACCAGCACGTCATCCCACGGTGGGGCGGCGACATGAACTTCCTGCCGATCATCGCCCAGACCAAGGCCCTGCCGATCCTGCTCGAGGACGCCCGCACGGCACTCGCCACCGCCTGGCCGACCGCGGACTGAGCCACGCCCGGTCGCTGTGGGGACCGTCACCCTGCCGCGCGGCGTGGCCGGGACGGCGCCGATGGCCGGTTACGCTGGAGGCGAGATGCTCAATCGATACGCGCGCGCGGCCGTCACCCGGATCCTCACCCCGGTGGCGAGGCTGCTCATCCGTCTGGGCGTCAGCCCCGATGTGGTGACGATCATCGGCACGCTCGGCGTGTGCCTCGGGGCCCTGATCTTCTTCCCGATGGGCGAGCTGCTCATCGGTGTCCTCGTCATCACGGCCTTCGTCTTCTCCGACACCATCGACGGCATCATGGCCCGCCAGCTCGACCGCACGAGCAACTGGGGCGCTTTCCTTGACTCCACTCTCGACCGGATCGGGGACGCCGCGATCTTCTCCGGGCTGGCCATCTGGTTCTTCCAGGGCGGTGACGACCGGGTCATGGCCTGGCTGGCGATGGGCTGCCTCATCCTCGGCAGCGTCGTCTCCTACGCCCGGGCTCGTGCCGAGGGGCTCGGCATGACGGCCAGTGTCGGCATCGCCGAGCGCGCCGACCGGCTCGTCGTGGCCCTCGTGACCACGGGCTTCGTCGGCATGGGCCTGCCCGAGGTCGTGCTCAAGGTCGTGCTGGCCCTCCTCGTCGTCGCCAGTGTCGTGACGATCCTCCAGCGGATCCTCTTCGTGCGCCAGCAGTGCCTCGCCGACGAAGCCGCGGCGACGCCCACGACATCGTGACTCGACTGCGCGACCGGATCACCGTCCTCGTCTTCCTCCTGGCCTGGCGGCTGCTGCGGCTCGTCCCCGCCCGTGCCGCCTACCGGCTCTTCGACCTCGCGGCCGACCGCACCACGGCGCGCGACGGCGGCTCGGTGCGGCAGCTGCGGGCCAACTACCGGCGGGTGCGTCCCGAGCTCACCGAGGCACAGCTGGATGCCCTCACGGCGAAGGGGGTCCGCGCCGCCCTGCGCTACTACGTCGAGGCCTTCCGGCTCCCTTCGGTCAGTGCCGCCGATGTCGATCGGCTCGTGCGCTGGGAGGGTGCCATGCCCGAGCTGCGGGCTGAGCTGGCCGCCGGCCGGCCGGTCGTCTGCTTCCTCGGGCACACCGGCAACTGGGACCTCGCGGGAGTCTGGTGCGCGCGGCACCTGGGTCAGGTGGTCACCGTTGCCGAGCGACTCGAGCCCGAGGAGATGTTCCGCGCCTTCCTCGACTACCGCGAGGGGCTGGGCATGCGGATCCTGCCGGCGGAGAAGGGGACCTTCTCCCGGCTCCGGGACCAGCTCGCCACCGGTGATCCCGTCGTCATGCCGCTCCTGGCCGACCGTGACCTCTCCGCCACCGGGATCGAGGTCGATCTCTGCGGCCATCCGGCGCGGGTGGCCGCCGGACCGGCTGCCCTGGCCGTCGAGAGCGGCTACACCCTGTATCCGGTGACCCTCCGGCACGAGCGGGTGGGCCGGGAGTGGGGGATGGTCATCACCATCCACGACGCGGTCGGCACGCCCTCGGCCGGCACCCCGGACGCCGTCGAGCAGGTGACCCAGTCGTGCGCCGATGCCCTCGGCGCGGCGATCACCGACCACACGCAGGACTGGCACATGATGCAGCGGGTCTTCGTCGATGACCTCGACGTCGACCGGCTCGCCCGCCACGGGGATGCCGCATGAGGATCGGCCTGGTCAGCCCGTACTCCTTCGACGTCCCCGGGGGAGTGCAGTTCCACATCCGCGACCTCGCGGAGTACCTCATCCGCGCCGGCCACCACGTCTCCGTCCTCGCGCCGGCCGACGAGGGCACACAGCTGCCCGATCACGTCGTCCCCGCAGGCCGGGCCGTACCGATCCGGTACAACGGGTCGACCGCGCGCCTGCTCTTCGGTCCCGTCGCCGCGGCGAAAGTGTCCCGGTGGCTCGAGGAGGGCGACTTCGATGTCGTGCACATCCACGAGCCGCTCGCCCCCAGCCTCTCCGTCCTCTCCCTGTGGGCCGCCACCGTCCCGGTCGTCGCCACCTTCCACACCTCGAATGTCCGCTCCCGCGTCCTGCAGGCCGCCTACCCGCTGCTGCGCCCCTCGATCGAGAAGATCCACGGTCGGATCGCGGTCTCCGAGGACGCCCGGCGCACGATCACCACGCACATCGGTGGCGACGCCGTCGTGATCCCGAACGGCGTTGACACCGCCGCCTTCGCCCGGGCACAACGCAGCTCGCGCTGGAGCGGCGCACCCGGTCGGCCGACCCTGGTCTTCCTCGGTCGCATCGACGAGCCCCGCAAAGGGCTGCCGGTGCTCGCCGAGGCGATGCCCGCGATCCTCGACGAGGTGCCCGGCGCCCGGCTGCTCGTCATCGGCCCGGGTGCCACGGAGGATGCGCGGGCGCGGTTGCCGGAGCGGGTCGCTGCGGCGAGCGAGTTCCTCGGAGCGCTGTCCGACGAGGACAAGGCGAGTGCCCTGGCCTCGGCCGACCTGTACATCGCTCCGCACACCGGAGGTGAGAGCTTCGGGATCGTCCTCGTCGAGGCAATGGCAGCCGGGGCCCCGGTCCTCGCGAGCGACCTGGCGGCCTTCCAGCGCGTCCTCGACGCCGGTCGGGCCGGCATGGCCGGGGCGGTCTTCGCCGCCGACCGGTCCGACGACCTCGCGGCACGAGCGACCGAGCTGCTGCGTGACCCGACCCGGCTGCGGAGCCTGTCGAGCCTCGGGCGCGAGCGGGCGCAGGTCTTCGACTGGGAGATCGTCGCGCAGGAGATCCTCGCGGTCTACGAGACGGTCACCGACGCCCGACCCCACGAGGTCACGCGACTGCGGCCGGGGTCGCGCCGTGGTCGGGGCGGTGACGCCTGATGGAGGTCTTCGGGTGGATCGCCGTCCTCGTCTGCGTCCTGCTGGTGCTCGCCTGGTACCTCTCGTACAGCGCCGCCCGCCTGGACCGACTCCACGCGAAGGTCGAGGGAGCGCTCTCCGCGCTCGACGCGCACGTGATCCGCCGTGCCGAGGCGAGCCTCGAGCTGGCCAACTCGGGTGCCCTGGACCCGGCGAGCGGTGTCCTCATCGCCGGGGCGGCGAGCGAGTCCCTGGAGCGGCACAACGAGCGGACCTTCGAGACCGACCTCCTCGAGGGGCAGCACTTCGCCGGACGGGAGGCCG
>JBQGNO010000083.1:2534-12685 GCA_052087725.1 Janibacter sp. | reverse complement strand
GTACCGCGGGGGGGGGTGGGCCGCCGGGGTGGTTTACTTCTCCCGGGTGCCCCCGTACTCCGGCCCCCCGGGCGGGGTCGCGCCCGCCTCGGGCGCCACCCCCCACGACTCCGGGGCCCCCCGGAGGGGCACCTTCCTCGTCGGCCGCGACGGCCGGATCGCGTGGCAGCTGGTCAACCCCGCCGGTGAGCGTCGGGACTTCGCGGGCTACCACGCGGCGCTCGGCGAGCTCATCGACTCCGGTGCGATGCCGCGCGGGGGGTAGTCTGCCGCCCCATGAGCGACGACATCCTCGAGGTGGACCTGCTGGCCTTCGAGTCCGGGGACGGTGAGCGCGCCCGAGCCGTCGTCGACGGCCTGATGACCTCCCTCGACACCGGCTTCGTCTACGTCAAGCACGACGTGTCCGACGATCTCATCGACAGCGCCTACGGGATGCTCGAGGAGTTCTTCACGGCCGAGCGCGAGGTGAAGCAGCAGTGCGTCGCCCCGGGCACCCACGGGCAGACCGGGTACACCGACCTCCTCGTCGAGACAGCGGCCACCGCCGACGTCGCGGACTGGAAGGAGATGCTCAACTGGGGTCCCTCGATCCCGAGCGGGCACCCCCTTCGCACGCGTTATCCGCACCGCTACCACGAGCCGGTCCTGCCGGAGTCGGTCGTGCCGGGCATCACCGAGACGCTGACGACCTTCCACACCGCGGTCGCGGACCTGCAGCGCCGGGTCCTGCGGATCATCGCCACCGGCGTCGGGGCCCACCCGGACTACTTCGAGAAGATGCTCGTCGACGGGCCGACGCTCTCCCGGGCCATCCACTACCCGGCGATGGACTCCGCCCCCGATGCGCCCCACGTCTGGGCCGCCGAGCACGCCGACATCAACCTCATCACTGCCCTGCCCCGGGCCACCGCCGCCGGCCTGCAGGTGCGCCTCAAGGACAGCGATGAGTGGATCGACGCGATCGCCCCGGAGGGCGGCGCGATCATCAACACCGGCCTCATGCTCGAGGTCGTGACCAATGGCGTCATCGAGCCCGGCATCCACCGGGTCGTCGCCGCGCCCGGCCAGGAGGGTGACCGCTACTCGGTCGTGCAGTTCGCGCACCCGACGCCGTGGACGGTGCTCAGCCCGCTGGTCAGCACGGTGACCGCCGAGACGCCGCAACGCTTCTCGCCGATCAGCGCCGCGGACGCCCTCGATCTCGTGCTCTACGAGATCAACCTCATCGAGGACGCACGCCGCGTCTGACGGGGTGAGGCCGGCCTGTCAGAATGACCGCGGCGCCGGCGCGCGCCACGGGCCTGTAGCTCAGGTGGTAGAGCACCGCGTTTACACCGCGGGTGTCGTCGGTTCGAGCCCGGCCGGGCCCACATGACCGATATCCGTCTGCGTGACGTGCTCACCGTCCTGGAGCAGATGTTCCCCACCGACTCCGCCCAGTCCTGGGACCGGGTCGGGCTCGTCACGGGCGACCCCGATCAGCCCGTGCGGCGGGTCCACGCGGCCGTGGACCCCACCCTCGAGGTGATCGAGGAGGCCCGCGACGCGGGCGCCGACCTGCTCATCACCCACCACCCCCTGCTGCTGCGCGGGGTGCACTCGGTGGCCACGACGAGTGCGAAGGGGGCGAGCGTCACCTCCCTCGTCGTGTCCGACACGGCCCTCTTCGTCGCGCACACCAATGCCGATGTTGCCGAGCCGGGGGTGAATTCCGCTCTGGCGCAGGCCTGCGGGCTCGTCGACCCCGAGCCGTTGAGCCTCGAGGAGGGGCGGGCCATGGGACGCGTCGGCGACCTGGCCGCTGAGACCGACCTTGCCTCCTTCTCCGAGGGCCTGGCCCGGGCCCTCCCTTCGGCGCCCGGTGGCCTACGGGTCTCCGGCCCTGCCGACGGTCGGGTGCGCCGCGTGGCTCTCCTCGGTGGCGCGGGTGACGGCCTCATCGACGCGGCCCGAGTCGCCGACGCCGATGTCTACGTCACCTCCGACCTGCGCCACCACCCGGCCCTGGAGGCCCGGGAGGAGTCCCGCGCCGGTGGAGGCACTCCCTTCCTCGTCGACGCGGGGCACTGGGCCACCGAGTCGCTCTGGCTCGAGCACCTGCTCACCCGCCTGGGGAACTCACTCGCGGACGCCGGAGCGGACATGGTGGGATGGGAGACCCACGTGAGCACGATCTGCACCGACCCGTGGAGCTTCACCGTCGGCGCACAGACCGCCCCAGGAGGCCCCCAGTGAAGGCAGACCCCTTCGTCCAGGAACGACTGCTCGACCTGCAGGCACTCGACACCCGGCTGCAGCAGATCGACCACGCACACGGCCGGGTGCCGCAGAACGTCACGCTCGCGGAGGCCGAGCGCGAGCTGCAGCAGGTGAGCGACGACGTCGTGCGCGTCGAGACGACGCTGTCCGACATCCGCCGCGAGGTCCAGCGGGCCGAGACCGATGTCCAGCAGGTGCGCGATCGCGCCACCCGTGACCAGGGCCGGCTCGACGCGGGCGAGGGGATGACCTCGCGGGACCTCACCGCCCTCCAGCGCGAGCTGGAATCGCTCGCGCGCCGCCAGAGTGACCTCGAGGAGGTCGAGATCGAGGCCATGGAGCGTCAGGAGGCTGCCGAGGAGCGCCTGTCCGAGCGCACCGGCGAGCAGACCCGCATGCAGCAGGAGGTCGACCGGATCCGCGAGGAGCGGGATGCCGCCGTGGCCGACCTCGACGCCGAGCGGGTCAGCGTCGCCGAGCCGCGCGAGACGCTCGTCGCGGAGATCGACGACGCCCTCGTGGACCTCTACGAGCGGATCCGGGAGAGGTCCGGCGGCCTCGCCGCCGCCGAGCTGAAGCACGGCCGCTGTGGTGGCTGCCGCCTCGAGCTCAACCCGGTCGAGATCAGCCGGATCGACAAGGCCGCGGTGGACGACGTCGTGCGGTGCGAGGAGTGCGACCGCATCCTCGTGCGCATCCCCGCACCACAGACCTGATGGGGCGCCTCCTCCGGGTCGAGGCGGACGGTGGCTCCCGCGGCAACCCCGGAGTGGCCGGGTACGGCGCGCTCGTGCGCGATCGTGGCACCGGTGAGCTGCTCGTCGAGCTCGCCGCACCGCTGGGCACCGCGAGCAACAACGTCGCCGAGTACCGCGGCCTCCTCGCCGGACTGCGCGCGGCCCGCACCATCGACCCCGGGGCGCAGGTCGAGGTAGCGATGGACTCCAAGCTCGTCGTCGAGCAGATGTCCGGTCGGTGGAAGATCAAGCACCCCGACATGCGGGAGCTCGCGCTCGAGGGCCGCGACCTCGTCGCGGACATCACCGGCGCCGGCGGCTCGGTCGACTTCATCTGGATCCCGCGGAGGGACAATGGCGACGCCGATGCCCTCTCCAACCGGGGCATGGACGGCGACGAGGTCGAGGACTGGCACGGGTCAGAGCAGGGGCGCGACGACCTCGCGCCGGCCGGGGACACCGAGCAGCTGCCCGCCCAGCCCCGTGCCGGCCGGGGAGAGCCCACCCGCGTCGTCCTCGTGCGCCACGGTGTCACCGAGCTCACCGTGGCCGGTCGACTCGACGGACGTGGCGGCCTCGACCCGGTACTGACCGACGAGGGGCGCCGGCAGGCCGAGCGTGCTGCCGAGCACGTCGCCGCCCTCGTCGGGGACGGGGACGTGCGGGTCATCACCTCGTCCCTCGCGCGTGCCCGGGAGACGGGGGGCGTCATCGCCGACGGCCTGGGCGTGACCACCGAGGTCGACGCCGAGTGGGACGAGCAGTCCTTCGGGGACTGGGACGGTGCGGCCGTGGCCGACCTCCTGACGGACCAGCGCGCCGATTTCACCGCCCTGCGGGACGACGCCTCGTACGCGCGCCCCGGAGGCGAGTCGCACGATGAGCTCGCCGCCCGGGTCATCGCCGCCTGGGATCGTGTCGTCGACGGCGGGGGCACGACCGTCATCGTCTGCCACCGCAAGCCGATTCTCGTCGTCCTCGCCCATGTCCTCGGGATGCCCCACGACCGGATCTGGCGGTTGGCGGGGGCACCCGGCTCGCTGACGGCCCTCGAGGCCTGGCCGGACGGTCAGGCCGTCGTCGCCTTCACCAACCGGACCTGAGGGGACGCGCCGCCATCGACGACCTGCCCACCTGGCTGACGGCCTCCGGACTCCTCGGCGCCGTGCTCTTCGGTCTGCTTTCCGCCTACTTCCCCCCGCTCAATGCCGAGATCTACGCGGTGGCGGCCCCGGTGATCTTCCCCGAGGCGTGGGTCCTCCACGTCTCGGCGATGACCGGCGGTCTCGTCATCGGCAAGCTGACGCACTTCCTCGCCGCGGCGAAGGGGGCGGAGGCCTACTCACGTCGGCGCGAGGAGAAGGACACCCGAGCGGCGGCGAAGGCCGCCAGCCCGCCGGGGTCCTTCCGGGAGCGACTCACGCGGTGGAGCAAGGCGATGATCGACGTCCTCGACCGGCCGCGTCTCGGGCCGCTCGTCATGCTCGCGAGCTCGGGTGTCGGCTTCCCACCGCTGGCCGTCGTCACCGTCGCTGCCGGCATCAAGCGGATCAGCCTCACCGTCTTCGTCCTCGTCACGACGGTCGGGTGCCTCGTTCGCTTCCTCGTCACCTCCTGGTTGGTCGCCCAGGGGATCGAGATCGGATTCTGACGCGTCTCAGGTCCCGACCGCGCTGCGGGACCGGACCGGGACCTGTTCTAGCCTGACCCTCATGACCTACGCCGGAGACCTCACGCCGCAGCAGGCCTGGGACCGTTTGGAGGGGGACGGCGCTGCCGTCCTCGTCGACGTGCGCACACGCGCCGAGTGGTCCTTCGTCGGCCTGCCCGACCTCACCTCGGTCGACAAGCAGGTCGTCCCCATCGAGTGGACGACCTTCCCGGACGGTGCGGTGAACCAGGCCTTCCTCGAGGAGCTGCGCGACCACGTCCCCGAGGACGCGACGGTGCTCTTCCTCTGCCGCTCCGGGGGCCGGTCCGTGGCGGCGGCGACCACGGCGACCCGGGCGGGCTACCCGCACGCGTACAACGTCCTCGACGGCTTCGAGGGCGAGCACGATGTCCACGGCCACCGTGCCGTGAACGGCTGGAAGAACGCCGACCTGCCGTGGAGGCAGGGGTGAGCGCGACGCCCTTCGGCCCGGGCAACCCACGTCCCTACCTCGACCCGACGGGGCTCTCCCCGGAGACCCTCGCGGTGCGGGGTGGACAGGCCCGCACGACCTTCGACGAGACCTCGGAGGGGCTCTTCCTCACCTCCGGCTTCGTCTACGGCAGCGCGGAGGAGGCCGAGGCCTCCTTCACCAAGGACGTCGAAAAATTCGTCTACTCCCGGTACGGCAACCCGACGGTCGCGATGTTCGAGGAGCGGCTGCGGGTGCTCGAGGGGGCCGAGGCGGCCTACGCGACCTCCTCCGGGATGTCCGCGGTCTTCACCGCCCTGGCGGCACTCGTCGGCAGCGGTGACCGGCTGGTCTCCTCCCGGGGGCTCTTCGGCAGCTGCTTCGTCATCGTCGACGAGATCCTGCCGCGGTGGGGCGTCGAGACCGTCCTCGTCGACGGTCACGACCTCGACCAGTGGCGCGAGGCGCTGTCCGAGCCGACGACGGCGGTCTTCTTCGAGACACCGAGCAACCCGATGCAGGAGCTCGTCGACATCGCCGCCGTGAGCGAGCTCGCCCACGCGGCCGGGGCCCAGGTCGTCGTCGACAATGTCTTCGGCACCCCCGTCTTCTCCCGGCCGCTCGAGCACGGGGCGGACATCGTCGTCTACTCGGCGACCAAGCACATCGACGGGCAGGGCCGGGTGCTCGGGGGAGCGATCCTCGGGCCGCAGGACTACATCGACGGTCCGGTGCAGAACCTCATCCGGCACACCGGCCCCTCGATGTCGCCCTTCAACGCCTGGGTGCTGCTCAAGGGTCTGGAGACGATGGACCTGCGGGTGCGGCGGATGGCCGACTCCTCGCTCACCGTGGCCCGGGCCCTGCATGCCCACCCGCGGGTGACGCAGGTGATCCACCCGTGGCTGGAGGAGCACCCGCAGCACGAGCTCGCGCTGGCGCAGATGAGCGGGGGCGGCACGGTCGTCACCCTGGCCATCGACGGCGGCAAGGCGGAGGCCTTCGCCGTGATGAATGCCCTGCGGCTGGTGGACATCTCCAACAACCTCGGCGACTCGAAGTCGCTGATCACCCACCCGGCAACGACGACCCACCGGCGGATGGGTCATGAGGCCCGCGCGGCGATCGGTATCACCGACGCCACGCTGCGGATCTCGGTCGGGCTCGAGGCCGCGGACGATCTCGTCGCGGATCTCACCGCGGCGCTCGACGGGCTCGGCTGAGCCGGTCCTCCTGCGACGTCACCGGGCGGTGACGTCGATGATCCAGGGCTTGCCGCCCTTCGCCGGCTCCGAGAGGTCGACCTCGAAGGCCGGCTCGAGGGCCGAGGCCAGCGCGGTGGGGGTCTTCGGCTCCCGCGCCACCTCGAGGAGGTGCCGAGCCACCAGACCGCGCGTGTGCTTGGCCATGTGGGTCGCTCCCGGCACCCGGACGTGGACCCACCGTCGGGCGACATCGCCCGACGGCTGCCACGCGGCGGCATAGGTGCTGGAGCGGCAGTCGACGACGAGGCCCGTCCCGGCGGCTGCCGTGAGCTCGGCGTCGAGGGGCCCGCGCCAGTGCCCGGCCAGCGGTCCGACGCCGGGAAGGTTCACGGCCATCGAGAGCCGGTAGGGCGGGATCCGGTCGGTGGGGTGCACCGCCCCGAAGAGGGCGGAGACGATGACCAGCCAGCGGTTGGCGCGGCGCTTGGCACCGGGGGAGAGGCTCTCGAGGTCGAGCGCGTCGTAGAGCACTCCGCTGTAGACACGCGCGGCAGGTGGGGCCGGAGCGGTGGCCAGCCTCGTGTTGCGGGCGACCTCCTCGACCAGGGCCGGGCTGACGCCGAGCACCTCATGGGCGTCCTCGCGGGAGCTCACCGCGGCCAGCGCGGCGAGGACCTGCTCGCGCGCAGAGGTCAGCGCGGGGAAGGACATCGATCCGGTGTCGAGGGACTTACCCCGGGGACGACCGGTCTTGGACTCTGAGGGCGGCAGCAGGACAAGCACCCGCGCACCATACGAAATCCATCGCATCGGGCTCTATCGTGATCACCATGGCCCAGCGCAGCGCGACCCTTCGCCCCACCGACCCGGCGGCCGGGGAGGTCGTCGAGGCGGCCGGCCTGCGACCCCGCCTCGAGGCGATCCGCGCCGAGCTGGAGGTGCCGGAGGAGTTCCCGGCAGAGGTGGTGGCCGAGGCCGAGCGTGTTGCGGCGCAGCCGCTCTCGCTCCCGGAGCGCGACGAGACGGACCTCCCCTTCCTCACCATCGACCCGCCGGGGTCCATGGACCTCGACCAGGCGATGCACCTCTCCCGCGATGGTGAGGGCTACCGGGTGCGGTACGCGATCGTCCACCTCGAGTCCTTCGTCGAGCCCGGAGGGGCGATCGACACCGAGGCCCGTCGACGCGGCCAGACGATCTACGCTCCTGACGAGCGCACGCCGCTGCACCCGCCCGTCCTCAGCGAGGGGGCGGCGAGCCTGCTGCCCGGCGAGGTCCGTCCCGCCTACGTCTGGGACATCCGACTCGATATCCGCGGTGAGCACACCGCTGCCGAGGTCTACCCGGCGATGGTCCGCAGCGTCGACCGTCTCGAGTACACGGCGGTGCAGGAGGCCGTCGATGCCGGCACCGACGACGAGCGGCTCGTCCTGCTCCGGGAGATCGGTGACAAGCGCATCGCCCTCGAGCAGGAGCGGGGCGGCGCCTCCCTGCCGATGCCGGACCAGGAGGTGGAGCAGGATGAAGGGGGCTTCCGCCTCTCCCTGCGTCCGCTCGTGCCCGCCGAGGACTGGAATGCCCAGATCTCGCTGCTCACCGGCATGGTCGCCGGCGAGATGATGCTCCACGCGGAGGTGGGCATCCTGCGCACCATGCCGGAGCCGAGCGACACCACGCTCGGACAGCTGCGGCGCATCGCCGCCGCCCTCGGCGTCGACTGGCCTGCCGAGCAGACGCACGGTGATCTGCTGCGATCGCTCGACGGCACCGACCCGAAGCACCTCGCGCTCATCCACGAGTCGACGGCGCTCTTCCGCGGGGCGGGCTACACCGCCTTCGACGGGGGAGTGCCCGAGCTCGTCGAGCAGGCCGCGATCGCTGCCCCCTACGCCCACGTGACCGCGCCCCTGCGCCGGCTCGTCGACCGCTTCGGGCTCGCGCTGTGCGCTGCCGTCAGCGCCGGTGACGAGGTCCCGATCTGGGTCCGTCGGGCCCTGCCGACACTGCCGGACCTCATGGAGACCTCCGACCGGCTGGCCGGTGACGTCGAGCGGGCGACGATGGACGCGATCGAGGCCGCCACGCTCGTCGACCGGGTGGAGGAGTGCTTCGAGGCCGTCGTCATCGATGTGCCGAAGGGCGACGGCGAGATCGAGATCCAGGTCATCGACCCGCCGGTCATCGCCCGGGCGAAGGGTGCCGCGGACCTCGGTGCGCAGGTCACCGTGCGCCTCACGGGCGTGGACCTGACGAAGGGCAGGGCGAGCTTCGAGGTGGTCTGAGCCGGCTCCCTTCGTCATGGGCTAGGGTGTCGGTCGAAAGGGAGTAGTCCCCAACAGGTGTGTCGACACACTGAGACGCGGTCCTCGGGCCGCGGATCCGGCACATCGGGCCAGCACTGCTGGCGGACGAGACTTTCGACCGGTTTGTCATTCAATCCCGGTCGAGGCTCGTCGTGACACGGCTCCTCGTCCGGGCGGACGAGGAGCTTTTTTCATGTTCTCTGCACTGGTGCTCAGCACCGTGGTGATCTTCGTCGCCGAGCTCGGCGACAAGAGCCAGCTGATGGCGATGACCTTCGCCACCCGCTACCGCGCCCGCGACGTGATCATCGGGATCACCGCTGCGACTGCGCTGGTCCACCTCGCCTCCGTGGGGATCGGCTACTTCATCGGGTCGAGCTTCGCGAAGTACCAGGGACCGATTGCCATCGCAGCCGGTGTCGCCTTCCTCGCCTTCGCCCTGTGGACCCTGCGGGGGGACGAGCTGACCGAGGAGGAGGAGCAGAAGGCGAAGAAGGCCACCGGCTCGGCGCTGCTCGCCGTCGGCATCGCCTTCTTCCTCGCCGAGCTCGGCGACAAGACGATGCTCGCGACGATCACCCTCGCGGTCCGTGAGGACTGGTTCGGCACGTGGATCGGCTCGACGGTCGGCATGGTCGCGGCCGATGCCCTGGCCATCGGTGTCGGAGCGATCCTCGGGCGCAAGCTGCCGGAGAAGGTCATCACCTACGGGGCGGCCGCGGCCTTCGCGATCTTCGGGTTCGTGCTCATCGCCCAGGGTCTGGGTGGGCTCTGACGGTCTCCGACAGGTGACCGCCGAGGTAGCCGCCGACGCCTGACACCGTTGCGCCGAGCAGTGCGAGTCGGGCTCCTGCGCTGTGCCGGCCGCGGCGACGGGCCGTCCAGGACGCGGCGTACATGCCTGCGGCGACGGCGTTGACGACGGCATGGACGAGGCCCACGCGCTTCTCGCGCGGTCCTGCAGCCGACCACTGGGCCCACCCTGTCCAGGCCGTGGGGCCGAAGGCGATCAGTCCGGTCCCGACGAGCGTCTGGGCCGGGTCGGACCACCGGCCCCGGCCGACGACATCGAGGAGGGTGGCCGAGAACCACGACCCCAGGACCACGTCGGTGAGCACCGGATGGAGCGCGTGACCGAGCCAGTCGCCCCGGAGTACCGCGCCTCTCGTCCCCGACCCGACGAGGGTGAGGGCGTGCGGTTCCAGCGTGCGGACCGGGCCGTCGAGTGCGGTGGTGTCCTCCAGCCTCTGGGTCCAGCGCAGGAGCGGAGGGGGTGTTGGGATGGCAGTCATGCGTTCTCCTCAGCGAGTGCCCGCGCTGCCGGCGGGTCCTGCTGACCACGGTCCTCCTCCGTGGGAGAAGGAGCAAGCGCTTTGACGGGAGCCCACCGGAGTGGGCCCCCGAAGGGGGATGAGTCGGCCTGTAAGCCGGGTTCTGTTCCCCGACACCGTTGCCGGTGTCAGGGCGACGACCCTCCATCTCGGGTCGCCGTTGCCGACGACCGCCAGCGTCCTACCCGGG
>JBQGNO010000083.1:0-2524 GCA_052087725.1 Janibacter sp. | reverse complement strand
TTCCGATCTCGTGCGCTCGGGCGGGCAGCCCTCGGACGCGCACTGTCTGGACTTGCTCCTGGTGGGGTTTACCGAGCCGATCCGGTCGCCCGGATCGCTGGTGGTCTCTTACACCACCGTTTCACCCTCACCTCGTCCACCGAGGTGGACGAGGCGGTCTGCTTTCTGTGGCACTGTCCCGCGGGTCACCCCGGGTGGCTGTTGGCCACCACCATGCCCTGTGGAGCCCGGACTTTCCTCGACACCGCCGAAGCGATGACGCAGCCGTCCGGCCGACTCATCCGTGGAGCAGTCTACGTCGGCCGATCCTCCCGCGTCGTCCACCTCACCCAACCGATGAAGGCGCCGAAGGCGAGGGTGACGATGCCGGCGGCCACGGACTGCCACGGCAGGAGCACGGCGAGAGCGACGCAGCCGAGGAATCCGAGGGTGGGCACGATCCTGTGCGCCGGTGACGGACCGAGCGTCCAGGCACAGGCATTGCCGATCGCGTAGTAGCTCAGCCCGAGGAAGGCGGAGTAGCCGATCGCCCCCTGCAGGTCGACGAGCACGATCATGACGATGATCGCGGCGGCGATGACCGCCTCGGCCCGCCGGGGCACCGAGCGTGGCCCGTCGACCGTGCCGAGGACCGAGGGCAGGTGGTGGTCGCGGGCCATGGCCAGCACGATCCGTGAGACGCCGAGCATGAGCGGCAGCAGGGCTCCGCAGACCACGAGCGCCGCAGCGATGCGCAGTGCCGGTCCGAGCCACGGCCAGGTGGAGATCTCCGCCGCCTCGGCCAGCGGCGCCTCGCGCGCCGCCACCCAGCCGGCGCCGAGCGTGTGCGCCAGGGCGAAGGCGACGAGCAGGTACAGCGCGAGGACGCCCGCCAGAGAGATGGCGATGGCGCGGGGGATGGTGCGCCGGGGCTCGTCGACGCGGTCAGCGAAGGGAGCGAAGCGGGCGAATCCGACGAAGGCGAAGTAGATGAAGCCCGCGCCCTGGAGGACCCCGAGGACCCCTCCGGCCTCCGGTGGGGCCGGAGGGGGAGTGTCTGCGGTGACCGGCGGCGTGATGAGCATGACGAGGACGAAGGCCACGGCGAGCGCCACCACGACCGCGACGACCCCCGTGGCCGCCCTCTCCGACCGGTGGACCCCCTGGAGGTTGAGCGCGAGGATCGCCAGGACGACCAGGATCGCCACGATGCTCGCGTTGTCCGGCCAGAGATGGACCCCGACGGTCAACGCCATGGCTGCGCAGGCCGCAGTGGTGCCCACGACGAAGGCCCACCCGGCGAGATGACCCCAGGGCAGACCCAGACGCTCGCGGCCGTAGAGGTAGACCCCTCCCGTGCCGGGATGGTGCTCGGCCAGACGGACCATCGAGTGCGCACTGGCCCCGACGACGAGCGCGGCGACGACGACCGCCAGCAGCAGGAGCGGCCCGGCACTGGCCGCCGCAGGAGCAAAGACCGTGAAGAGGCCCGCACCGACCATCGTGCCGACGCCGATCGAGACGCCATCGCGCAGCCCGAGGCGACGCTCGGGTGTCCGCACGGCACCTCCGGACGAGTTCGTCATGATTCCACCTTGCCGCATTCGGGCCCGTACGTACGGGTGCCTCCGGCCCGAAGCAGACAACAGTCCGGTGTCAGTTCCCCCACGCGGCCAAGCGGGCGGCGCCGATGATCCCGGCCTTGTTGCGCAGCTTCGCCGGGACGATCCGGGTGCGCAGGTCGAGCAGCGGGAGGAAGGTGTCGGCCTGCTTGCTCACTCCGCCCCCGACGACGATGAGGTCCGGCCAGAAGAGCGACTCGACGTGGCTGTAGTAGGTCTGCAGACGCTGCGCCCACTCCGTGGTGTCGATCCCCTCCCGGTCCCGGACCGACTCCGCCGCCCGGCTCTCGGCATCGTGCCCCTCGAGCTCGAGGTGCCCGAGCTCGGAGTTGGGCACGAGGTGGCCGTCGATGAGCAGGGCGCTGCCGATGCCGGTGCCGAGGGTGGTGAGGATGACGAGGCCCTTGACTCCCTTCGCCGCGCCGTAGTGCCGCTCGGCCACACCGGCGGCATCGGCGTCGTTGACCAGGTGGACCGGGCGCCCGAGGCGCTGACGGAAGAGGGCGTCGGCGTCGGTGCCGACCCAGGACCTGTCGATGTTCGCCGCGCTGAGCACGACGCCGTGGCCGACGACGGCAGGGAGGGTGATGCCCACGGGGACGTCCTCGGCGACCGCGAAGTGCTCGGCGATCTGCCCGACGACGTCGCAGACCGCCTCGGGGGTGGCCTCCTCGGGGGTGGCGATCCGCAGGCGGTCCTCGGTGAAACATCCCTGGTCGAGGTCGACCGGGGCTCCCTTGATACCGGACCCCCCGATGTCGATCCCCAGGGCGTGATGCTTCCTGCTCATGTCGTCGTGCCTTTCGTGGGCTCAGGCGAGGGTGAGGATCTCGGCGCCGTCATCGGTGATGAGGATGGTGTGATCGAACTGAGCAGAGCGTCGCAGGTCCTCCGTCACGACTGTCAATCCGTCGTCCCAGAGC
>JBQGNO010000082.1:0-12856 GCA_052087725.1 Janibacter sp. | reverse complement strand
GTAGAAGGTCAGCCCCAGCCACGCGATCCACCACGGCCAGAAGTTCGTCACCGTGGACCCGAGGGCGCGGCTGGCATCGGCAACGACCTGGTAGGGGAACCAGAGGTCGACGACCGGCACGATCCAGCCGAGGAAGGCCCAGTACGCCGAGCGGCGGTGGTACGTGCGCGGGGATGCCCATTCAGCGATGGCGCGGATCTGCAACAGCCACAGTCCCGTCGCGATGAAGGCGACGAGGTTGGTCAGGGCAGTAAAACCTCCCAGAAGGTGAACGAGGTCGAGGGTGGAGCTGTGCGTCGCAGTCGTCCTCCACCACGACATGAGTTCTGCCTTCTCCAGGGTGACGATGATCCCCGCGGCCACGAGCACGAGCGTGGTGGCAACCGCCGACCCGAGCACGACGTACTGGGCGACGACCGGGACCGCCGGCGGCGGCCCCGATGCGGGCTTGGGTGGGAGGTCCTCGGCGAAAGGGTCGTGGGCGTGGACGCGATTCATGCCGGACAACCTAGAGAGCACCACGTCGCAGGGCGCGCCGAGATTCCTTCACCTGTGGACAACTCGTGCGTCCGCCTACGCTGGGCCCATGCGCACGGTCTTCGACATCAGCGACCCGGCGACGAACGCCTACGACCTGCTCACGAGCATCGTCGTCCCGCGCCCCATCGCCTGGATCACCTCGGTGGGCAGCGATGGCGTCGGCAACCTCGCGCCGCACTCCTTCTTCAACGTCGCCTGCCAGGCGCCGCCGATGGTCAGCTTCTCCTCCGTCGGCCGCAAGGACACCTTGGGCAACATCCTCGCCACCGGGCACTTCGTCGTGAACCTCGTCTCCGAGGGGATGGAGGACCTCGCCAACGCGAGCAGCGCCCCCTTCGCCGCCGACGTCGACGAGGCCGAGTCGGTCGGTGTGGCACTCGAGCCGAGCGAGGTCGTGCCCGTCCCCCGCGTCGCGGACTCACCCGGCTCCATCGAGTGCCGGCTCCACTCGAGCCTCAAGCTCGGCAACTCGCACCTCGTCATCGGTGAGGTCAAGGCGATCACCGTGCGCGACTCCGCCCTCGTGGACGGCCGACCGACGATGGATGCGCTGCGTCCGGTCTCGCGCCTCGGGCGCGACGAGTGGGGCCGCCCCCCCGAGGTCATACACCTCACCCGGCCGGAGCGCCCTCCCCGCTGACCACTGGTGGTTGAGGTGCGAAAACCCGCCAGTCGGTGGTTGAGGCACGAAAGCCCGCCAGTCGGTGGTTGAGGTGCGAAGGCCGTCTTCGGCCTGAGCCTCGAAACCATCCTTCCCAGCGTGATTTCGAGGCTCGTCGCTGGCGCTCCTCGCGCCTCAATCACCGTCCGGCCCCGGGCTCGTCGCACCTCACTCACCGTCCGGTCAGGCGCGGCGCTGGCAGTTCCCGCACCAGTAGAGGGTGCGGCCGGCGACGTCCTTCGCCTTGATGATCGAACCGCACCGGACGCAGTCCTCGCCGGTGCGCTTGTAGACATACGAGGTCCGCTCGTCGAGGTGGACGACCTCCCCCTTCGCCAGGGCCGACTCGATCTCCTCGACCTCGTCGGTGACGGTGACGATCCGGCTCGTCGCGACACCGAGGGGCAGCAGCCGGCGCAGGTCGGCCCAGACGAGGTCCCACGACGCGCGCTTGAGCCGCTCCCCCGGCGTCGCCGGGTTGATCCGGTGCCGGTAGAGCACCTCGCAGCGATAGACATTGCCGACGCCGGCGAGCACGTCCTGCTCCATCAGCAGCGCGGCGACCGACTTGCGGGAGCGGTGGATCCGCGCCCACGCGGCGTCCCCATCGATGTCGCGCAAGGGATCCGGGCCGAGCTTTGCGTGCACGACAGCCTCGTCGTCGGGAGTGATCACCGCGCAGGTCATCGGCCCGCGCAGGTCGGCAACGTGCCCGTCGGTGGCGATGCGGCAGCGCACCTGACCGACGACCGGCATCTCCCCCACGTACGCGGCGGCATCGATCGTGAAGGTGCCGATCAGTCCCAGATGGACGTGCAGCACCTGCTCGGTGGCGAACTCGACGAAGAGGTGCTTCCCGTGGGCCCGCGCCTCGACCACCTCGTGGTCGGTGAGCAGCGCCGCGCCGGCAGCGAAGCGCCCCTGCGGGGACGACACCTCGACGACCGTGCCGGCAAAGGCGGCGTGCAGGTCGCGGGCAATGCGATGGAGGGTGTGACCTTCGGGCATGACGAAGGGAGGTCAGCCCGCCTTCTTCTTCGTCGACTTCTTGGCCGCAGACTTCTTGGCCGCAGACTTCTTGGCCGCGGACTTCTTCGCCGGAGCCTTCTTGGCGGCCGTCCTCTTGGTCGCGGCCTTCTTTGCGGGGGTCTTCTTCGTCGGGCTCGAGGTGCTCTCCCCGCGCGAGGACTTCGCCTTCTCGACGGACTGCGCCAGGGCCGCGAGCAGGTCGACGACCTCTCCCCCTTCGTCCTCCTCGACCTCCGGGGCCCGGACCTCGCCCCCGTCGATCTTGGCCTTGACGAGGTCCTCGACCGCGATCGCGTAGTCGTCCTCGAACTCGTCCGGGTCGTAGTCGCCGGCGAGCTCGTCGATGAGCATGCGCGCCATAGACATCTCCTTCTCGCTCGCCTCGCCGGCCTCCTCGACCGCCGCGAAGTCGGCGCTGCGGATCTCGTCGGGCCACATCATCGTCTGCATGACGATGACGCCGTCGCGCACGCGGAGCACGGCCATCGTCATCCGGGTGCGGATCGAGACGGTGACGATGGCCATCCGCCCCTGGGCCTCGAGCGCCTCGCGCAGGAGGACGTAGGGCTTCGTCGCGGACTTGTCCGGCTCGAGGTAGTAGCTCTTCTCGAAGAGCATCGGGTCGATCTGGTCCTCGGGGACGAACTTCTCGACGCTGATCTCCTTGCTGGAGCGCGTCGGCAGCGAGGCCATCTCCTCGTCGTTGAGCACGACCATCTCGCCGTCCTCGGTCTCGTACCCCTTGGCGATGTCGTCGTAGGCGACCTCCTCGCCGTCGACGCTGCAGAAGCGCTTGTAGCGGATGCGGCCACCGTCGGTGCGGTGCACCTGGCGGAACTGGACGTCGTGGTTCTCCGTCGCGGAGTACAGCCGGACCGGGACGTTGACGAGGCCGAAGGAGACGGCCCCCTTCCAGATTGCGCGCATGGGTCCAGCATGCCCGCTGACCGTCGGTACGTCACCCATCGCGGCGCCGCAGGGCCTCCTCGACGACGTGCTCGGCGATGGCGAGCGCGGACGTCGCGCCGGGCGAGGGGGCATTGCGCACGCACACCACGCGCTCGGTGCCGGTGATGACGAAGTCGTCGACGAGCCGCCCGTCGTCGCCCATCGCCTGGGCGCGCACGCCACGCCTCCCCCACGTGACGCCCGACGTGTCGAGAGCCGGCACGTACTTCACCGCCTCCGCGACGAACTGCCGCGAGCTGACGGCCGTGCGCGACTCCCGCGCTGCCGCAGGCAGATTCGCCGCAGCGAAGCGCCAGAACCCCGCGAACCCGACGACGTCCAGCACGTCGGCGGGCACCGGCAGCCGACGGTCATAGGACTCGCGCCCGAGGGAGAGGAAGGCATTGGGGCCGAGCGTCAGGCTCCCGTCGACGCGCGGGGTCACGTGCACCCCGAGGAAGGGGTAGCGCGGATCCGGGACCGGGTAGACCATCCCCCGCACGAGCTCGCGCTGGTCGCGCGGCACGTCGAAGTAGTCACCGTAGAAGGGCACGATGCGCGGGCTGCGCCCCTCGCCAAGCAACCCGGCGAGGCGGTCGCTCTGCAGCCCCCCGCACGCGACGACGAGGTCGTACTCCTCGGCGACGGTCTCCCCCTTCGCCCGGGCCTCGATCCGCACCCCGGTGCCGCGATCGTTCAGACCGACCACCTCGTGGCCGAGCCGCACCCCACCGCCGGCCCCCACGAGCTCCGCGACGAGCGCCCTCGTCACCGCCGGGTAGTCGACGATCGCCGTCTGCGGGGAGTGCAGCGCGCGGATCCCGGCAGCGTGCGGCTCGATCTCGCGCAGTCCGTCACCGTCGACGAGGCGCACCCCGGGCACCCCGTTGGTCACGGCTCGGGCGTGCAGGCCGTCCAGGCGCGCCGCCTGCACGCCGTCGAGGGCGACGACGACCTTGCCGCACTCGTCGTAGGCGATGTCGTGCCCCTCCACGAAGTCCTGCAGCAGCCCCACTCCCCGCCGGCACAACGTCGCCTTGAGGCTGCCCGGCTCGTAGTACAGCCCCGCGTGGACGACGCCGCTGTTGTGCCCGGTCTGGTGGGCGGCGAGGTCCTCCTCCTTGTCGAGCAGGGTCACGTGGACGTCGTGCTCGCAGGCCAGCTCGCGCGCCACCGCCGCGCCGATGATGCCGCCACCGATCACGGCTGCGCGCAGCCCGGACGACGTCGACATGGCTCCACCTTGGCACGCGGGTCCGGGCAATTCGGATGTCCGGACCAGCAGCCCGACCCCGATCCGGTGCATGCTGGCAGGGTGCGTCCGCCCTTCTCCCCCATGCTCGCCACGCTCGCCGGGTCCGTGCCCGCGGGCGCCGAGTGGGTCCACGAGGTCAAGTGGGACGGGATGCGCGTCATCGTCGAGGCGAAGGGCGGCGCCCTCACCGTGACGAGTCGCACCGGCCGCGACGTCACGATCGCCTACCCGGAGCTGGCGCCGCTGGCCGACCTCTTCGACGACATGGTCCTCGACGGTGAGCTCGTGGCCCTCGTCGACGGGCGGCCGTCGTTCGCCGGGCTCACCGAGCGGATGCACGTCACCAGCGCGAAGCGGGCGGCGACTCTCGCCACGAGCCGACCGGTGACCCTCATGGCCTTCGACCTGCTCCGCCTGCTCGGTCAGGACCTCACCGGACAGCCGTGGTCGGCACGGCGACGGCTGCTGGAGCAGCTCGAGATCGACGGGCCCCGCTGGCAGGTGCCCCCGACCTATAACGACGGTGAGGGACTGCTCGCCGCGACCGCCGACCAGGGCCTGGAGGGCATCGTCGCCAAGCGCCGCACCTCGCCGTACGCCCCCGGCCGCCGCTCCCCCGACTGGCTCAAGCTCCCGCACCGCGACACCGAGTCCGTCGTCATCGGGGGGTGGCGGCCCGAGGTCGGCGGACGGCTGCTCGGCGCGGTCCTCGTCGGGGTCCCCGGCACCGAGGGCTGGGACTTCGTCGGCCGGGTCGGGGCCGGCCTCGCCGGCAAGGCGGGCGCGGCCATGCTCACGCGGCTGCGTCCGCTGGAGCGGGGGGACTCCCCCTTCGTCACGGAGGTCCCGCGGGAGGACGCCCAGGGGACGACCTGGGTCGAGCCCGAGGTGGTCATCGACGTCGCCAGCCTCGGCCGGGCCAGCGGGCGGCTGCGGCAGCCCTCCTACATCCGGGTGCGCTCCGACCTCACCGCCACGGACCTGCGGGAGACCAGCGATGGCTGAGGCGAAGGGGGACGTGACGCGGGTGCAGGTGGGTGGCCGGACGATGCGGCTGACCTCGCTGGACAAGGTGATGTACCCCGCCACCGAGACGACGAAGGGCGAGATCCTCAGCTATTACGCCCGGGCCGGGGAGACGGTCCTCGCGCACCTCGCCGGGCGACCGGTGACCCGGGTGCGCTTCCCGCACGGGGTCGAGGACATGAGCTTCTTCGAGAAGAACCTGCCCTCCGGCGCCCCGAGCTGGCTGCCACGCGTCGCACTCGACGACGTGACCTATCCGCTCGTGGGGGACATGGCGCAGCTGACCTATCTGGTCAACCTCAACAGCATCGAGCTGCACGTGCCGCAGTGGCGCGTCGACGCCGACGGCGACCGGCTCAACCCCGACCGGCTCGTCATCGACCTCGACCCGGGCAAACCGGCGGGCCTGCACGAGTGCGCGCGGGTGGCCCTGCTCCTGCGCGAGCGCCTCGGCGGGCTCGGTCTCGAGCTGTACCCGGTGACGTCCGGCAGCAAGGGCATGCAGCTCTACGCCGCGCTCGGCGGTGACCTCACGAGCGACCAGGTGCGCGACCTCGCCCAGCAGCTCGCGCAGGAGATGACCAGGAAGCACCCCGACCTCGTGCTGTGGAAGATGACGAAGACCCTCCGCCCGGGCAAGGTCTTCCTCGACTGGAGCCAGAACGTCGCCGCGAAGACGACGGTCTGCCCCTACTCGATGCGCGGACGCGAGGACCCGTGGGTCGCGGCGCCGCGGACGTGGGACGAGGTCGAGGCGGGAGCAGATGACCCGGAGGCGCTGCAGCAGCTGGGCATCGAGGACGTCCTCGAGCGGCTCGAGGAGCACGGCGACCTGCTCGCGCCCCTGCTCACCGGCTGACGGTCAATGAGGTGCGAGCTCCTCCGAAATGTCCAAGACGCACCACGCGCAACGCCCCCAGACTGGCCCGCATGAACGACATCCAGGTATCCCCGAAACTCGTCGTCAGCGATGCGCCCGCGGCCATCGCCTTCATGGTCGAGGTCCTCGGCGCCACAGCAGGCCCGGACTTCCGTCACGGAGGGGCCGTCCAGCACGCGACGGTCCACCTCGGCGGTCGCCCCTTCAGCCTCAAGGACGCCGACGAGCACGACCCCGCACCGACACCCGGCGCCATCGTCGAGCTCACCTGCGACGACCCCGACGCGGTCGCCGAGCGGGCGATCGCGCATGGCGCCGAGGCGGTCTTCCCCGTGGCCGACCAGCCCTACGGACCCCGCGCCGGGCGTCTGGTCGACCCGTGGGGCACACAGTGGCTGGTGACCATCCCCGTAACCATGTCGCCCGAGGACTTTGCCCGCCTGGAGTGATCGTTGTGCGCACCTGATGACCACGTCTCGATGACGGCGCTGCCCCCCGGAGCCTTCGCGAACTTCCGGTCATCGGTCAACAGAGGCATGTCGAGCGACTCGGCCAGGACCAGATAGAAGGCGTCATCGGCGGTGAAATTGTCCCGCAGCGCGAGTACCCGCCTTTGGAATGGCTGCATCGGGTATCGCACGAGGGGAAGGTCTGCGAGATCCTCCACCATCTGCTCACCACGGTCGACGCTGATCCGGACGGCCGACTTCGAGGTCAGCAGCAGTCCGCGGATCGCTGAGGTCACCTCGGCATCGATGAGCGCTGGTGCATGGACCCGCCGTTCCTGACCGAACCGTTCGCGCAACTCATCGTCGCCCGTGCGGTTCTGCAGCAGGCGCACGACGATCGAGGCGTCGACGACCGTCATCTCACCGTTGTCCGTCGTCGATGAAAGATCGGATGTCCTCATCACTGGCCTCGACAGCGTCTCGGGAGGCGATGCGCGCCAGCGTTTCGCTCATCGAGGGGCGGGACGCGTCCTCATGGATCAGCTCCCGCAGATAGTTCGACAGGGACATGTTCCTCGACTTCGCACGGGCACGAATGGCGCGCGCGTCGTCTGCAGGGACGTCACGGACCTGAAAGATCTCGGTGCTCATGCAGACAGTCTACTCGGCGCTGCATGAATAATGCATGCGTCCGTCACATCTGTCGCGGGCAGCCTGCACAGGGCGCCAAGCCCGGAAGCGCATACATCAGGCAGCACGACTTCCGCTCCGGCGGCGACGCTCCGAGGACGCGGGCGAGCGCGATCTCCCACATGTCCTCGACCATGCCGAGCCGCTGGCGGCTGCTCATCTTCGTCGGCGTCGGCAGCCGCGTGGCGATGTCGGCGCCGGTGGCGGCGTAGCCCGCGTAGGCGACCTCGCCGCGCTCCACGTCGTCGGTGATGCGCCGGTGGCCACCGGGCCGGACCTGCACGACCACGGGATAGAGATAGGTCGGGTCGAGACTGATCGACCACAGGGCCGGGTCCGCGTCCAGGGCGAAGGGGGTCCGCAGCGCCGCCGTGGCCATCACCGTCGCCATCGGGTCGAGCAGGTACTGCAGGACGAAGGCGGCCGGCATCCCCGCGGGGGCCGTGCCGGACTGGGCGAGCGTCACCCCTTCGTAGGCCTCGATCCACTGCGGGGCGATCTCGCTCGCCCGGGTGAGGGGGACACCGAGGTCCGGGTCACCGTCGTCGGCGACCCGGACCGTGAGGTAGGCGAGATGCCGATCGAGCTGCGCGATCGCGTCGCGCAGCTCGAGGGCATCAGGTGACTCGCTCAGCCGTTGGCCTTGGCGTAGGCGTCGCGGACCTTCTGGCTGATCCGGCCGCGGTCGGAGACCTGGTGGCCGTTGGCCCGGGCCCACTCGCGGATCTTGGCCAGCTCGCCGCTGTTGGACTTCGCGGAGGAGCCGCCGGAGGACTTGCGACCCGCGACGCGACGACCGGCACCGACATACCCGGCGAGCGCGTCACGCAGGGCCGCGGCATTCGTGTCGTTGAGGTCGATCTCGTAGGTCACGCCGTCGAGGCCGAAGGTGACGGTCTCGCTCGCGTCACCACCGTCGAGGTCGTCCTCGAGGATGATCTGGACGCGCTGCGCCATGAATGACTCCTTGTGAATGGACTATGTACCGCATTCCATTCTAGTCAGGAATCGCGTGAATCGCCCAATGAATCATCGGCGGCCGGCTTCTGGGCGTTCAATGGACCGCGGTTTCCCTTGAGGTGATCGCCGTGCTCCTTGTTCCATTGCGCGATCGCCTTTCGTTCACCCCGATCCGCCTCGATCATGTATCGAATGATCCAGTAGAAGAGAAAGGCCACCCCGATGGTCGGCAGGAGTGCTGCCGCAAAGGGCCAGTAATCAACGATGAATTGCGTCATCATGCCTCGGGCTTCAGGTGCGGGAAGAGGATCGTCTCCCGGATCCCGGCACCGGTGAAGAGCATGATCAGCCGGTCGATCCCCAGTCCGAGACCACCCATCGGCGGGGCACCGAACTCGAGCGCGCGCAGGAAGTCCTCGTCGAGCTGCATCGCCTCGTCGTCACCGGCGGCCGCCCGCCGGGACTGGTCCTCGAGGACCTCACGCTGGATGACCGGGTCGATCAGCTCGGAGAAGGCCGTGCCGCGCTCGACGCCACCGATGAAGAGGTCCCAGGCCTCGATGAGGCCCTCCTTCTCCCGGTGCGGGCGAGCGAGCGGCTGCGCGATGGCCGGGTAGTCGCAGATGAAGGTCGGCTGGACGCAGCCCGGCTCGACGAGCTCGGACACCAGCTCCATGGCGACCTTCCCCTCGTCCCACGACGGGTCGAGGGCGACCCCCTTCGCCTCCGCGATCTCACGCAGACGCCCGATGGGCGTGTGCACGTCGATGGTCTCCCCGACGGCCTCGCTCAGGCCGTCGTAGAAGGAGAGCCAGCGCCACTCACCATCGAGATCGACCTCGCCGGCGGGAGTGGTGACGGTGCGGGTCCCGGCAACATCTGCGGCGGCGAGATGCAGCGCCTTGATCAGCTCGGCCATCGTGAACTGATCACCCCACGCCTGATAGACCTCGAGCGAGGTGAATTCTGGGGAGTGCGTCGAATCAACGCCTTCATTACGGAACAAACGCCCCATCTCGTACACCTTGTCGACACCGCCGACCACGGCCTTCTTCAAAGGCAGCTCGAGCGCAATGCGCAGCGACATGTCCTGATCGAAGGCATTCATGTGGGTGTCGAAGGGACGTGCCGCCGCACCGCCGTGGACCAGCTGGAGGACGGGCGTCTCGATCTCGATGTAGTCGCGCTCGTGGAGCGTCTCGCGGATGGCGCGCACGATGCCGGCGCGCAGCCGGACCATGTCACGGGCCTCCTGCCGCACGACGAGGTCGGCATAGCGCTGCCGGACCCGGGCCTCCTCGGAGAGCTCCTTGTGCAGGACGGGAAGGGGGCGCAGTGCCTTGGATGCCATCGTCCAGGAGGTCGCCATGACGGAGAGCTCACCGCGGCGCGAGCGGATGACGCGGCCGGTCACGGCGACGTGGTCGCCGAGGTCGACATCGGCCTTCCATGCGGCGAGCGAGTCCTCGCCGACCTCCGCGAGGGAGAGCATCATCTGCAGACGCGTGCCGGCGCCCTCCTGCAGGGCCGCGAAGGCGAGCTTGCCGGTGTTGCGCACGAACATCACCCGTCCGGCGACGGTGACGACGTCCTGCGTCTCCTCACCGGTCTCGAGGTGCTGCCAGGTGGCGTTGACCTCGGCGAGCGAGTGCGTGCGGGTGACGCCGACGGGGTAGGCCTGCTTGCCGTCGGCGAGGATGCGGTCGCGCTTGTCGCGGCGGATGCGCATCTGCTCGGGGAGCTCGTCGTCGGCAGGGGTCTCGATCGGGGCGTCAGTCACGGTCACCCACGATATCCGCGAACCCGTGAGCCCCCGAATCCCGGGGTCGACGCTCCCGAACCCCCGCACCACGCTCCCTGAGGTGCGAGGCCGCCCGCGGCCGAGCCTCGAAGGGACCGCCGACCCCTCAGTCCCGCTCGCGCAGGATCTGCCACCCGAGGAGCGCTACACCAAGCAGGAGTGCACCGGGCCGGCGTCCACGGCATCGGCGATGAGCATCACGGCCGCAGCGAGCAGGGCGAGGTCGGTGCCCTGGACGAGTCGCAGGATCAGCCCGGTGTGCACCGCACCGGCGGGGGTCGCCACCGCGACCCCGAGATCGGGCGGCGGATCGGCCGCCCGCAGCACACCGGCAGTCGCACCGAGGGCGAGCAGCGGCGGGCCCCACCACGGCAGGCCGAGGGCGATGAGCGCGATCTCCGCCCCGACGAGCGCGATGACGAAGGGAGGCAGCGCCAGCACCGCGGTGACGGCCGCCGGGTGCTCCGGGACGGCACGGCGCAGCCCCGTCGAGGAGAGCCAGGTCGAGAGCCCGCCGGCGCTCGTCTTGGTCACGGCGAAGACCGTGAGTGCTGCGAGCGCCGCCCCGACGAAGCGCCCGAGCAGCAGCCCGATCACCAGGGCGGCAAGGGGGGCGAGCAGGGCCGTGAGCACGCGCCCCGAGCGGCGCCGCAGGGCACGCAGCTCGTGGGTCAGCACGGCCGGGAGCGCTCCGCCGGCTCCCGCACGGCTCGCGAACCGCCCCCTCCGGGCCAGCCGACGGCGCGCGGCCAGGGCCTCGAGCGCGCTGCCCTCGAGCATGAGCGTCGAGGCGGTGATCGCCGAGACGACCTGCCCGGCGCGGGCGAGCTGCACATCCGGCACGGCCCGCGCTGCGGGGGTGATGCGGAAGGAACCGCCCTGCAGTCGCAGCACGACCGGGATCATGAGCAGCGTGACGATCAGCCCCCCGGCGACGGAGGCCACGACGGTCGGGATCTGCGCCCCCGGCACGAGGGACCCGCTTGCCAGGGCGAAGCCCGCGAGCACCCCCCACGAGCCACCGAGGACCAGGGCCACGAAGGCCACCCGGAGGACTCCCCCGCGGAGCAGCACCCCCCGGTCGGCGGGCGTCGACAGCAGCCACGTCGCCTGCCCCGGGTCGGCGGAGGCCGGCCCGGCCGCACGCAGGCCGGCGACCATCCCGATGATGCCGAGGACGCCCAACCCGAGGGCCACGACGTCGTACCCGCGCTCGTCGAGGCAGACGGCGGTGTCGCAGTCAGGCGTGAGGATCGCACCGCCGGTGGCGGAGAAGAGCATCGTCAGGAGAGTCGCGGCGATGAAGATCCCGACGTACCAGTCCTGGACGGTCTGCCCGAGGCTGGCGGCGTACTCGCCCCGGCGTCGGGCGCGCAGCACCTCACGCGCGGCGCTCCGGTCACCGACGAGGGTGTCCGCTGGCTGCGTCACCTCAGACATCCCCGGACAGGGTCACGACGCGAGCACCGCTGCGCCGCACGACCTCCGGGTCGTGGCTCGCGACGAGCACCGAGCGTCCGGCCTCGGCATGGCCGGCCAGCCAGTCCCCGAGCCACTCCCGCCCGGCGTCGTCGAGCCGCTGCTCCGGCTCGTCGGCGACGAGCAACGCCCAGGGCCGAACCATCGCGGTGGCCAGGGCGAAGCGCTGCGCCTGGCCCGACGAGAGCGTGCTCGGCACCTGGTCGGCGACGTGGGCGATCCGCGCGTCGTCGAGGGCTCCGTCGACGACCGCCTCCGGGTCCTCGACGCCGTGCGCCCGGGCGAGCAGGTCGAGGTGCTCGGCCACGGTGAGGTCGGGCAGGACACCGAAGTCGCCGAGCACGGCGCACACGGCCCGGCGGGCCTGCGGCTGGCGCATGTCGAGACGGTGCTCGCCGAGGAGGGACTCCCCTTCGTCCGGCGTCTCGGTGCCGAGGATGCACTTGAGGGCCGTCGACTTGCCGACACCGTTGGGCCCGACGAGCGAGACGACCTCACCGGCTGCCACCTCGAGGTCGAGGCCGGCGAGCACGGTCCGCCCGCCGAAGCCCTTGGTCAGCCCGTGGACGCTGAGCGTGCTCACAGCAGGTCCAGCGCGAGGTCGATGATCGGCGAGGAGTGGGTCAGCCCGCCGACGCTGATGAAGTCGATGCCGGTCCCGGCGTACTCGGCGGCCGACTCGAGCGTCAGCCCGCCCGTCGCCTCGATCTCCACGCGCTCGCCCCGCTGGTCCGCCCATGCGCGCGCCGTGTCGACCGTCGTGCGCAGCAGGTCGACCGGCATGTTGTCGCACATGAGGAATCGTGAGCCCGCCTCGAGCGCCTCCAGGGCCTGCTCGGTGGACTCCACCTCCACCTCGATAGCGATGTCGGGGAAGCGCTCCCGGATCGCGGCGTAGGCAGCGCCCACTCCCCCGGCGGCGACGACGTGGTTGTCCTTGACCATGGCGACGTCGAAGAGGCCCATCCGCTTGTTGGTGCCACCCCCGGCGCGCACGGCGTACTTCTCCAGCTCGCGCAGCCCCGGCGTCGTCTTGCGGGTGTCGAGGACGGTGCACCCGGTCCCGGCGAGCGCATCGGCCCAGCGACGGGTGTGGGTGGCCACGCCGGAGAGGCGCGACATGACGTTGAGCAGGGTC
>JBQGNO010000081.1:0-7572 GCA_052087725.1 Janibacter sp. | reverse complement strand
TGTAGAGCGGGCTGTCGCTGATCCGCCCGACGACCCGGCTGAGCTTGCGCCAGTCCGGGTCACTCATCTTGCCGCGCCGCAGGTGCTGCAGCTGGATGCTCGCCTCCGCCGCGAGCACACGCATCGTGATCTCGCTGCGGCTCATCTCGAGAGAGAAGATCGCCGTCGCCATCCCGTGGTGGATCGCCGCCGCGCGGGCGATATCCACACCAAGCGTAGATTTTCCGACGGCCGGGCGCGCCGCGATGACGATCATCTGCCCGCCGTGCAGACCGTGCGTCAGCTCGTCGAGATCGGCGAAGCCCGTAGGCACACCGGTCATCTCGTCGGTCCGCCCGGCGGCGACCTCGATCTCGGTCATCGTGTCGTTGAGGGTGTCCCAGAGGGGTGCGTAGTCCTCGCCGCCGCGCTTCTCCGCGACGGTGTAGACCTCGGCCTGCGCCTGGTTGACGATGTCCTCGACGTCACCGCCACCCTGGGCGTAGCCCATCTGGACGATCTTGGTCCCCGCCTCGACGAGCCGGCGCAGCACGGCCCGCTCGGCGACGATCTGTGCGTAGTAGCCGGCATTCGCCGCGGTCGGCACCGACTGGATGAGGTCGTGGAGGTAGGCCTGCCCACCGGCACGCTGCAGGTCGCCGCGCTTGCTCAGCTCGTCGGCGACGGTGATCGCATCGGCCGGCTCACCCCGCGAGTACAGGTCGACGACGGCGTCGAAGATCAGCTCGTGCGCCGGCCGGTAGAAGTCCTTGCTGCGGACCGCCTCGTTGACGTCACCGATGGCGTCCTTGCTCAGCAGCATGCCGCCGAGCACCGACTGCTCGGCACCGACATCCTGCGGCGGGAGACGGTCGCCGGGTCCCGAGGAGTACGACGGTGCGTCGCTGCTGTAGACGCTCGTGTCCATCTCGCTCGTCGTCACCCTGATGCCCTCCGTGTACCTGCCGGGTCACCCCCGACGAAGGGGGCTCCGCACGCCCCCGCGAGAGGGACGTCAGAGCAGACTCGCACCCCCCTCTGACAACGCCAAATGATCCTGTGGACAAGGGTGTGGGCGGACTGTGGACGACGCGCCATCTGACTGTGCACAGCCCGTGGACAACTCTGTGGAGTATTCGGACCAGTGGCTGCCGTCACCCCGCCTGACCTGCGAAAACGTTCTTCAGATCGTGTGGACCAAAGTTTTTTCACAGCGTGGTCATCCACAAGCGCGGGACAGGCCCGACCCACATCCGGGGCCATCACGCAACTCGACAGCCACCCCGTGGTCACATCACGGACACCCTCGGTAAAAGGCCTGATCAGAGCGCCGGCGCCCGGACGGCTGGCACCTGATTCACTCCGCTGACGCGTGGAGCTCCCGCCAGGCCGGCCAGGGGTCGGAGACCTCGCTCAGCGCGACGGTGATGTCGCGCAGGAGGGCGTCGTCGTCGTTCACCGCCGCAAAGGCGTCCGCGTCGTCGTTCGCCTGCAGCGTGACCTCGATCCGGCCGGCACCGTCGGCGAGACAGTGGGTCATCTCCCGGAAGGTCATCGAGGCGACGCGGTTGAGGTTGACCATGCCCTCCGACTCCGGGTCGGCGTAGTTGTGATCACCCTCGGCGTCCGCCGCCGGCGGACCGTCCTCGTACTCGACGTCGTCGTACCACGGGTTCGGGTCGCAACTGCTCGTGTGCTCCTCCTCGAAGGAGTACTCCACCGCCACCTCGGGGCCGGCCGGGTGAACCCCGCCGAAGGTGCACGTCACGTGGTCCGAGCCGAAGACCGGCGCCGCCTCGATCGTCACGCCCTGGTCGCCGATGAAGGCCGCGAACTGCTCCAGCTGGGCCTCGGGCAGCTGGGTGCACACGTCATCGGGCGGTGCCGCGGCCTCGAAGGTCTGCTGCCACCCCTTCGGGGCGCTGAGGTCGGACGCCCCCGCGCTCCGCGACGAGCTGTCGCCATCCGGCGACGAGGCGTCCCCGGTGGAGCCGGAGTCGTCACCACCGCAACCGGCGAGTGCGAGGACACCGCCCACCACGAGGGCGACGAAGGGGGTGGAGCGACGAAACGGGATGCACGACAAGGGAGTACCTCTGAGGTGGTCGGGTGTGGCAGCCCGCACCTTCTCACATGGGCACGCGCCCGCTCACCCCGCCGGTGCGTACCGCTTGCGCGCCCGCTCCTTCGCCTTGGCCGCCTCGACCTCCCGGTCCTTCGGTTCGGCCGTGGTGACGAGATGCTCGAGCAGGTGCTGGGTCACCGCGGCGACCTCCTCGACGGCCTCGTCGAAGGCCGCCTGGTTCGCCTGGCTCGGCTTCGTCGACCCACTGACCTTGCGCACGTACTGCAGTGCAGCGGCGCGCACCTCGTCACTCGTCGCCGGCGGCTCGAAGTTGTGCAGCTGTCGGATGTTTCGGCACATGCACCCAGTCTCCTCCGACGCGGCGGCAAAGGCACCCCATCCGTCCGGAGTGCCCACGCGGTCGATGTCGGCGCCGCCTCAGCTCTGCCCCGGCACGAGCGAGGGGGTTCGCCGCAGCAGCAGGGTCAGTCCCGCCGTCACCGCGAGCAGGGCGAGCGCGAGGGCAACAACCCCCAGCCAGTGCGCGTGCGTCCACGCGAGGCCGGCGGCCGTGCCGAAGACCGCTGAGCCGAGGTAGTAGGTGAAGAGGTAGAGCGAGGCCGCCTGGCTCGCGCTGACGCCACCCGCGTGTGCCCGGACCGGCACCCAGCCGCTCGCGATGCCGTGCACCGCGAAGAAGCCGATGACCACGATCCCGAGGCCGATCCACGAGGCGACCGAA
Source organism: Janibacter sp. (assembly GCA_052087725.1). GTDB lineage: Bacteria > Actinomycetota > Actinomycetes > Actinomycetales > Dermatophilaceae > Janibacter. The sequence goes on along the minus strand of JBQGNO010000081.1, from coordinate 4,786 downwards.
CCACGCCGAGCTGACCGTGCCCAGCGGGTAGACGAGGAAGACCAGGCTGGCCAGCCCGAGACCGAGGTGGAAGGGCGCCTCGGTCAGCCGGAAGCCGACCATGTTGAAGGGGGCCTGCATCGCCCCGAGGACGCACCCCCCGATCGCGTAGAGCGCCAGCAGCCCACGGTCCGAGAGCGCCCGTCGGGTGCCGCCGAGCAGCGCACGCGGGTTGCCGGGCACCGGGACGAAACCCCGCGAAGCCGGCAGCAACATCCGCACGGCCAACGCACACGCCAGAGCCGCGACGGCGGTCGCGCCGATCCCCCAGCGCCACCCGCCGAGCTCGGCCCCGGCACCGGCGAGCAGCCGGCTGAACATCGCGCCGAAGGCGGTGCCCCCGACATAGAGCCCTGAGGCGGCCGCCTGGCTCGAGCGGTGCAGCTCCTCGCGCAGGTAGGCCGTCGCGACGGCCGGCAGCCCCGCCAGGGCGAAGCCGGCGCAGAAGCGCAGCACGAGCAGCGACGTCCACGACGGCGCGAGCGCCGATGCGAGAGCCACAACGACCGACGCGACGAGCGACAGGTGGATCAGCCGGGTGCGCCCGACGACATCGGAGAGTGGGCCGGCGACGAGCAGACCGCCCCCGAGTCCGAGGGAGGTCAACGAGATGCTCAGCGTGGCCGCCTCGCTCGAGACCCCGAAATCCCGGGTGAGGTCCGGCAGCAGCGCCTGGGTGGAGTAGAGCAGCACGAAGGTCGCCGTCCCCGCCGCGAAGAGCGACCAGACGACGCGTCGGTACTCCGGGGTCCCCGGCAGGTACCCCTCGTGCACCTCGCTCACGAGTTGTCCACCGTCATCCGGGCCGGGATGTTGTGCCGTGTGACGACCTGCACCCCGGATGCGGTCGACGTCGGCGCCCCCGGCGCGAGCCCGTGGTGTCGCAGCACCGCCCGGATCGCGGCGCGGGCGTCCTCGCGCAGGTCGTGGTGGAGGACGACGTCGATCTCCCCGGTGCGCAGCAGCTCGAGGTTGTCGCTGTCGAGGTCGTGGCCGACGAAGACCGAGGGGGCCACCCCCTTCGCCCGCAGTGTCGTGAGGATCGCCCGGTTGGCGCCGCCGACCGAGTAGACCCCGGCGAGGTCGTCGACCGACTCCAGCTCCGCCGCAACGACGGCCGCCGTGGACGCATCGAGCCCATCGGCATCCCGGACCCGCCGCACGGTGAGCCCGGGCGCGTCGGCAGTCATCTGCTCGACGAAGGCCTCGACCCGCGTGCGCTCACCGAAGAAGGAGGACCGGCTCAGCGTGACCAGGACCGTGCCCGACTCCCTCGCGCCCCACCGGTGCACGAGATGTGCGGCAGTCCTGCCGGCCGAGTCGTGATCCGGTCCGGCGGAGGCGATCCGCCGTGAGCCGTGCACATCGGTGATGAGGGTGACCGCCGGGATCCCGCGCTCGGCGAGGCGGTCGATGGCCGCGGCCACCCGCGGCTCGTCGGGGACCTTGAGGAGGACGCCGTGGCTGGTGCGCCCCCGGCGACCGAGGTCGTCGAGGGTCGTGACGACCTCGTCGACGGTGGCCGACTCCCGCAGGTGGAAGCGAGCCCGCACCGCCGCGGGTCGCAGGCCGGTCAGCTGCGACTCGAGGGCCGCACGGACCTCCCCGGAAAAGCGGTCCGGCGCCTGCATCACCACGTCGAGGACGAGCGAGCGCGCCCCCAGCCGCAGCGAGCTCGCCTGCCGGTCGAGCTCGGCGACCGCCTGCTCCACCGCCCGCACCGCCCGTGGGCTGGCACCGGGCCGGCCGTGCAGCACCCGGTCCACCGTCGCCGGCGATAGCCCCGACTGCTCGGCGACGTCGACGACGCGGTGGCTGCGCACTCAGGCCTGCTGGGCCACCACGTCAGGGTCGCGGCGGACCATGGCGCGGTCACGGTGGGCGACGGCGGCGACGATCGCCGCCTGTCCGCCGACGTAGGTGAGCATCACCCACATCCCGTGCAGAGGCACCTCGACCTGCACGAAGGCACTCAGCGCGATGAGGGCGTCCGAGACGAGGAAGATGATGGCCCCGATCGTCGCGACCCGGTCGAAGCCGGTCGCGAGGACCGCCATGACGACGATGGCGATGCCGTAGACGATGGCCGCCGGGAGCAGCTCCTCCGCCCCGCCGAACATCACCCCGATCATCACGAGGAGCACGAGGGCGTAGGGGATGAGCAGCACCGGCCGGGTCCGCACGATGCTCCGCGAGGCGAAGGGGAGGAAGGCCGCGATGTAGGCGAGCTGGGCCAGGAAGAAGGAGCCGAGCATCAGCCCGAAGCCGAGGTCGCTGCCGTCCTCGGCGAAGCGCGGCAGCGTGTCCCCGAGCCACGAGAAGACCAGGGCGAGCAGGACCAGCCGGACCAACCAGGACTTCGGGTTGGGGGTGGTCAGGACGAGCACCCAGGCCAGCAGCGGCATGAGGAGCACCTGCGTCAGGTCAGCGACCACACCTCCGGGGGCGGCGATCTGTGCGACGAGATGGATGAGGGTGACCACCACGAGGGCGAGGGGAGCTGCAGCAGGCATGTGCGAAGCCTAGTCAGGCCGGACGGGAGACGAAGCAGATCGCGTAGTGCCAGCCCTCCTCCTCGAGCCCGGTCGGGTCCAGCCCCCGGGCCCGGACCGCGCGGACCGTCGCGTCCTGCTCCTGCGCGTCGCTGAAGCGTCGTTGCCGCACCACCTCACCGGGGACGGCCTCGGTGATCAGGCCGAAGCGCTCCAGCTCGGCGGCGATCGGGGCGTAGTCGATGCTCCGCAGCACGTAGGAGACGACCCGGGTGTGCTCGCGGATCGTCATCGCGGAGAGGATCCGGGCGAAGGTGGGCGCTCCGACGTAGCCCACCCCACCGGTGCAGACCACGACGTCGACATCTTCGAGACCCGCCCGGAGACGCGATGAGGGCTCGTCGTGCTCCAGGTCATCGCTCCACCCCTCGTCGAGGACGCCGGCGCGCAGGGCGTAGTCGATGGCGGGTTGCGAGGCGTCGAGGCCGAGCAGCCGCAGTCCCCGGTCACGGGTGTGCCGCGCGAAGAACTCGTGGTCCCGGGCGATCATCACCTCGGCGGGGACGTCGGCGATCTCGGCGCTGCGGTAGTGCTCACCCAGCCGGGTCAACGACAGCGTGCTGCGCATCAGGGCGGCGTTGATCCCGTAGGAGCAGCACACGTCGAGGACCGTGGTCGGCCGCTCGTGGGGCGGCAGCGCCGCGAGCACCGAGTCGATGAAGCGGGTGCCGTGCTCGGGGATCTGGTAGTCCAACGGCATCAGCGCCTCGAAGTAGGCGCGCGGATCCGGGCTCGTGTACATCGAGCTGAAGTCAGCCTTGTGCACCTGGTCCTTGTCGTTCACGCCAGCCTCATGTGTCCTCGCTGTGGGGTTGTTCACACCCACGGTACTCACACCTCCCCGCAGGGAACCCCCGGGTCAGTCGTTGACGTCGATACCCTAGGGGGGTACGGTGTCGATGTCATCATCCGACGAAAGGACCTCCCATGAGCGCCACCAGCACCTACACCGTCACCGGCATGACCTGCGGCCACTGCGTCTCGTCCGTCACCGAGGAGGTCCAGGAGATCCCCGGCGTCGAGGACGTCGCGGTCGAGCTCGAGTCCGGTGTCGTGACGATCACCAGCGCCGAGCCGGTCGACGCGGGCGCCGTGCGCTCGGCCGTCGAGGAGGCCGGCTACCAGCTGGCCTGACCCGGCACCACCCCCTTCGCCACCCCAGGAGAGTCATGAGCACCGCGCAGCACGTCACCACCCCGACCACGGACAGCTCGACCGACGTCGAGCTCGCCATCACCGGGATGACGTGCGCCTCCTGTGCCAACCGCATCGAGCGCAAGCTCAACAAGCTCGACGGCGTGAGCGCCTCGGTCAACTACGCGACGGAGAAGGCCAAGGTCAGCTACGCGGCCGACGTCACCCCCGAGCGTCTGGTCGAGACCGTCGAGCAGGCCGGGTACGGCGCGGCCCTCCCGCGCTCGGAGGAGGCGAAGGGGGATGAGCCGGCAGTCCCCGACGAGACCGATCAGCTGCGCCAGCGACTGATCATCTCGGCGATCCTGTCGGTCCCGGTCATCGCGATGGCGATGATCCCGCCACTGCAGTTCACAAACTGGCAGTGGCTCTCGCTCACCCTGGCCGCACCCGTCGTCATCTGGGGCGCGCTGCCCTTCCACCGGGCCGCGTGGACCAACCTCAAGCACGGTGCGACGACCATGGACACGCTCGTGTCGATGGGCACGCTCGCCGCGCTAGCGTGGTCGGTGTACGCCCTCTTCTGGGGCACCGCGGGCATGCCGGGCATGACCCACCCCTTCGAGCTCACGGTCGAGGCCGGCGACGGCTCGGGCAACATCTACCTCGAGGCCGCCGCGGGCGTGACGACCTTCATCCTCGCCGGGCGCTACTTCGAGAAGCGGTCCAAGCGCCAGGCCGGTGCCGCCCTGCGCGCCCTGCTCGAGATGGGCGCCAAGGAGGTCACCGTCCTCGACGCGGACGGCACGACCGAGCGCACCATCCCCGTCGACCAGCTCGCCGTGGGCATGCAGTTCGTCGTGCGTCCGGGCGAGAAGGTCGCCACCGACGGCGTGATCGAGCACGGCACCTCCGCCGTCGACACCTCGATGCTCACCGGTGAGTCGGTGCCCGTCGAGGTCGCGGCCGGCGACGAGGTCGTCGGGGCCACCGTCAATGCCGGCGGTCGACTCGTCGTGCGCGCCACCCGGGTCGGCGGTGACACCCAGCTGGCGCAGATG
>JBQGNO010000080.1:0-5293 GCA_052087725.1 Janibacter sp. | reverse complement strand
TCCCAGCTGGCGCAGATGGCCCGGATGGTCGAGGACGCGCAGAACGGCAAGGCCGAGGCGCAACGCCTCGCCGACCGCATCTCCGGGATCTTCGTCCCGATCGTCCTCGTCCTCGCTCTCGCGACGTTGATCTTCTGGATCGTCACCGGGGCGGGTCTGTCGATGGCCTTCACCGCCGCCGTGGCCGTGCTGATCATCGCCTGCCCCTGCGCCCTCGGCCTGGCCACGCCGACCGCACTCATGGTCGGCACCGGCCGCGGCGCCCAGCTCGGCATCCTCATCAAGGGCCCCGAGGTGCTGGAGTCCACCCGCTCGGTCGACACGATCGTCCTCGACAAGACCGGCACCGTGACGACCGGCCAGATGACGCTGCGCGGGGTCATCGCCGCCGGGGGCGAGGACGAGACCACGGTGCTGCGTCACGCCGGCGCGCTCGAAGCAGCCTCCGAGCACCCGATCGCCCGCGCCATCACCGCCGGGGCCCGCGAGCGGGCCGGTGACCTGCCGCAGGTCGACGGCTTCGCCAATGTCGAGGGTCTCGGCGTCCAGGGCGTCCTCGTGGACGGCGGTGTCAGCACGTCGGTGGTCGTCGGACGGCGCCAGCTGCTCGCCGACTGGTCGCAGCCGCTACCCCCTTCGCTCCAGGAGGCGATGACGCGCGCCCAGCAGGACGGGGGCACCGCCGTCGCCGTCGGCTGGGACGGTGCCGCTCGCGGCATCGTCGTCGTCGCGGACGCCATCAAGGCGACGTCCGCGCAGGCGATCCGCGAGCTGCGCGGGCTGGGGCTGCAGCCGATCCTGCTCACCGGGGACAACGAGGTCGTCGCCCGCGCCGTCGCCGCGGAGGTGGGGGTCGCCGAGCAGGACGTCTTCGCCGACGTCATGCCCGCGGACAAGGTGGCCGTCGTCGAGCGGCTCCAGGGCGAGGGCAAGGTCGTCGCCATGGTCGGTGACGGCGTCAACGACGCCGCAGCGCTGGCCACCGCCGACCTCGGGCTCGCCATGGGCACCGGCACGGACGTCGCCATCGAGGCGAGCGACCTGACCCTGGTGCGCGGTGACCTGCGCGTGGCCGTGGACGCCATCCGCCTGGCTCGTCGCACCCTGTCGACGATCAAGGGCAACCTCTTCTGGGCCTTCGCCTACAACGTCGCCGCGATCCCGCTCGCGATGGCGGCGATGCTCAACCCGATGATCGCCGGAGCGGCGATGGCCTTCTCGTCCGTCTTCGTCGTGAGCAACAGCCTCCGGCTGCGGGGCTTCAGGGCCCACTGAGCACGACGCCCGTCAGCCCATCCCGTAGTGGTCGGCCATGAGGTCGATGGTGCGCGCCTGGGACTCACGGGAGTGGCCCATCGTCACGAGCATGACCTCGTCGACCTGACTCCGGTCATGCAGTCGCTCCAGGGCCTCCGCCACCTGGGCGGGGGTGCCGTTGCGGTACACCCGGGTGTAGAGGTCGAGGACCTCCTTCCCCTGCAGCCCGAGCGGGGCTGCCCGGACCTCCTCGGGGTCATCGTCGGCGACGACACCGACACTGACCAGGGTGTGCGGCTCCGAGAGGATGGCCGACGGCCTGAAGCTGTCCCGGTAGAGCTGCATGGCGGAGGTGACGTCCGCATCGCCGAACTGCAGCGCGAAGGCATAGGGACGGCCGAGCTGGCCCGCCAGCCGCGCGGAGTACGGCGACGAGCCCAGGATCCACACCTCCGGCGAGGTCTCCGGGCGGGGCACCCCATTCTCATCGGCTTGCCACGGGCCGGGGACCGCGTGGACATCGCTGTAGGGGTGGCCCTCCGGGAAGTCATGGCCCATGAACCCGAGCAGCTCCTGCACCTGCTCGGGGAACCCGTCGTTGGCATCGCGGTGGCGACGCAGGGCATTGGCGGTCTGGAGGTCCGTCCCGGGCGCGCGGCCCAGGCCGAGGTCGATCCGCCCCGGTGCGAGCGCGTCCAGCATGCCGAAGTCCTCGGCCACCACGAGCGGGGAGTGGTTCGGCAGCATCACCCCGCCCGCGCCGAGCCGGATGCGCTCGGTCTCCCCGGTGAGACGGGCCAGCATCAGCTGGGGCGACGAGGTCGCCGCACCCGGCATGGCGTGGTGCTCCGACATCCAGAAGCGGTGGTAACCGCGGCGATCCGCGAGCTGCGCCCGGGCGATCACCTGGCCGAGTGCGTCTCCGACGGTCTGCCCGACAGCGGTCCCGGCGTTGTCGAGGACGGACAGGGCGAAGGGGGCGCTGCCGGAGGGCGAGGCAAGGCCCATCAGTTCGCCCCCGCGAAGGCATCCCGGCCCTGCATGGCGGAGGTGCCCAGGTCGCTCTTGGGCAGCGCCTCACCAGCGGTGACGGCAGCGGTCCACTCCTGCGTGCTCGCCACGGCAGCGAAGTTGGACTGCAGCAGGACCATCAGGGTCTCGTGGAGCTGCTCGGCGGACACCATGCCGGCCTCGTTGGCCAGGTGGATCGCGCCACTGGCGTCGGAGAGGATCTCGGCGGCGAGGCCGAGCCCCTCGGCCCCCACCGCCGTGCCGATGTCGCAGTTGTTGGTCATGTAGCCGACGACCGTGATGGTGTCGACCTCGCGCTCGGCCAGCCAGTCAGCCACATCCGTGCCGGCGAAGACGCTGGCCTTGTCCTTGGTGGCGCGCTTCCACGAGGGCTGCAGGCGCTTCTCGATCTCGGGGTGCAGCGACCAGCTGTGGCTGCCCACGGCGAAGACGGGTGCGCCCTCCGGCGCCTGGTGCTGCACGACGACGACCGGCAGGTCCTGCTCCACGGCCAGGTCGAGTGCCGTGAGGGTGTTGGCCAGGGAGGTCTCACGGGACGGGGCCTGGATCTGCAGGATGCCGTCGAAGTACTCCTGCTGGACGTCGACGACGATCAGGGCGCGGCGAGGGGCGGTCATGGGTTCTCCTTCGATGGGGACGATCTTCTTCACCGCCATGTTCGCCTCGGATGATGTCGTACCGTGAGGGGCGCAAATGACACTCTTCGATGAAATCGGGACACAATGCGCATCGCTGTGCATGCCTTCGACGGCATCACCTTGTTCCACCTGGGCGCGCCCCTGTCCGTCTTCGGGGAAGTGGGGCGCCAAGGGCTCGCCCAGGGCTGGGACCCCGTGGTGTGGACGGCAGACGGCCGGGGCATCCGCACCGCTGAGGGCCTGCGGGTCGAGGACGTGGCTGGACCGGCCGCGATGGACGATGCCGACCTGATCGTCCTGCCGGCCTGGCCGGCGCACCTGCCCCCCACCGACGACACGCTGACCGACGGGATCCGGGCAGCCCGGGAGCGAGGCAGCCGGATCGCCGGCCTGTGCCTGGGAGCTTTCCCCGTGGTCGACAGCGGGATCCTCGACGGCCGAGAGGCGGTGACGCACTGGGAGTCCGTGGACGACCTGCGCCGTCGGCGGCCGGCCCTGACGGTGGACCCGGCCGCCCTCTACCTCGACCACGGCGACGTCCTCACCTCCGCCGGCACGGCCTCGGCGATCGACGCCTGCCTGCACATCGTCCGCTCCCACCTCGGCTCGGACGCCGCCGCGAGCGTGGCCCGCCACCTCGTCGTCGCACCGCACCGCGAAGGGGATCAGGCCCAGTACGTGGAGCGACCGATCCCCGAGCCGGGCGGCGTGGGACACCTGGGCCCGACCATCGACTGGGCCCGCTCCCGCCTGGAGCACCCGTTGTCCGTGGACGAGCTCGCGGCACACGCCGGGATGAGCCGGCGCAACTTCACCCGACGGTTCACCGAGGTGACCGGGGCGACGCCCGCGCGTTGGGTCATGGCCCGACGACTCGACGAGGCCCGCCGACTGCTCGAGACCACGGACCACCCCATCGGGCGGATCGCCACCGACTGCGGTTTCGCCAGCGCGGTCACCTTCCGGCAGAACTTCACGGCCGCGTACTCGACCACCCCGACGTCCTACCGTCAGCGCTTCACGGTGCCCCGGGCGTAGGCCGTCGATCAGGCCGAGCAGCCCCCTTCACCCACCGCTGGACCACACCCGCAGGACTCGCCCCGCCAAGCCTCCAGACCCTCCCGCAGAGCGACGCCCGCGACGACGAGCGCGGCCAGCGGATCGGCCCACCACCAGTCGAGGAGGCTGTTGGCCAGCAGCCCCACGAGGACGACAGCGGACAGATAGGTGCACAGCAGGGTCTGCTTCGAGTCGGCGACGACGGAGCCCGACCCGAGCTCGCGCCCGGTGCGGCGCTGCGCCCACGACAGCAGGGGCATGATCACCAAGGAGACCGCCGCCACGACGATGCCGATCGTCGAGTGGTCGGACCCTTCGCCGCTGAGGAGGCTGCGGACGGACTCGACGCCCACGTAGCCCGCGAGCGCGAAGAAGGTGATCGCGATCAGGCGCAGCGCCTGGCGCTCCCGCGTCTCGGGCAGAGCGGCGCGGAATTGCCACAGGATCACCAGGCCGCTGCCCATCTCGACGAGCGAGTCCAGACCGAAGCCGACGAGCGCGATCGACGACGCGGCGGCGCCGGCCGCGATGGCCACGACCGCCTCGATGGCGTTGTAGAGGACTGAGGCACCGGCCAGCAGCTGAGCGCGACGGCCGAGGACGGACCGTCGCTCCACCGTGGGCGCCTGGGGAGCCACGTGCGTGCTCATCGGCCCGTCCCGTAGACGGGGCACAGGACCACTGCGTCACCCGTGAGCGCCAAGAGGCGCTCCGCCGCGGAGAGCAGCCCAAGGGTGGCCTCGGGGTGGGCGAGGGAGTACATCGAGGCGCGACCCTGAGACCGGACCGTGACGAGACCGCAGTCGAGGAGGCAGGCCAAGTGCTTGCTCACCGTCGACTGGGCCAGACCGAGGTGCTCGGTCAGCTCCACCACCCGGTGCTCGCCGAGGCTCAGGTGCTGCACGATCATCAGCCGTGAGCCATCACCGAGCCCGTGGAAGAGGCAGGACGCCGCATTCACCGCCGCCCGCTCCGACATCGCCACTGCATCGCCATCCGACACTGTCATCGCCATATGACGATGATGGCATACGACTGCCGCCGCGTGCAGGGTGGCCACTAGGGTCGGCCGCATGAGCATCCTCGACACCCCCATCGCCCGCCTCGACGGCACGGCCGGCACGCTGCGCGACCTCACCAGCGGCCAGCCCGCCCTCCTCGTCAACGTCGCGTCGAAGTGCGGCCTGACCCCGCAGTACACCGGCCTCGAGGGCCTGCACGAGGCCTACGGCCCGCAGGGCCTGACCGTGGTCGGCCTGCCCTGCAACCAGTTCGGTGGCCAGGAGCCGGGCACGTCCGACGAGATC
>JBQGNO010000079.1:921-12966 GCA_052087725.1 Janibacter sp. | reverse complement strand
CACGCCGGCCTCACCCTGACCGAGCGCTCCGTCGCCTGCTCGCCCGGTGCGAGCCCGCCCGGAGCCCACGTGGGTCACGGCGTCGGGCTGACCTGCGATGCGCCGACCTCCGGCGTGATGGCCGCGCTGACACACGGCGAGCACTCCACGCTGACGATGGCCCTCAGCCACCTCCTCGCGGCGGTGGCCCTGGGCGTCGTCCTGACGAAGGGGGAGGACGCCGCCTGGCGCATCGCCGGGCTGCTGCTGCCGCACCTGCCGATGGCGCCGCCGCTCCCCTCGCCCACCCGCCGCGTACTCGCCCCCTTCGGAGGGGGTGAGTACGTCTCGACGGTCCCCGTGCTCGGCGGCGTCGGACGACGCGGCCCACCGGTCCGCCGCGCTCCCGGGGTCGCCTGACCTGCTCCCTTCGTCGTGGGGCGGGTCGGCGACTCGATCCTGCACACCACGTCACGAAGGACCATCCATGAACCGCTCCACCCACCTGACCCTGCGCTCCACCGCTGCCCTGGCGATCGCCGCCGGCGGCGTCGCGATCGGGGTCCAGCCCGCCTCCGCGCACGTGACCGTCCACGCGGACGCCACGGCCTCCGGCGGCTACGCGGCCCTGACCTTCAGGGTCCCCAACGAGTCGGACTCCGCCTCGACCGACAAGCTCGTCGTCACCCTCCCCCAGGACACCCCGATCGCGAGCGTCTCCACGCGGCCGGTCCCCGGCTGGACGGCGAAGGTCACCACGAAGAAGCTCCCCGAGCCGGTCAAGACCAAGGACCTCAACCTCACCGAGGCGCCCCGCACGATCACCTGGACGGCCGATGACGAGGACGCGGCCATCGCCCCCGGTGAGTACGAGGAGTTCTCCATCAGCGGGGGCCCGCTCCCCGAGCCGGGGACCCTCGTCCTGCCGGCCGAGCAGACCTACACCGATGGTGAGGTCGTCGACTGGGCCGATGAGCCGACGGGCGGGGAGGAGCCGGAGCATCCGGCGCCGGTCGTCGAGGTGACCGAGGCGCAGGACGGGGCCCACGGCGCGGCTGCTGCCGGTGGCGAGGAGGACGAGAAGGTCACCGCGACCGCGGGATCGTCTGCGGATGACTCGTCCGACACTCCCGCCCGTGTCCTCGGGGGCCTGGCCCTCGTCGTCGCCGTCGTGGGCGCGGGCATCGCCGTGGTCACCGGGCGTCGTCGCTCGGCCTGATCACCACAGGGAGAAGGGGGCGTGACTCCGTGTCGGGCCACGCCCCCTTCGCCCGATCACTAGCCTGACCCCATGACCAACCGGAGCGTGTGCAGCTGGCTCACCGACATGGACGGGGTGCTCGTGCGCGAGCAGCACGCCATCCCCGGTGCCTCAGACTTCATCGCCGAGCTGGAGCGCCTCGAGCGGTCCTACCTCGTGCTGACCAACAACTCGATCTACTCCCGGCGCGACCTGCGGGCCCGCCTGCGCACGTCGGGGATCGATGTGCCCGAGGAGCGGATCTGGACCTCCGCCCTGGCGACCGCCCAGTTCCTCGCGGAGCAGAGCGCGGGCGAAGGGGGCCGCGGCACCGTCTTCGTCATCGGCGAGTTCGGCCTGACCTCGGCGCTCCACGAGGCCGGGTTCATCCTCGACGAGACCGACCCGGACTTCGTCGTGCTCGGCGAGACCCGCACCTACTCCTTCAGCTCGATCACCAAGGCGATCCGCCTGGTGACCAGCGGTGCTCGCTTCATGGCGACCAACCCCGACGTCACCGGCCCCTCGCCGGACGGGCCGATCCCGGCGACCGGGTCCGTGGCCGCGCTCATCACGGCCGCGACCGGCGTGCGGCCCTACTACGTCGGCAAGCCCAACCCGCTGATGATGCGCTCGGCCCTCAACGCCATCGAGGCGCACTCCGAGTCCACGGTGATGATCGGCGACCGGATGGAGACCGACATCATCGCCGGGATCGAGGCCGGACTGCGCTCGGCGCTCGTGCTCACCGGATCGACGCAGCGCGAGGAGATCACCCGCCACCCCTTCCGCCCGACGTGGGTGCTCGACTCGATCGCCGATGTCGTGCCGATGATCGAGGGGCTGGGCTGACCTCCGGCAGCGCTGATCAGGGCTTGACGAGGGTGACTCGGTAGTTCTTGCACATCCCACGTCGGGTGAACTTCGACTCCATGTCCCGGGCCGCGAAGCGGCGGGCGAGGATGTGCATGACGGCACGCGTCGGACGGTCGACGGGGAGCGACTTCGCCGCGACGTTCAGCTGGTACGAGACCGTCCCGAAGTAGCCCTCCAACCACGAGATGTCCTTGACCCGGAAGCCGGACTCCTCCGCCATGTAGCGCCAGGCGTACTTGGTGTAGCGGTAGTAGTCGTAGGGGATCTCGTGCTCGGCGTAGAAGAGGGGCGCGGACAGCCAGGCCTGCCCGCCCGGCTTGAGCACCCGGCGCATCTCGGTGAGGGCCTTGACCGGCTCGGCGACGTGCTCGAGCGTCTGCGAGCAGAAGACGAGGTCGAAGGTGTCGTCCGCCATCGGCATGTCCGTCGCATCGCAGACATAGTCGAGCTCGCCGTACTGCTTCTTCGTCTGCGCCAGGTCGGAGGTCTCGTAGGAGACCTGCGCGAAGAGCTCTCGGTAGGGCGCCGTGCCCGCGCCGACGTCGAGGACCCGGAAGTCCTTGGTCGACCCGACCGAGGCCGCCTCCTTGGCCCACTCGTGCAGATAGTGACGCGAGGAGTTCTCGGGAGGACGGGTGATTCGCTTCTTCGCGGCGTTGATAACCCGCGTCTTCGCTGCCGTGAGCATGCGCCCACCCTACGGCGCTACGCAGAAGCGGCCGTCCCCTCCAGGAGGGGACGGCCGCTGCGTGACTAGCGGTGGAGCTGAGGGGATTCGAACCCCTGACCTTCTCATTGCGAACGAGACGCGCTACCAACTGCGCCACAGCCCCAAGAACGTCGGTAACACTAACACCGGCTCGGGCTGCGCCGAAAATCAGGACGGCTAGAGTCGAGCGCACCCAAGTGTCCGGAGGACGTGGATGACCGACAAGCGTCGCCTGAAGGACCTTCGGCTACCCCGATTCCCCCGCCGGATGCCGCAGCTTCCCCCGCGTGTGGAGGACCCGCCGATCGTCGTCCGGACGGCGCCGGAGTCCGCGGAGTCCCCGGCGGCCGTGCCGCCGACCGTCCGGGCGGTCTCGGAGTGGGTGTGGCGCTCGCTGATCATCGGTGTCGGCGTCATCGCCCTGCTCAAGCTGATCTCGATCCTGTCCGAGGTCGTCTTCCCCGTGATCATCGCGCTGCTGCTCGCCGCGCTTCTCGACCCTCTCTTCCACCGGCTGCGGGTCGTGCTGCCCAAGGCGCTGGCGGCCGGCGTCACGGTCCTCGGGACACTGGCCGCGATCGTCGCGCTCTTCAGCTTCGTCGGCAATCAGTTCGCCACGCAGCTGAGCGACATCATCGACCAGGTGACCGAGGGGCTGTCCCAGACGCGCGACTGGGTCGAGTCGACCTTCAACCTCGAGAAGGGGCAGGTCACCGGCTGGCTGGCGGAGCAGTGGGCCAAGGTCGCCCAGGACGATCAGATCTCCACGCTGGCGACGCAGGCCGGGCTGACCGTCGGGCAGGTGCTCACGGGCTTCTTCCTCGTGATGTTCTCCCTCTTCTTCTTCCTCTACGACGGCCCCGGCATCTGGGCCTGGGTCGTGCGCCTCTTCCCCCGCAACGCGCGCACCAAGGTCCTCTCCTCGGGGGCGATCGCCTGGAACCAGCTCAAGGCCTTCACCCGGGCGACGATCCTCGTCGCCGGGGTCGACGCGATCGGGATCGGCCTGGGGGCCTTCGTGCTCAGCGTGCCCTTCGCCTCCGGCATCGCCCTCGTCGTCTTCCTCGGCTCCTTCGTCCCGATCGTCGGGGCGCTGCTGTCCGGCTTCATCGCCGTCGCCCTCGCCTTCGTCGCCGAGGGCCCGATCACGGCCCTGCTCATGCTGCTCATCGTCATCGCGGTCCAGCAGCTGGAGTCCAATGTGCTCCAGCCCCTCCTCCTCGGCCGGGCGGTGCGTGTCCACCCGCTCGCGGTGATCCTCGGCATCGCCACGGGCATCATCGTCGGAGGGGTCATCGGCGCTCTCACCGCGGTCCCGCTGGTCGCGGTCCTCAACGCCGTGGGCCACAACCTCCTCGAGCCCACTCCGGAGGACGTGGAGCACCCGGAGGAGCTGGCGACCGAGGACGAGCAGGACGTGATCCGGGAGGACATCGCCCAGGCCGAGGAGCGCAATGACATCGAGCCCGGAGACTCCCCCTACCCCGTCTGACGACGAAATCCATCGGGTCGATGTGCATCCGAGCGTCCCCACGCTCGGGGATACATCCACTGGGGCGACGGGGTGGGGGTGACAAGGGAGGGGGCGGGACCGGGAGGATCAGCCCCAGCCGGCGATGGCCGGGAGCTCCTCGTCCTCGACGTCGATGACCTGCGGGACGTTGGGGTCCACCGCGGCCGGCGCTGCGGGGGCCTGCGGAGCCGGCGTCGTCGGCAGCGGGGCCGGGGCGGCGCGCTCGGCCTTCGCCTTCATCGTGTACATCGGGCGCGGGACCGGGGTCGGCTGCCAGGTGCCCGGCTCGGGCTCGGCAACCGGTGCGGACTCCTCGGCGACCGGCGCCTCGGGCCCGTCCGCGACATCGAAGGGGGCAGCCGTCCGGGGCGACTCGACCGACGTGGTCGTGCGGGTCACCGGACGCTCGGTGCCGCCACGGGGTCCGGTGGCCGGGGACGCGGCAGCCCGACGAGCCGCGACGCGGGCACGCGATCGCGCCTCGCGCTCGGCCTGCACGGCCTGGCGCAGCCAGCCGAAGGCACCGACGGCCCCCACGAGCCAGGCGAGCGAGACCCACCAGGGCAGCGGACCGAAGGCGGTGACGAGCAGGACGATCGGCAGCAGGACGACCATCGTCACCAGGGTCAGGCCGCGCACGCGGCGCGGGGCACCGACGACCGGCTCGACGACCCGGGCCCGCTGCGGAGCCTCGGCATGCTTGACGGTGACCTCGGGACGCGCGGCGCGGGTCGGGGCGACGGCGTAGGAGCGCGGCGTCGGCTCGGCGCTGTCACGGCTCATGCGGTGGGCATCGAGCACTCTCATCGCATCGGAGAAGCGGTCGACGGACCGGACGGTGGCCAGGTGGTCACGTCGCTTGATCCAGTACTGGAGCAGATAGGCAGCCCAGATCGCCACGACAAGGACGAAGATCAGGCTGCTCGGCTGCACGAGGACAACGTTAGGCAGTTTGTGCGCAACCGTGTCGCAGGCTAGCTGGTGTGTCGCGGACGTGACTGCTGTTGTGGGTGTGACAGACGTGCTCTGAGCCCTCCGGAGCCGATCTCCTCGGCCACGACGGCGAAGGCGCGGTGGTCACGCCACCGGCCACCGATGTGCAGATAGGCGCGCCGGATCCCCTCGTCACGCAGCCCGAGCTTGCGCACGACGGCCAGGCTCGGGGCGTTCTCGGGGAGGATCTCGATCTGGATCCGGTGCAGCGCACGCCCCTTCGGGTCCATGAGGTGATCGGCGAGCATCGCCACGGCGGTCGGGGCGATCCACCGGCCGGCGGCCTCCTCCCCGACCCAGTACCCGATCGCGCCCGAGCGCAGCGCTCCCTCGATGATGCTGCTCGCGGAGACGACTCCGACGACCGCCTCGTCGACGACAATCGCCAGACTCAGTCCTCGACCCGAGCGCGCCTCTGCCGCAAGGCCCCTCACGTAGCCGGTGAAGTCACGGCTGATGTCCCGGCGGGGCTCACCGCCCGGCGGCATCGACGGGTCCCACCGTCCCAACCACGCGGCATTGCGGGCCCGCAGCGCGAGGAACTCCCGGCGATCCCCCCTTCGCAGGGGACGCAGGGTGAGCGACTCCCCCTGCGGCGTGGTCCCGGTGAGGACCACGGGTCGACGACGCGTCATCGCCCCGACAGCTCCATGCGGCCGGTCAGCCGGGTGCCGTCGGCCACCGTCGCCGGTGAGCCCGCGACGACCTCGACGTCACCGACCGCCGTGACTCCGGCCCCGAAGTCCACGTCTCCCTCGACGGCGAAGGAGGTGCACTGCCGCAGGGACGGGGGGCCCTGCGGGAAGCGCGCGTCGAAATCGGCGATGAGCTTGTAGTGCCCGTCGAGACCGATCCGCGGCTCGGGGTGGTCGATGAGGGAGACGATCCGGGACTGCTCGTCGAGCTCGAAGACGTCACTGCGCAGGAGCAGCAGCTCGTTCGTCGTCTTCACCGGGCGGAAGCGCGAGCGCGGCACGCGCAGCGCGACGCTGCCGTCGAAGGCCTCCACCGCGGTCCCCATCGCCGACTCGATCTGGATGATCTTCGTCGAGTCCGGGCGGGTGGGGTCGACGGTCTTGCGGTTGACGATGATCGGCAGCCCGAGGATCCCGTCCCGCTCGCGCATCAGGGCATCGAGCTCGTCGAGGCCGACCCAGAGGTTGTTGGTGTTGAACCACTGGTGGCGCGTCGTGTCCTGGAAGAGGTCCTGCTCGCCGTCGACGACCATCGCCGACTCCCGCAGGATGAGGCGGCCGTCCTCCTTGCGCACCGCGACGTGGCCGCCCTTGCGGTCGTTGAGGGTGCGCTCGGCGACCTCCGCGGCGAAGGGGATGCCCTCCGCGAGCAGCCAGGCCGCGATGTCCGGGTCGCACGTGGCCCCGAGGTTGTCGGCATTGGAGATGAAGACATAGCGGATGCCGGCCTCGCGCATCCGGTCGATCAGCCCGGACGCGGCCAGGGAGACGTAGACATCACCGTGACCCGGCGGGCACCACTCGAGAGACGGGTCCTCCGGCCAGGAGACCGGGGCCAGCGTCTCGGCGTCGACCTTGGGCGCCATGCTCTGGAGGAAGTCCAGCGGGAGCTGCTGCCGGGCCATCTGCGGGTAGCGCTCGAGGATCTCGAGAGACTCCGCGCGCGTCCGCGGAGTGTTCATCAGGACCAGCGGCGGCCGGGCGCCATACCGCTCCTCGAGCCCGACGAGCTGGCGGGCGATGATGTCGAGGAAGGTGTGCCCATCACGGGCGACGAGGGCGGACTTCGGCCCGCTCATGCCCATGCTCGTCCCGAGGCCACCGTTGAGCTTGACGACCGCGACCCGAGCGAGTGCGGCCCGGCGCTCCTCGTCACTGACCTCGATGGCGGCGAGCTCGGGCACCTCGACGAGCGGCTCGATCGTCTCCTCGGGGATCGTCCCCTCGGCGCCGTCGGCCAGTTGCTGCCAGTAGTCCTCGAAGACGGTGATCGCGCGTGGGTCCTCCCCGCGCTCGGCCATCCGGCGAACCGCCTCAACGCGCCCTTCGTCTGCCATGCCGGTCACCCTACGATGCCGTCATGGCTACCGGCGCGGTGACGAAGGGTGACGCTCGCCGCCGCCTGCGGGCGCACCGACGGGCCCTCGTGGCCTCCCGCGATCTGGCCGCGGACGCCCGGGCGATCGCGGCCGTGGTGGAGGCCGGCTGTCGAGTCCCGGGGGCCCTCGCACCTCAGGCACCGTCGACGGCGCTCTCCTACGAGTCGCTCCCCCACGAGCCGCCGACGAAGGAACTCAACGCCGCGCTGCAGGCGGCGGGTCACCGGGTCCTCGTGCCGATCACCCTGCCGGACTTCCGGCTCGACTGGCGCGATCTCGCCGACCCGGACGCCGGGCCGCTCGGCCTCGATGCGCCGCGGGAGGCGGGCCTGGCCGTGGTGCCGGCACTGGCCGTGGACCGCGCCGGCACCCGCCTCGGTCAGGGCGGGGGCTGCTACGACCGGGTCCTGCCGATGCTCGCCGGGGACTGCCCGGTGCTCGTGCTGCTGCACCCGGGCGAGCACACGGACGAGGTCCTGCCGAGCGAGCCGCACGATGTCCCCGTCACGACCGTGGTCACCGCCCTCGGCGCCACCCCGGCCGCCGGATCCCCTTGAGGAAATCCGACCACCCACCGGATTCCCTCAGGGGGATCCGGCGGGCGTGAGGGTCAGGGTGTCCTCGGTCGCCTCGA
Source organism: Janibacter sp. (assembly GCA_052087725.1). GTDB lineage: Bacteria > Actinomycetota > Actinomycetes > Actinomycetales > Dermatophilaceae > Janibacter. The sequence continues at coordinate 4,948 of JBQGNO010000079.1, read as the reverse complement.
GCACCGCTTCACGACTGCTCGGCCAGGCATAGGTCTCGCCCTCGCGCCACGCGTCGATCTGGTCGTCGTAGTGGGAGCTGAAGGGGTGACCGGAGTTGCCGGTCTGGTTGACCCATCGCGAGGCGTCGAGGTCACCGAGGTCGACGACCATCCGCATCGACGGGGCGGAGGTGACCGCGTAGCCCTGCGAGGCGTCCCAGTTCATCGCGTCGACCGTCGAGGAGCCGCCCCCGACCGGGTGCGGGCCGGAGTTCATCAACGACCGCACGGGTCCGGGGATGCCCTCGCCACCGAGGACCGTGTGCCGGAAGGTCACATCGTGCATGCGGCCCCACTCCCAGTCGGCCGGGTCCTTGCCCAGGGTGCGGGTCAGCTCGAGCCGCGCATCGACCATCGCCTGGCGCAGCACCTCGTTGCGCCCCTCGATGACGCCGGGAGTCGTGCGGTCGTCCCACCAGGCGCTGCGGGGCTTGTCCAGCAGACGCTCGACCGCCGCCCAGTGCTGGGAGCTGCCACTCGCCTGCAGGTCCCCCGGCAGGTCGTCGTTGAAGGTGACCTCGACGACGTGGCGCCACACCGAGTTGAAGTAGGCCGCCGCCGCGGAGTTCTCCTCGCCGTCGACCGGCTGACTCTCGTCCCACGTGCGCAGCAGGTCCTGCCCGTCCCGGGTGAAGTCGTCGACATCGACGTCGAGCAGGTGCGGGATGAGTGTCGACGCCAGCCCGTTGTGGGTGTCGAGCTGGATCCGGGCCATCTTGTCCGGGCTGACCTTGTCCTCGCTCGTGAGCAGGTCCTCGATGCGCTGCGAGCGGTAGCCGTAGTCCCACTCCGTCGTGAGGAAGGGGGTCGCGCTGGCCGTCACCTGCTGGTTGGCCGTGACGATGACCCCGTCCTTCGGGTTGAGCACGCTCGGCAGGTCCTCGAAGGGGACGAACCCGGACCAGTCGTAGTCGGAGTCCCAGCCGGGCGCCGGGAGCCAGCCCGGCGGGTTGCCGTCGACGCCCTTGCGGACCGGGACCTTCCCCGGCGCCTGGTAGCCGATGTTGCCCTCGGTGTCGGCGTAGACGAGGTTCTGGCTCGGGACGGTGAAGTCCTTGGCCGCGGCACGGAAGTCCTCGAAGTTCGTCGCGGAGTTCAGTGCGAGGATCGCATCGGCGGTCCGGCTCGGGGTGAGCGCGGTCCAGGCGAGGGAGACCGCGTAGTCGCTGGTCCGGCGCCCGTCGATCTCGACCTCGCGACCGGCCGCGGCGACCCCCGGGAGCACGTCGGAGAGGATCGGCCCGTGCGCGGTGGAGCGGACGGTGATCTTCTCGTCCTTCCCCCCGGCGACCTTGATCGTCTCCGTGCGCTCCTCGAGCGGTTCGAGCGACCCATCCCTCAGGTAGCGATCCCCCGAGATCTGCTCCAGGTAGAAGTCGGTGACATCGGGAGCAAGGTTGGTGAAGCCCCACGCGATGTCCTGGTTGTGGCCGATGACGATGCCGGGGATCCCGGCGAAGGTGTAGCCCGAGACGTCGACCGGGCAGGCCTCGGAGACCTCGCGGCAGTGCAGGCCCATCTGGTACCAGATCCCCGGCATGCTCACGCCCAGGTGCGGGTCGTTCGCGAGCAGGGGCCGGCCCGTCGTCGAACGGTCACCGCTGACGACCCACGAGTTGGAGCCGATGCCCTCACCCCGGCCGAGCATCGCCGGGATGGCATCGATCGCGCTCGCGGTGCTCGCCAGGGCAGTGCGTGCCGCGGCGGGCGTGGAGTCGCCGCCCGGCGACGACGTGTCCTTGGCCCGGGCGCCCTTCGTCCGGCCGGGCTGCCACTCCTTCCCCGAGAGGATCGGCGCGTGCTCACCGCTGGGGTAGGCCGGGTAGAGGTCGTCGATCATCGTCTGGCTGACCTGACCATCGAGCGCCGCGCGGGTCAGCTCGCCGGTGTAGTTGCCGCGCAGGTCCCAGGCCATCGCCTTGAGCCACGCGAGGGAGTCCACCGCGGTCCAGTCCTCGACGCGGTACTCCGGCAAGGTCATGGACAGGATCGAGTACTCGATGCCCATCGAGGCATTGGAGCCGCGCTCGTCCAGCCAGGCGTTGACCCCCTCGGCGAAGGCCTCGAGCGCCCGCCGGGTCTTCGGGGCGAGCATCGGCAGCTCGGCCTCCGCGACCGTGCGCCAGCCCATCGTGCGGATGACCTTGTCCGTCTCGACGCCGGGCTCGCCGACCAGCTCGGCGAGCCGTCCGGCGGTGATGTGCCGGCGAGTGTCCATCTCGAAGAACCGGTCCTGCGCCTGTACATACCCCTGTCCGCGCATGAGGTCGCCCATGGTGTCGGCGTAGACGTGCGGGACACCCTGCTCGTCGCGCAGCACCTCGACCTCGCCCGCGAGGCCCGGCACCTCGATCTGGCCCGTGGTCTGCGGAAGGGGGCGTCGGCCCTGCCCGATGACGGCGACTGAGAGGACAACGACGAGGACCACGATGATCACCAACGCCGCGAGCGCGGTGCGACGAATCCTTCGGACGACGGTCACCGTGCGAGCGTAGGCCAGCCACGGCCTATAATTGTGGACGAGATGCCTACCTATGCCTACGCCTGCACGCAGTGCGGCCACCAGTTCGATGTCGTGCAGTCCTTCAGCGATGACTCGCTGACCACCTGCCCCGAGTGCTCCGGCGCGCTGCGCAAGCAGTACGGCGCGGTCGGCGTCGTCTTCAAGGGCGGGGGCTTCTACCGCAACGACTCCCGCGCTGCTGACGGCAAGAGCGGCTCGTCCTCCGAGAAGACCTCGGAGAGCTCGTCCTCGAGCACGTCCGACTCGGGCAGCTCCTCGACGGCCGGCTCGTCCAGCTCGTCATCCGACGGCTCGTCGTCCACAAGCACGACGGCGTCGAGCGCCTCCTCCACCTCCGACTGACGCCACCCCGCGCCGCGCCGACGTGCTCCTAGCGTCGAGCGCATGGCCACCTCGCGTCTCGCCCAGCACCTCCCGTCACTCTTCGGCCCCTCACGGCGCGCGGCCTGGCGCCTCTCGCTCGTGCGTCGCGGGTTGTCCGCCTGCGCCCTCCTGCTCGCGCTGCATCTCACCCTCGGAGCCACCCGCCCCGCGGCGGTCGAGGCACCCTCGGCACCACGCGACAAGGGCGCCGCGCTCACGCTCCCCCTCGCGGCCCCCGCCGACCACCTCTCCCCCGGGGACGAGGTCGGCGTCTACCTGCCCGGGGACGCCGACCCGCTCGTCCGCGGCGCGACGGTCCTCTCGGTCCCCGCCGAGACGGAAGACACAGCAGTGGTTCGCCTCACACTGCAGCAGGACCAGATCGGGCCGATCCTGCGAGAAATGGGGCCTGAGCACGGCCTGGGGACCGGCTTCGTCCTCGTCCGGGGTCGTTGATGAGGCACCGACACGTGCGCGCAGCGCTGCATCACGCCCATGGAGACGCCACACTCATGCCCTGAGAGGACTCCGACAGGGGTCTCTTACCCCTGCTCACCAACGTGGAAGGAGTCCCATGAAGGGCTTCAAGGAGTTCCTGCTCCAGGGCAACCTCGTCGAGATTGCCACCGGTCTGATCATCGCCACGGCATTCGCCAGCGTGGTCACCGCATTCACCAATGTCCTGCTGGAGATCGTCGGCCGCCTCACCGGCGGCGCCGACTTCAACTTCGACAACATGGAGATCTTCGGTTTCCAGACCGTCGGCCCGTTCATCACCGCGATCGTGGCCTTCATCATCATGGCCGCCGCCGTGTACTTCGGTGTCATCAAGCCCTACACCGCCCTCAAGGCGCGCTACATGACCGAGGAGGAGGAGGTCGTCGAGGAGCACATCGAGCTGCTCCGCGAGATCCGCGACTCCCTCAAGAGCGCCTGAGCGCCTGACTCCCTGTCACGTGGGGGGCTGGTCACCTGCGGGTGACCGGCCCCCTTCGTGCTGTGCGTGGGGTGTGCGCGGACCGCGCGTAGCGCACGACGGAGCTGAGCAGCAGGCTCGTCTCGGTGTTGACGATGCCGGGGATCCCGCGCATCCGTCGCAGC
>JBQGNO010000079.1:0-911 GCA_052087725.1 Janibacter sp. | reverse complement strand
GGGGCCCGGCTCGCCTACGCCTGCCGGTCCAACCGCCTCTCTCCCGAGCTGCTGTCCGACTTCTGCGCGGACCACGACTACGAGCCGGTGCTCTTCGGCGCCGTCGACGACGCAGGCCTCCTGACCTACCACACCAATGTGCTGATGTCGGTCGGCACGGACGTGGCCCTCATCGGCGCCGACCTCATCCGCGACGAGGGTCAGCGCGAGCGCGTCATCGGTCGGCTCCGCGACTCCGGCACGTCCGTGGTGAAGCTGAGCGCGGAGCAGGTCGGCCGGTTCGCCGGCAACTGCATCGAGCTCACGGGGAGCCGCGCCGACCGTGACGGACGTGATCGCGTCCTGGCGATCTCGACGACCGCGGCCGACTCCCTTCGCCCGGACCAGCTCGACCTCATCGAGCGGTCGTGCCGCGTGCTCAGCACACCCATCCCGACCATCGAGGGCGCGGGTGGGTCGGTGCGCTGCATGATCGCCGGCACCCACCTGTCCCCAAGGGCGTAACGCTCACTCCCAGTGCGGGGGACGCTGCTCGCGCAGCCAGCGGTCGTGCTCGTCCTCGCCGGGCCGCTCGCCCCACCCGCGATCGGTGTCGTCGCGGGTCTGGTCGGGCCTGCGTCGACGCACGCGCGGCGTCGTCGCAGGAGCGTCCTCCTCGTCGGGCTCGTGCTGGTCGCTCATGCCTCGTCCTCCTCGATCGCCAACCGCACGGCCCGGGTCACCTGTGCCTCCTGACGGGCCGGGTCGGCGAAGATGTCGACCGCCCACAGACGCAAGTGGTGCCAGCCGAGGTCACCCAGCCGCTCGACGAGGATGCGGTCGCGCTGCCGGGTCGACGCGAGACCCGCGTAGCCCGGCCCGTCCACGTCGACCGCGACGAGCATCCGCGAGGCGTCGCGGGGGTCGGCCAC
>JBQGNO010000078.1:0-13068 GCA_052087725.1 Janibacter sp. | reverse complement strand
CGGCCCCTACGAGCCCAATGCCACCACCGCCGGCGCCCAGCCGGACTGGTACATGGGCTTCCCCGATGGGGCACTACGTCTCTTGCCGGGCTTCCTGGAGTTCGAGACCTTCGGCTTCACCTGGGCCTGGCCGGTGATCATCGGTGCGCTCCTGGTCATCCCCGCCTTCTACGGCGGCATGATCGCCTACCCCTTCATCGAGGCGTGGGTCACCGGGGACAAGCGTGAGCACCACCTGCTCGACCGCCCGCGCAATGCTCCGACCCGCACCGGGCTGGGCATGGCCGCCCTGACGCTCTACGGCGTGAACATGTTCGCCGCGAGCAACGACATCATGGCGATCAAGTTCGGGATGTCGATCAACGACATCACGTGGATCCTGCGTGTCCTGATCTTCGTCGGACCGGTCGTGGCCTTCTGGTCCACCCGACGGATCTGCCTCAGCCTCCAGCGGCACGACCGCGATCTCGTCCTCCACGGCCGGGAGAGCGGACGCATCCACCGTGGTGCCGGCGGCGACTTCGAGGAGATCCACGAGCCGATCGATCCCTACACGCGCTGGACCTTGGTCCAGCACGAGGGCGCTCCCCCGCTGGAGCTCGCGGCGACGACGGACGAGAACGGCGTCGAGGACAAGAAGGCGGCACGCAAGAACGCCCTGCGCGCCAAGCTGCACTCCTTCTACTTCGGTGGCGACGTGGATCCGGTCACTCCGGCAGAGCTCGAGGCCGCGCACCATGACCACGGGCACGAGGCCATCGAGTCCGAGGACACGGACAAGGACCGGGACTCGATCTCCACGCACTGACCCCGGTCGACGATCGCAGGCCCCGGAGGATCTCCTCCGGGGCCTGCGTCGTTCCCCGGTGGTGCGAGGATGGCCCGGACATGAGCGACCACATCACAGCCAGCGGGCCGAGCACGCCGCGCCCCGCCCCGCTGGCCCTGACGACGCTCCTGCTGGCACTGCTGGGGATGTTCGGCCCCTTCTCCATCGACACCGCCTTCCCGGCCTTCGCGCAGATGGGCGAGGACTTCGAGGTGAGCGGCGCGTCGATGCAGCTGGTCGTCAGCGCCTACCTCGGGGCCTTCGCCGTCATGAGCCTCTTCCACGGGCCGCTGAGCGACGCCCTGGGCCGCAAGCCGGTGATGATCACGGGAGCGGTGATCTACGCCCTGGCGTCGATCGGGTGCGTCTTCTCCCCGTCGTTGCCGATCCTGCTCGCCTTCCGCGTCCTGCAGGGCGCCTCGGCCGGCGCCGGCACGATCGTCTCGCGCACGGTCGTGCGCGACCTCTACGAGGGACCGGCGGCCCAACGACTCATGGGCACGGTCGCGATGATCTTCGCCGTCGGGCCCGCCATCGCCCCGATCATCGGTGGCTGGCTGCTCCTCCTCGGCCCGTGGCAGCTGATCTTCTGGTTCCTCAGCGTCTTCGGCGCGATCATCGCCATCACCACCTTGTGCTTCCTCCCCGAGAGCCACCCGAGGGCGAACCGGACCCCGATGAACGTGCGGGCCATCGTCTCCAGCGTCCTGCAGGTGGGGCGACGGCGCAGCTTCCAGGTCCTCGCGGCCGCGCAGGCCTTCTCCTTCGCCGGGCAGTTCCTGTACATCGCGGCGGCCCCGATCTTCGTCGTCAGCCTGCTCGGCAAGGGAGAACAGGACTTCTGGGTCTTCTTCGTCCCCATGGTCGGCGGCATGATGACCGGGTCCTTCACCAACTCCCGTCTGGCGGGCATCGCCAGCGGCAACCAGCTGATCACCGGTGGCCAGACCGTCGCGATCACCGGAGCGGTGATCGGGCTCGTCCTCGCCGTCCTCCCGGCCACCAGTGGCCTGCCCTGGGCCGTCGTGGGACCGACCGCCATCGGCTTCGGCACGGGGATCTCGCTCCCCGTCTACCAGCTGGCTCTGCTGGACGCCGTGCCGCACGCACGCGGCACGGCGGCGTCCGTGTCCACCTTCGTCATGCTCCTGCTCAACGCGGTGCTCTCGAGTGCCGTCGTGCCCATCGCCGCGACCTCGCTGGCCCGGCTCTCCGCCACGAGCCTGGCCCTGCTCCTCCTCGGCACAGCATGCTTCCACCTGCACCGCGTCGCGACCCGTCGACCGGTGCCCACCCCATCCATCACCCCGGAGGTGACCTGACCATGCAGATCAGTGACGAGGACTTCGAGTCCGCGATGCGCGCCGCCCTCGACGAGGTACCGCAGGAACTGCTCGGCATGCTCGACAACGTCGCCTTCTTCGTCGAGGACGAGCCGGGGGCGGAGCACGCCGACCCGGGGCTGACGCCCGAGGACAATGCCAGTCTGCTCGGGATCTACATGGGGACTCCCCTGACCGAGCGTGACGGCGGGTGGGCGGCCGGGGCACTCCCGGACCGGATCGTCCTCTTCCGGGGCCCGCTGACCCGCATGTGCACCGATCTCGACGACCTGCGCGAGGAGATCGCCATCACGATCGTCCATGAGGCCGGCCACCACGTCGGGATCGACGAGGATCGGCTCCACGACCTCGGCTGGGGCTAGGACAGGGAGCTCTGCTGCTTCCACTGCCCGTAGGAGTACTGCCACACACCGATGCCCTCGGTCGGGAGGAACTCGCGATCCGACCCGGTGAAGTCCACGGGGTCCCCGGGCAAGGAGTGCTCGTAGAACCATCGCGCGTGCTCCGGGGCCATGTTGACGCAGCCGTGGGAGACATTGCTGCTGCCCTGGGCACCGACCGACCACGGCGCGGAGTGGATGAACTCACCGGTCCAGGTGACCCGGACGTTGTAGTCGGTGTCCACCTTGTAGTAGCCCGGCTCCCCCTTCTCGATCCCGACCGTCTCGGAGTCCATCGTCATCTCACGCTTGCTGTTGATGACGACCTTCATGCCCGATCGGGTCTCGGTCTCCTTGCCGGGTTTGCCGCTGCTCACCGGGTAGGTCTTCACGGTCTCCCCGCGGCGCTGCACCGTCATCTCGTGCTTGGCGATGTCGACCTCGGAGACCTGCTTGCGACCGATGGTCATCGACCCGCTCGCGTCCTCACCGACCCACTTGTCCGCTCCGGTCCGGAAGCCGGTGAGGGGAGCATCGACCGTGACCTTGGTCCCGGGCTTCCAGAACTCCTTGGGACGCCACATCAGCTGTCGGTTGTCCAGCCAGCCCCAGGACCCCTCGACCTTGGGAGTGGTCTTGACCGAGACGGCCTTCTCGATCTTCTGGCGGTAGGCCTTGTCGGTGACCACCGAGTCGAACTGGATGCTCACCGGCATCCCGACCCCGACCGTCCGCCCGTCATAGACGACCCCGTACGTGGCGGTCACCTCGGGCTCGTGCGTGGTGAAGGTGCTCTTCTGCGTCGTCGTCCCGCCCTCGGGGCCCTCGGCGGTCACCGCGACGGTGTACGTGGCATCAGGCTTCATCCGAGCGGTGGAGGACCACTTCTGTCCCTCGGCGGTCCCCTCCACCTCGTGCCCGCCCGGCCCGGTGACGCTCACCGTGGACAGGTCGCCGCGCATCACCTGGACGGTGATCGGGTCATCGGGCATGACATCGGTGCTCCCCTTGGCCGGCCTGACCTTGACCTCCGCCGCGGGCGGTTCCTTCTCGGCCGCGCTGGAGGAACTCGAGCTCGACTCCTCGCTCGACGACGACCCCCCGACGCACCCCGACAGGACGAGCGCGAAGACGACAGCACAACCAAGGACCCCGACGCGGGACCTGATGACCTTCACGAAGAGATGCACCCCCCAAAAGAACACGGGGAATGCGCCACACCCGGGACCCGGTCATGGCGCATCCGCACCGCTCAAGACGCTGAAAGGGGCCCCCGGACCGTGCTGTCCGTGGCCCCTCCCAACGAGTGTACGCCCTCTCAGTGGGCGTTCTCGCCCGTGTAGTACTCGAAGACCCAGCCGCAGACGGCCCAGACACCCATGATCAGACCGAAGGCTGCGATGAAGGGCGTCACGGCCACTCCGAGGAAGATCAGCGAGGCGGCCAGCGACAACCAGAGCGGCCACCAGGAGTACGGCGCGAAGGTGCCGTACGGGCCCTCCTGCTGGGAGATCTCACCGTGCTCGTCGTCCTCGGGACGGGCGGGCAGCTTGCGAGCGACCGACCAGAGGAAGAAGGCGACCATGCCGCAGAGGCCAGCGCAGAGGTACAGCGCGACCCATCCCACTTCCTCGGTCCAGCCGGTCCAGAACCCGTACAGGCTGGCGACCGCGACGAAGAAGACGCCGACGAAAGCGAAGAAAGCGATCTCGGACTTCAGGGTGTTGGTCTTCATCGGGTCACCTCGTCCTGGCTCGTCGTGGCAGCCGCCTTCTTGGCCACCCGGGCCTTGATCGCTGCGGGCGCGTACTCGGGGTGGTTCATGTCGAAGACCGGACGCTCGGAGCGCAGCGGCGGGATCGAGGTGAAGTTGTGCCGCGGCGGCGGGCAGGACGTGCCCCACTCGAGGCTGCCCCCGTAGCCCCACGGGTCGTCGACCTCGACCTTCGGCGCACTGACGTGCGTCTTCCACACGTTGTAGAAGAAGGGAAGGAAGCTCACCGCGAGGATGAGCGAGCCGACCGTGGAGATCTGGTTGGCCAGCTGGAAGTTGTCCTCGGGCATGTAGTCCGCGTAGCGGCGCGGCATGCCCTCGACGCCCAGCCAGTGCTGGATGAGGAAGGTCATGTGGAAGCCGATGAACAGCAGCCAGAAGTGCAGCTTGCCCAGGAACTCGTTGAGCATCTTGCCGGTGAGCTTGGGCCACCAGAAGTACATCCCGCCGAAGAACGAGAAGACGATCGTGCCGAAGAGCACGTAGTGGAAGTGGGCGACGATGAAGTAGGTGTCGGTGATGTGGAAGTCCATCGCCGGGCTGGCCATGATCACGCCCGTGAGACCGCCGAAGAGGAAGGTCACGAGGAACCCGAGCGCCCAGATCAGCGGGGTGTCGAAGACGAGCTTGCCGCCCCACAGGGTGCCGATCCAGTTGAAGAACTTCACGCCGGTGGGCACCGAGATCGCCATCGTCATGATCGCGAAGAAGGGCAGGAAGACCTGACCGGTGCCGTACATGTGGTGCGCCCAGACCGAGACGGACAGGGCAGCAATGGCGATCGTCGCGAAGACCAGGGTCTTGTAGCCGAAGATCGGCTTGCGGGAGAAGACCGGGAGGATCTCGGAGATCACACCGAAGAAGGGCAGCGCGAGGATGTAGACCTCAGGGTGCCCGAAGAACCAGAAGAGGTGCTGCCACAGCAGCGCACCACCACTCTCCGCGGCGAAGATCTGACCGCCGAACGCTCGGTCCACGCCCAGCCCGATCAGGGCCGCGGCCAGGACGGGGAAGGCCATGAGGACCAGAACCGAGGTGATGAGGACGGTCCAGGTGAAGACCGGCATCCGGAACATCGTCATGCCGGGAGCGCGCATGCAGATGATCGTGGTGATGAAGTTGACCGCACCGAGGATGGTGCCGAAACCCGTGAGGGCCAGACCCCAGACCCACAGGTCGCCACCGACTCCGGGGCTGTAGGTCGGGTCGGACAGCGGTGCGTAGGCGGTCCAGCCGAATGCTGCTGCCCCACCGGGGGTGAGCAGACCCGCACCGGCGATGAGGCTGCCGAAGAGGTAGAGCCAGTACGCGAACATGTTCAGTCGCGGGAAGGACACATCGGGAGCACCGATCTGCAACGGCATCAGCGCATTGGCGAAGCCGGAGAAGGAGGGTGTCGCGAAGAGCAGCAGCATCACCGTGCCGTGCATGGTGAACATCTCGTTGAACTGCTCGGGGTTGTCCACCACCTGCAGCCCGGGCGACCACAGCTCGAGGCGGATGACCAGGGCCATGAGCCCGCCGAGGAGGAACCAGATGAAGCTGGTCACGAGGTACATGTTGCCGATGACCTTGTGATCGGTCGTCGTGATGTAGCGGAAGAACTGCGAGCCGGCCTTCTCACGCCGCGCGATGGTGCGCTCCGAGACCTCGGCCTCTGAGGTGTTCCGGGACAGTGCACCGGGAATGGTGGACATCAGTTCTCCTCGCCTTCGATGAGCTTCTCATCGCGCCGGTCGTCCTCGACGTACTTGCGGTCCTGCTTGTTGATCTTCTCGCGGTTGAGGTCGTTCTCCAAGAGGCCGGTCTGGCCCTTCTTCTCCAGCTCGGCCATGTGCTTGTCGAACTCGGCCGGCTCGACGACCTTGACGTTGAAGAGCATCTGGGCGTGGTAGGCGCCACACAGCTCGGCGCACTTGCCCTGGAAGGTGCCGGTCTCGGTCGGCACCACCTGGAAGCGGTTGACGATGCCGGGGTTGACGTCCATCTTCTCGAGGAAGGCGGGCACCCAGAAGGAGTGGATGACGTCACGGGAGGTCAGGACGAACTCGACGCGCTCCCCCTTCGGCAGGTAGAGCGTGGGGAGGTTCTTCTCGTGCCCCTCCTCGCCGTCCAGGGGGGCCATCAGGCCGGCCTCGTGGACGTCCTCGTCGACGTAGTTGAAGTCCCAGCTCCACTGCTTGCCGACGACGTTGATCGTCTGGTCCGGCTCCTTGGAGGTGTCGATGAGCTCGTGCTGCGCCTGCTGGTTGTAGTAGAACAGCGCGCCGACCATGAGCATCGGGACGACGGTGTAGAGGATCTCCAGCGGCACGTTGTACTGCAGCTGCACCGGCAGCGAACCGTCGTCGTCCTTGCGGCGGCGGTAGGCGACGATGCACCACAGCGTGAGGCCCCAGACGAGGACACCGACCGCGAGCGCGGCGACCCAGGACCAGATCCAGAGGTTCTCCACGTACTTGGACTGCTCGGTGATCCCCTCGGGCAGGTACCCGTTCTTGGGATCGGTGTGGACGCCGACCGCGCTGCAGGCCGAGACGGCCGAGATCGCGACGACGAGTCCGATGGCACCGATACCACGACGCGTACGCCGGGAGGTCGTGCTCGAAGACACAGGCAAGGGGCACCTACTACTGGTCCGAAGTGTTCAGAAGACAAGGGTCACGTTACCGCAGGAGGCACGCCCAACCGACGAAGGGCGGCATTACCCTGCATGCGTGGCGCCCCAGACCGATTCGTCCTCCCCGACCCGCCCTGCAGAGGGCCCCACCGGGCTCCTCGACGCGTCCCCGGGCCCCGTGCTCCCGGCGGCTCTGACGACCTGGCGCTCGGCCCACGACCTGGCCTGGGCCGACCCCACGGCCCGGCATGCCGCGGGGCGCCGGAGCCGGTCCCTGCTGGACCGGGCCCGGGCGCTCATCGCCGATGGCCTGGGCGCGCGTCCGGACGAGGTCACCTTCCACGCGAGCGGTGACCAGGCGGCCCGCACCGCCCTCGCCGGACTGGCCCGGGGCCGACGTCGACGCACCGGGGCGCCCGTGACCGGCGCCGTCGAGCACTCCAGCCTCCTGCGGTGGCTCCGGTCCGGAGAGGACCCGCCGGTCGAGGTCCCGGTGTCGCCCCTCGGGTCCGTGGACCTCGAGACGTGGCGCGAGGCGATCACGCAGGACACCCCCTTCGCCGTCCTGCAGTCCGCCAACCAGGAGGTCGGGACGCGCCAGCCCGTGGCCTCTGCCCGCGCCGTGACGGCCGAGCACGGCGTCCCGCTCCTCGTGGACGCCCGGGCCGGCCTGGGCCGGGACGCCGTCCCCACGGACTTCGACGTCCTCGTCGGCGACGCGTCCCTGTGGGGAGGACCCCGTCTCGGGGTGCTCGTGGTGCGCACGGGGACCCGCTTCGCTCCGCACCACCCGGCGAGCCCGCACGAGGGCGGGCTCGCACTCGACCCCGTCGACGTGCCGACCGCTCTCGCGGCCGCCGAGGCCTGGCAGCAGTCTGAAGCCGCCCGTGAGGACGACGCGCGGACGGCCCGCGAGCTCATCGACCGGGTCCGCGCCGCGGCGAGCGCGATCGCGGACGTCGACGTCGTCGGCGACCCGCAGGACCGGCTGCCGCACGTGTGCACCTTCTCGGTGCTCTACGTCGACGGGGAGACGATCCTCGACGAGCTCGCCCGACGCGGCCTCGCCGTGGCGTCCGGGTCGGCGTGCACCGCCGACACCCTCGAACCCAGCCATGTGCTCGCGGCGATGGGGGCGCTGACCCAGGGCAATGTGCGCCTCACCCTGCCCCTGGCGATGGTGGCGCCGGACCGGGCCGCGGACGTCGGGCGCCTGTGCGACGAGCTGGCGGAGGTCGTGGGCACCTGCCGGCAGCGCCTCGGGACGGCAGACCTGTGAACGACCCGATCGTCATCGACGTGGACTCCCGCGGGACCCTGTGCCCGCAGCCGATCATCGACATCGCCCGGACGGCTCGCACGGCCGCCGAGGGCACCCGGGTGCGCCTGCTCGCCGACGACCCGGCTGCCGATGCGGACGTCCCGGCCTGGTGCCGGATGCGGGGCCACCTGCTGCTGTCGCGGACCGCACTCGCGCAGGACGAAGGGGGCGGCGTCGCCTACGCCATCGAGCTGAGGTCGAGCGCCGGCGCCTGAAGCGCGGCAGGCAGCCGGGCCAGGTACTCCCGGCGGTGGATCTCCTCGATGCCCATCGACCCCAGGTGGGTGGTGCGCCACTGGACGTCGATGATCCGGCGCGGGTCACCGTCCGCGCTCACGAGCCGGTCGAGGTGGACCAGCGCCGTCTTGGAGGCGTCGGTGGCGTGGTGGAACATCGACTCCCCCGCGAAGAGCCCGCCGATCGCGAGGCCGTAGAGACCCCCCACGAGGGCCCCGCCCTCCCAGACCTCGACGCTGTGCGCCCACCCGAGCGCATGCAGCTCGAGGTAGGCGCCGGCGACCTCGTCGGTGATCCAGTAGCCCTCGCGTCTCGGGTCGGCGCAGGCCGCGAGGACCTCGGGGAAGGCCTCGTCGACGGTCACGGCGAAGCGTCGCATCGAGCGGCGCAACGACCGGGAGACGTGGGCGCGACCCGGCCGGAGGACGCCCCGCCACGTGGGGCACCACCACCCCATCGGCGGGCCACCCCCTTCGCCCAAGCCCATGGGGAAGATGCCGAGGCGGTAGGCCGTGAGCACCGATGACGGGTCGAGGGCACCACCGACCCCGACGACCTCCGCGTCATGGCCGGAGCCGACGGACTCCAGCCCGGCGCGCAGGTACCCCGCCCACAGCGCAGAGGTGCCGGCGGGCTCCGTCGGGGGGAAGGGGGGTGGCATCCCGGTCGCTCGCGGCGCGCCTCAGGGGCGCGCGCAGCGGATGTGGCCGGCGATGAGGTCGGCGCTCTCGGCGCCGTAGGCCTCGGTGAGGCGCTCGCGGAAGCGGGCGGTGCCCAGCTCGTACTCCTGCGTGCCGACGGTCTCGATGACGTAGGTCGCGAGCATGGAGCCGAGCTCGGCCGACTCGCGCAGCGGCAGGCCCTCGGCGATGCCGGCGAGGAAGCCGGCCCGGAAGGCGTCACCGACCCCGGTCGGGTCGGCCTTGGTCACCTCGCGGGCGGCGCCGACGACGATCGGCTCGTCGAGATCGGTGCCGGTGATCCGCACGCCGTCCTTGCCGAGCGTCGTCACGCGATGGCCGACGCGGGCATTGATCTCGTCCTGGGTCCAGCCGGTCTTCTGCTCGGTCAGGTGCGCCTCGTACTCGTTGGTGATGAGGTACTCGGCGCCGTCGATGAGATCGCGGATCAGCTCCCCGTCGCCGAAGGCGAGCTGTTGGCTCGGGTCGGCGACGAAGGGGATGCCCCGGGAGCGGCACTCGGCCGTGTGGCGACGCATCGCCTCGGGGTCATCCGGGCCGACGAGGACGAGGTCGAGGCTTCCCACCCGATCGGCGATCGGGGCGAGCTCGATCTCGCGGGCCTCGCTCATGGCGCCCGCGTAGAAGGTCGCGATCTGGGCCATGTCGTCATCGGTCGTGCACACGAAGCGGGCCGTGTGCTGGGTCTCGGAGACCCGCACGGAGCCACAGTCGACGCCGTGGCGCTCGAGCCAGCTGCGGTAGTCGGCGAAGTCCTCCCCGACCGCACCGACGAGGACGGGCGTCTGGCCGAGATTGGCCATGCCGAAGGAGATGTTGGCCGCGACTCCCCCGCGGCGGATCTCCAGCTTGTGGGCGAGGAAACTCACGGAGATCTTGTCCAGCTGGTCGACGACGAGCGAGTCGGCGAAGCGACCCGAGAAGGTCATCAGGTGGTCGGTGGCAATGGATCCGGCGATGGCGATGGGCACGCGCGTCACCCTACAGATGCGCCACGACGAAGGGCCCTCCCACCGGGAACGGTGGGAGGGCCCTGTCGGCTCGCGCGTCGGCTCAGCCGAAGCTGTCGCCGCAGGCGCAGGAGCTGCCCGCGTTGGGGTTGTCGATGGTGAAGCCCTGCTTCTCGATCGTGTCGGCGAAGTCGATCGTGGCGCCCGAGAGGTACGGGGCGCTCATCCGGTCGACGACGACACCGACGCCGTTGAAGTCCTTGACGAGGTCTCCGTCGAGGGAGCGCTCGTCGAAGTAGAGCTGGTAGACGAGACCGGAGCATCCGCCCGGCTGGACGCCGATCCGCAGCCGGAGGTCATCGCGACCCTCCTGCTCGAGGAGCGACTTGACCTTGCCGGCGGCGACATCGCTGAGGATGACGCCGTGGCTGTCGGTCTCGACTTCTGGGGTGCTGGCCTGGGTGTCCTGGACGCTCATGCGATGTCCTCACGACTCGGGTATGTAGTGGGCGACGGAGTCCGCCGCATCCGGGTCAACACGAGCCCTGTGTCGGTTGTTCCCGTGGTCTCCACCCTACGCCTTCGGCCCCGGGATCATCGGCGGGGTGACCATGTCGTGGCGACCCGGGCGGCCCGAGCGGTGAGGGTCCCGACGGGGTCGGCCATCGCGGCATCGACCCCGTCGTGCTTCTCAGCGACGGCATAGGTGCCGCTCAGCCCGAGCGCCATCGCCTCGCGGCGACCGATGAGGACCTGGCCGGCGAGCGCCACGGCCGGCGTCGCGTGGGCCGCGGCGAGCTCGGCGACACCGGCCACGACCTTGCCCTGCAGGCTCTGCCAGTCGAGGCGCCCCTCCCCCGTGATGACGACATCGGCGGCCGCGACGAGCTCCGCCAGGCCGACGGCGTCGAGGACGGTCTCGACACCGCTGGTGCGGTGGCCACCGAGGAGCATCAGGGCGTACCCGACCCCACCGGCGGCCCCGGCGCCGGGCTCCCGGTCCAGGCGCCGCTCCCGGCCGGTGAGCAGGTCGGCCCCGGGGGGCAGGACCCGACGCACCTGCTCGGCGAAGTGCCCGAGGGCCCCCTCGAGCAGCTGGGACTGCTCGGGGCCGGCCCCCTTCTGCTCGGAGAAGACGGCACTGGCCCCCTGGAGACCGAGGAGCGGCGAGGCGACATCGGTGGCTGCGACGAGCTCCACCCCGGCGAAACGCTCCCGTGCCGCGACGAGTCCGGCGAGGTCACCCTCGCGGGTCGCGATGAGGCCGGCTCCCCCGCCGCCGAGGACATCGCGGGGGCCGGCGCCGAGGGCGGCGAGCATCCCGGCACCCGCGTCATTGGTCCCCGACCCGCCGAGCCCGACGACGATCCGGTCGACCTTCTGCTCGAGGGCCGCCGCGAGCAGCTCGCCCAGACCCCACGTGGTCGTCACCCCGGGATCGCGCTCGGGCGCGTCGAGGAGGTGCAGGCCGATCGCCTGGGCCGACTCCACCCAGGCGGTGCGTCGTCCCCCTTCGTCGCTGGTGATGTGCAGGGCCGCCGGCACGCTGGCGCCGCGCGGGCCGGTGACGGTGATGACCGAGGACTCCCCGGGACGTGAGGTGGTGAGCACGTCGATGAACCCGGGGCCGCCGTCGCTGAGCGGGACCAGGGTCAGCAGGTCGTCCGGAGCCCGACCGCGCCACCCGGCCGCGATCGCCTCAGCCGCCTGGGTCGCGGTGAGGGTTCCGGTGAAGCAGTCCGGGGCGATGAGCACATGCACGGCTGGACTCTACCGAGCCTCGCGACGGGACTGTGCGAGCATGCCTGCCGTGAGCGCCACCACGCAGACCTCGCCGAAGTCCCTCCCCCTGCTCGTCCTCGGGCAGGAGACCGACCCGCACTCGGAGCGGGGTGTGGAGTGCCCCGGCGACCTGCCGGCCCCCTCCGACCCCGGCCTCGTGGAGCGCGCCCGCGCGGCCAAGGAGGCCCTCGGGGACCAGGTATTCGTCCTGGGGCACCACTACCAGCGCGACGAGGTCATCGAGTTCGCCGACACCACCGGTGACTCCTTCAAGCTGGCCAAGCAGGCGGCCGCGCGACCGGATGCGCCGTACATCGTCTTCTGCGGCGTGCACTTCATGGCCGAGTCCGCGGACATCCTCACCAGCGACGACCAGACCGTCGTCCTGCCCGACCTCGCTGCCGGCTGCTCGATGGCCGACATGGCGGCGCTGCACCAGGTGGAGGACTGCTGGGACGACCTCGTCGAGGCGGGCGTCGCGGAGTCGACGATCCCGGTGACGTACATGAACTCCTCCGCCGCGATCAAGGCCTTCACCGGCCGTCACGGCGGGACGATCTGCACCTCGTCCAATGCCGAGAAGGCGCTGACGTGGGCCTTCGACGAGGTCGGCGGTGTCGAGGGCGAGGGCAAGGTCCTCTTCCTCCCCGACCAGCACCTCGGGCGCAACACCTGGGCGCGCGATCTCGAGGGCGACCTGTCCGACTGCGTGGTCTGGGACCCGCACCAGCCGATGGGCGGACTGACGATCGAGCAGATCCGTGACGCGCGGATGATCCTGTGGCGCGGGCACTGCTCGGTGCACGGCCGCTTCACCGTCGATGCGGTGGAGACGGCACGACGGGAGATCCCCGGCGTCCGCGTCATCGTCCACCCGGAGTGCCGCCACGAGGTCGTCGAGCTCGCCGACGAGGTCGGCTCGACGGAGAAGATCATCGCCACCGTCGCCGCGGCTCCGCCGGGGACGAAGTGGGTCGTCGGGACCGAGCTCAACCTCGTGCAGCGCCTCGGGCAGATGTTCCCCGAGCAGGAGATCAGCTTCCTGGAGAAGAACGTCTGCTACTGCTCGACGATGAACCGCATCGACCTGCCGCACCTCGTCTGGGCGCTCGAGTCGCTCGTCGAGGGCCG
>JBQGNO010000077.1:0-13122 GCA_052087725.1 Janibacter sp. | reverse complement strand
CGCCCAGGACAGTCCGCGAAGCCCCCGGCCCCGGCCGGGGGCTTCGTCATGGTCGGAGGCCACCGACCGGCAACCTCTCATCTACTGAGTAATTACCGCTTAACCCATTAATCGCACGAGGTGGAGCGTGGTCGGGTCCACCGAACGACGACACACCGAGGTGTCAGATGACCAGCGCCACCACGACCGGGCGCCGCGAGAGCGAGCACCTCTTCCAGGCCGCCTCCGACCTCGGGCACGCCCAGATGACGTATCTGCAGGAGCTGCTCGACGGCACGACACGCTCGCCCCCGGCGGGTGGCTCGTCATCGAGGACTTCGGCATGCCGCTGCCACGAGTGATCCCCACCGCGGGGGCCGAGGACTTCGCCGCCTTCGACCGACTCATGGAGGTCGGCCACGGGACCGTGGGGGCAGCCGCCGGGCAGTCCATCCACTGGGCCCGCGAGGTCGGCGACCACATGGATGACCACGGCCTGGTCGAGGTCCACCAGCGCCAGCGCACCCAGATCGTCAAGGGCGGCGACACGGCGGCGCACTACCTGCACACCCTCATGGTGCAGATCGAGCCGCCCCTGCTGGCGGCAGGCCTCACCGCCGACGAGATCCAGCGGTGCAGCCAGACCCTCATGGACCCGCGCTTCCGCGCGTGGTTCTACCCGCTCGTCGGCACCCGGGGCCGCAAGCCGGGGCGGAGCCCACTTCCCGGTTGACTGACCATTCAGTCAGGGACAAACTGACTGAATGAACAGTCAGCAGGATGTGGGTAGCGGTGCCGAACGAATCCGCGATGCAGCGATCAGCCTTTTCGGCCAGAACGGCGTGAACGGGACGAGCCTCAAGGCAGTCGCCGCCGAGGCCGGGGTCTCACAGGCCCTCGTCATCCATCACTTCGGCTCGAAGGACGGGCTGCATCAGGCGTGCGACGCGCACGTCACCGGCCTGATGCGCGCCAACAAGCAGGCCGCGGTGGCAGAGGGACCGCACATGGACCCCCTGGCCACCCTGCGGATGATCGACAACAGCCGCCCGTTGCTGCGCTACCTCGTCCGCACCCTCAGCGAGGGCGGGCCACACGTGGCCCGGATCATCGACGACATCGTCACGGACGCCGAGGCCTACACGGCGGACGCCGAGCGCGCCGGCTTCATCAAGCCGAGCGCCACCCCGCGTGAGCGCATCGTCGTCCTCGTCCTGTGGTCGCTCGGCTCCCTCGCCCTCCACGAGCAGGTCCACCGCCTGCTCGGTGTCGACGTCCTCGCCGAGGACACCTCCCCGGAGGCGTTCGGCCCCTATATGCGTCCGGTCCTCGAGATCTACACCCAGGGGATCTTCGCCGGGGACGCCTACAGCGAGCTGGCCGACGCCTTCGCCACCGACAGCACCGACAGCAAGGACAGGTGAGACCAATGGACAGCACACCCGCGATCCGGGCCGACGGACTGGTGAAGGCCTTCGGCGGCACCAGAGCACTCGACGGCTTGGACCTGGAGGTCGCTCCGGGCGAGGTGCACGGCTACCTCGGACCCAACGGCGCCGGCAAGTCCACGACGATGCGAGTGCTCCTCGGGCTGCTCCGCGCCGACGGCGGCACCGTCTCCGTCCTGGGGGCCGACCCGTGGAAGGACGCCGTCGACGTGCACCGACGGCTGGCCTACGTCCCGGGCGACGTCGAGCTCTGGCCGAACATGACCGGCGGCGAGGCGATCGATCTCTTCGCCCGGCTGCGGGGCCACCTGGACCGCGCACACCGGGACGAGCTCTGCGAGCGCTTCGATCTCGACCCGAGGAAGAAGGCCCGGACCTACTCCAAGGGCAATCGGCAGAAGGTCGCCCTGATCTCCGCGCTCGTCTCCGACGTCGACCTGCTGCTCCTCGACGAGCCGACCGCCGGGCTCGACCCGCTCATGGAGGTCGTCTTCCAGCAGGCCATCGCCGAGGCGAAGGAGCAGGGACGGACCGTCCTGCTCTCGAGCCACATCCTCGCCCAGGTCGAGGCCCTCGCCGATCGCATCTCCATCGTGCGTCAGGGACGCATCGTCGAGACCGGGAGCCTCTCGCAGCTGCGTCACATGACCCGGACCACGATGATCGCCGAGACCGACCGGCCCGTCGAGGGCCTGAGGGGCCTCGACGGAGTCCACTCCCTGACCCACTCGGACGGCACGGCCACGCTGGAGGTCGACGGCGACCGGATCGACGCGGTCGTGAGCGCGCTGGCCCCCTTGGGGGTCCGCTCGCTCGTCGCGCACCCCCCGACACTGGAGCAGCTGCTGATGCGCCACTACGGGAGCGACTCGGCCGATACCGACTCGGCGGGATCGCCGGAGCAGGAGGTCCTGGCATGAGCACCGCCACCGACACCCTCGGGCGGCACGCCGACGCCACCCCACGGACGGCCTCTCCCCTGGCCGGCACGGTCACGCTGACGCGCTTCCTGCTCCGCAGGGACCGGGTCAAGCTGCCCGCGTGGGTCGGCGGGCTGGGGATCTTCGTCATCTACATCGGCGCCGCACTGCCACAGCTGGCTCCCACCGAGGACGACCTGGCCTCGATGTCCCCCCTCCTGGCACAGCCCGTGGGGCGCATGTTCACCGGTCCGGCCTTCGGCATGGATGCACCGACCTACGAGCGCTTCTTCGCCGCCGGCTATGCGCCCTACCTCTTCCTGCTCGCCGGCCTGATGAACATCATGCTCGTCACCCGCCACACCCGTCTGGAGGAGCAGACCGGCCGCGCAGAGCTGCTGCGCGCCAATGTCACCGGCCGGCACACGGCGCTCACCGCCACGATGATCGTCGCTGCCGTCACCAACCTCCTGGCCGCCCTCGTCGTGGCCGGGCTCGCCGTCGTGAACGGTTTCGCCGTCACCGGATCGGTCCTCATCGGTGTCGGGACGGGCCTCACCGGCATGGCCTTCGCGGGGGTGTCGGCGATGACTGCCCAGCTGAGCGAGTACTCCAGGTCCGCTGCCGGCATGGCCGGGGCCGTCCTCGGGGCGAGCTTCGCCCTGCGGGCCGTGGGTGACATGGCCGGCGTCGGCGGGACCGCGATGTCCTGGGCCTCCCCCCTGGGCTGGCCGGCCCAGACCGCCCCCTATGTCCACGACCGGTGGGCGCCCCTACTCCTGCTCGTCGCGTGTGCGGTGATGACCACCGCAGCGGCGTTCGTCCTCCAGGGCCGGCGCGACTTCGGAGCCAGCCTCATCGCTGCGCGGCCCGGTCGGCCGCATGCACACCCCTTCCTCGGCACTCCCGTGGGACTCGCGGAGCGTCTCCAGCGCGGCGCGCTCCTCGGGTGGGGGTGCGGGATCCTCGTGCTCGGCGTCGTCGACGGCGCCTTCACCCAGGCGATGATCGATGCCGGCGAGGACATGCCACCGGCCCTTCAGGAGATGTTCGCCTCCGGCGGGCTCGTGGAGGGGTACGCCAACTTCCTCGGCGCCTTCGTCACGATCCTCATCGCCGCCTACACCGTCTCGGCCCTGCAGACCGTGCGCTCCGAAGAGGACTCGTCACGGGCCGACTCGGTGCTGGCCACGCCGGTCGGTCGCGGACCCTGGCTCGGCGCCCATGTCCTGACGATCGCCGTGGGAGCACTGCTCATCAGCCTCGCGACCGGTCTCGGCACCGGGCTCGCTGCCGCGATCACCACCGGCGAAGGGGGCCTGGTCGCCGACATCGTCACCGCCCACCTCGTCCTGCTCCCCGCGGCATGGATCGTGCTCGGTCTCGGCACCGTGCTCTACGGCGTCGCTCCGCGGGCGATGGCCCCGGTCTGCTGGGCCCTGGTCGCCATCATCGGGGTGGTCGACTTCTTCGGGGCCCTGCTGAACCTGCCCGACTGGGTGGCACGGCTCTCCCCCATGGATCACCTGCCCGCCTATCCCGTCGAGGAGCTGGCCGCCATGCCCGTCCTGGTGACGACCGTGCTGGCGGTCGCACTCGCCCTGGTGGGGGTCGCCACCTTCCGGCGTCGTCAGCTCAACACGCACTCCGGCTGACCCACCGGGTCAGTCGCAGGTGAGCTCCTTGCCCTCCGGCAGTGCGCCGGTGAGCCAGAACTCCTCGACCGCGCTGTCGACGCAGTCGTTCTGCCGCATGTAGGCGGTGTGCCCATCGCCCTCGTGGGTGATCAGGGCCGAGTCGGCGAGCTGCTCGTGCAGGCGCTCCGCCCACTCGTAGGGCGTGGCCGGGTCGCGGGTGGTGCCGACGACGAGGATCGGGTCAGCCCCCTTCGCATCGATCGTGTGCGCCTTGCCGGTGGCCTCGACCGGCCAGGTCGCGCAGGAGAGGCTCTCCCAGGCGAGGAAGGTGCCCCAGATCGGGGCCTCCTCGCTGACCTCCTTGGCCACCCGGTCCCAGCTCTGCGGGTCGGTGTCGTCGCCGCGATCGAGGCAGTTGACCGCCGGCAGCGCCTCCATGATGTTGGAGGAGTAGCTCCCGGACGCGTCGCGGCCCGCGTAGGCCATGCCAAGGTCCATGAGCGGCCCGCCGTCACCCTCATCGAGGGAGACGAGCGCGTCGGTCAGCTGCGACCACATGCCCTCGTCGTACATCGCCTGCGCGATGCCGATCGAGGCCCACCCCTCGGTGAGCTCGAGCCCACCGCTGGCGTCGACGGGCTCGGAGTCGATCTCCTTGAGCTGGTCCTGGACCCACTCGATGACCTCGTCCTCGGTGGATCCGAAGGGACAGTCACCGGAGACGCAGTCCTTCGCCCACGCACGGGTGGCGGTGTCGAAGCCCTTGGCCTGGCCGACGGCGCCCTCCTTGCCGGTGAGATCGGGCGGCATGACCCCGTCGAGGACCATCCGGCCCACGCGCTCGGGGAAGAGGTCGGCGTAGGTGGAGCCGATGAGCGTCCCGTAGGACTTGCCGAGATAGGTCAGCTTGCCGTCGTCGAGGGCCGAGCGCAGCACGTCCATGTCCTTGGCGACATCCGCCGTGGAGACGTGGCCGATGAGCTGACCGGTCGCCGCCTTGCACGACCGACCGAAGCTCTCGGCCTCCTCGACGGCGTCCGCACGCTCCTGCGCGTCATCGGGCGAGGGGTCGCGCCCCATCCAGTCGTCAAGATCGCTGTCGGTCAGGCAGTCCACCGGGGCCGAGCGGCCCACACCCCGCGGGTCGAAGCCGACCACGTCGAAGTTCTCGCGGATCGACTGACCGACGATCTGGTCCGCGGCAGCGGCGTAGTCCACGCCGGAGCCGCCCGGACCGCCCGGGTTCACCACGAGGGAGCCGGCCTTCTCCCCCTTCGCCTGGACCCGGTTGACGGCGATCGTGATCGTCTCGTCGCCGGGCTCGTCCCAGTCGAGCGGCACCTTGAGCTGCGCGCACTCCCCGCTCTCGCAGTCACTCCACGACAGCTCCTGCTCGTAGAAGGGCTTGAGTCCCTTCGTGCCGGGCGGCGGCTGGTGGTCCCCTTCGGACAGCCCGGAAGGCTCCGGACCGGAGTCGAGCATCGAGCAGCCGGCGACCGGCAGCATGAGTGCGGCCACGGCCGCGACGAGACGGAGGGGGCGGAGCATGGCGCAGACGCTACCTCGGGAGCTGGAGCCCGACTGCCATGGCCTCCAGTGCGAGCAGGGGTGCGCCATTGGCGCCGATCCGCTCGCGGGCGCTCGCGATCTCCTCGATCGCGATGAGCAGGCCCTCGGCGGTGAAGGCCCGGGCCACCTCCTCCACGATCGGGCGGGAGTCCTCGTTGACGAGGGTGACCGGGGTGCCGGCGTGCAGCACGAGCGCATCCCGGTAGACCGACATGAGGTCGACGAGGGCGCGGTCGATCATGTCGCGGGTGAAGCGGGTCGCCCGGGTCTTCTGCTCCTTCTCCAGGGAGGTGATCTGGGCGCGGATGTGCGGCGGCTGGCTGCGCGCGCCCGGGTCGGCGCCGAGCGTCTGCAGCAGACGCTCCTTCTCCCGCGAGGCCCGGCTCTCGAGGGTCCGGTCTCGCTCCTGCTCGGCGATCTGCAGCAGATCGGCCGCCGCCCCCACCGCATCGGAGACCCCGCGGATGCGCGAGGCCATGGCGATCGTGTCGCGACGGCGGATGCGCGCCCCCTCGTCGGTGGCCAGCCGCTTGGCCAGGCCGATGTGGCTCTGCGCCGCGCGCGCGGCATAGGTCGCCATGCCGAGGTCGATCCCGTCGCGGCGGTGCAGCAGGGCCGCGACCTCCTCGACGGGCGGCGTGCGCAGCCGCACGTGCCGCGAGCGCGAGCGCACGGTCACGAGCACGTCCTCGAGGCTCGGCGCGCAGAGCAGCCACACCGTGCGCGGCGTCGGCTCCTCGAGGGCCTTGAGCAGCGCATTGCCCGACTGCTCGGTCAGGCGGTCGGCGTCCTCGACGAGGATCACCCGGTAGCGCCCGACGCTCGGCGCCCGGCCGGCGAGCTGCACGAGCGCGCGGGTGTCGGCGACCCCGATGGACAGCGCCTCGGTCGCGAGGACCTCGACGTCGGAGTGCGTGCCATCGAGCGCGGTTCGGCACTCGCGGCACTCACCGCAGCCACCGGTCGGGCAGAGCAGCGCCCCGGCGAAGGCCCGCGCAGCCACTGAGCGGCCCGACCCGGGCGGGCCGGTGAAGAGCCAGGCATGGGTCATCGAGGCCGGCTCCCCCACCGCCCGCTGGAGGGAGGCGACGGTCTGCGGCTGGCCGATGACATCGCGCCAGATGCCGGGAGCGCTGGTGGCCGGCGCGGTCATGCGAAACCGTCCGTCCGCACGCGGTCCCAGACCGCCGTGGCGATCTCCTCGGGCTCGGCCGTGCCGTCGACGACGAGATAGCGGTGCGGCGACTGCTCCGCCAGCGCGAGGAAGTGGCCGCGGACGGCGGCGTGGAAGGCATCGGCCTCCGCCTCCATCCGGTCGTGGACGGCGCCACGGCGGCGCCTCCCTTCGCCCGGGTCGATGTCGACGAGGACGGTGAGGTGGGGCGCGAGGCCGGCCACCGCCCAGTCCTGCAGCTGCTCCACCTCGGCGGAGCCGAGCTCGCGCCCGGCGCCCTGGTAGGCGATCGAGGAGTCGGTGTAGCGGTCGGTGATGACCACGGCGCCCCGCCGGAGCGAAGGGAGGATGACCTCCTCGACGTGCTGGGCCTTGTCCGCGGCGAAGATCAGCGCCTCGGCGCGCGGCGTGATCGCCTCACCGTGGAGGACGAGGTCGCGCAGGGCTGAACCCAGCGCCGTGCCGCCCGGCTGTCGGGTGAGCACGACCTCGCGGCCGGCCTCCTCCAGCGCCGCGGCGAGCCGCGCCACCTGGGTGGACTTGCCGGCGCCATCGCCCCCTTCGAAGGCGATGAAGGTCCCCTCTCGTGCACTCACCCCGCGAGCCTAGGGCAGGGCGGGGACAGCGGACGGGTCGGGCGCACCAGGTCACAAGTCGATCGCGATGACGCTCTTACTTGCTCTGCAGCGCGTCAAGGGGGTTAGGTGAGGAGGCTGCCGACGGTCGGGAGCAGGAAGGTGTGTCGTGGGCGAATTCATCGCGGACAAGTGGCAGGACATCCTGTTCCGCTCCTTCCAGCACCTCTCGCTCGTCGTGCAGTCCGTGCTGCTGGCGACGATCATCGCGATCCTCCTCGCCGTCCTCGTGACGCAGGTCCCCCTGCTGAAGTCCACCGCCAACATGATCAGCGCGATCGGGCTGACCATCCCCTCCTTCGCCCTCCTCGGCATGATCCTGCCGCTCGTCGGCATCGGCCCCCTCCCCTCGGTCATCGCCGTCGCCTTCTACGCCACGCTGCCGATCCTGCGCAATGCCGTCGTCGGCCTCTCCGGCGTCAGCCCCACACTGCTCGAGTCGGCGAAGGGGATGGGCATGAGCCCCACGACCCGCTTCCTGAAGGTCCAGCTCCCGATGGCCTGGCCGGTGATCATGGCCGGTCTGCGGGTCTCCACCCAGATGTCGATGGGCGTCGCGGCCATCGCGGCCTACGTGCTCGGGCCCGGCCTCGGCTCCTACATCTTCACCGGTCTCGCACAGATCGGTGGCGCCAATGCCCTCAACTACGCCCTCGTCGGCACCTTCGGTGTCGTGATCATCGCCCTGCTGCTCGACGCCGTCCTGCTGCTCATCGGCAGGCTCACCACCTCGAAGGGGATCCGCGTCTGATGTCCACCACCACGAACGACCAGCACGCCACCGGCGACGACTCCCCCGCCCGGGAGGTCAGCGGCGCGGAGATCGTCTTCGACGACGTCGTCAAGACCTACCCCGGGCAGAAGACTCCCGCGGTCAACAACCTCTCCCTCACCGTCCCCGCCGGCGAGATCGTCATGTTCATCGGCCCCTCCGGCTGCGGCAAGACGACGACGCTGAAGATGATCAACCGGCTGCACGAGCCGACCTCGGGGACGATCACCATCGGTGGCGAGGACATCCGCAGCAAGAATGCGACCGAGCTGCGCCGCACCATCGGCTATGTCATCCAGGGCGGCTCGCTCTTCCCGCACATGACCGTCGGCGAGAACATCGCGCTCGTCCCCGGACTGCTCAAGTGGGACAAGAAGCGCATCTCCGCGCGGGTCGACGACCTCCTCGAGCTGACCGGCCTCGACCCCTCCCGCTACCGCGACCGCTACCCCAAGGAGCTCTCCGGAGGCCAGCAGCAGCGCGTGGGCGTGGCCCGCGGACTCGCCGCCGACCCGCCCGTCCTCCTCATGGATGAGCCCTTCGGCGCGGTCGACCCGATCACCCGGCAGCGCCTGCAGGACGAGCTGATGAGCATCCAGGAGGAGCTGCAGAAGACGATCGTCTGCGTCACCCACGACATCGACGAGGCGGTCAAGCTCGGCGACCGCATCCTCCTGCTGGGCGAGGGCGCCCACATCGCCCAGTACGACACCCCGCAGACCATCCTCGCCAATCCCGCCGACGAGTTCGTCGAGGACTTCGTCGGCTCCGGCTCCTCGCTCAAGCAGCTGAGCCTCTCCCGGGTCGACGAGCTCGAGCTGCAGGCCCCCGTGATCGCCACGGTCGGGGACGAAGGGCGTCTCGCCGCCGACGCGGCGAGGGCCGCCAACCAGCGCGATGTCATCGTCCTGGACTCCCGGCGCCGGCCGGTCGGCTGGTACAGCCTCGGCGAGGCCACGCGGATGAACCGGCTGCCGGCGGAGCCGCAGGGCGATGTCTCCGTCGTGGACCGACGGGCGACGATCAACGACGCCCTCGACTCGATGCTCGCGAGCTCCCACGGCGGCGTGATCGTCACCGGGCGTCGGGACGAGTTCCTGGGTGTCGTGACCTTCGAGGCCGTCACCGACCACATCCGCTCCGCCTCCGAGGACACGCCGTCATGAGCGAGTCCACCCAGCAGGCCACCACCAATGTCGACACCGGGGTCGAGGACCGCGGGACGACGATCCGGCTGCTCATCGGGTTGCCCCTCCTCTGCGCCGTCATCCTCGGCGGCTGGACGATCTGGCGCCAGAGCGCCGACCTCGACGACATCGAGGCCCGACAGCTCGCGTGGGGGACGATCCTCGACCTGGCCCGCGAGCACATCGTCCTCACCCTGATCACCACCGCCGTCGTCCTCGTCACGGCGGTCCCCGCCGGCATCCTGCTCACCCGAGGCACCTTCCGGCGCTACTCCGGCTTCGTCACCGGGTTCGCCAACGCCGGCCAGGCGGCACCGGTCATCGGTGTCATCGTCCTGCTCGCCATCTGGCTCGGCTTCAACACGAGGACGGCGGTCCTCAGCCTGGCGATCTACGGCTTCCTCCCGGTGCTGCGCAACACCATCGTCGGGCTGCAGCAGGTCGACCAGACACTCGTCGAGGCGGCCCGCGGCATGGGCATGTCGCCGATGAGCGTGCTGCGCCGGGTCGAGCTGCCCCTGGCGATGCCGGTGATCATGGCGGGCGTGCGCACCGCGCTCGTGCTCGTCGTCGGCGCCGCGAGCTTCGCGACCTTCATCAATGCCGGCGGTCTGGGCGCACTCATCACCACCGGCATCACGCTCTTCCGCTACCCCATCCTCGTCAGCGGCGCCATCCTCATCGCGGTCGTCGCCCTGCTCATCGACTGGGCGGGCCGCGTCCTGGAGATGCTGCTCACCCCGAAGGGAACCTCGTGATGACCCGGCTCCCCCTCCCTTCGTCCGACGGCCCCACCCGCCGCTCGCTCCTCCTCGGCGGGGTCGGTGTCCTCGGGCTCGGCCTCGCCGGCTGCGGGCTCGGCACGAGCGGCGGCTTCGTCCCCGCCGGCACGGTCGCCGGGCCGATCGGCGACGTGGACCTCTCCGGAGCGGAGATCGCCGTCGGCTCGAAGAACTTCACCGAGCAGATCGTCCTCGGCAAGCTCGCCGTGATCCTCCTGCGCTCCGCGGGCGCCGGCGCTCCCGACCTGACCAACATCCCCGGCTCCTCCAGTGCCCGCCAGGCCATGCTCGAGGACCAGGTGCAGATGCAGTGGGAGTACACCGGCACCGCATGGATCGCCTACCTCGGCGAGACCAAGCCGATCCCGGACGAGCAGAAGCAGTACGAGGCCGTCCGCGACCGGGACCTGAAGGACAACGACCTCGTCTGGCTCGAGCCGGCACCGATGAACAACACCTACGGTTTCGCGGCCCCGACGGAGACGGTCGAGAAGCTCGGCATCACCAAGCTCTCCCAGCTGGACGAGGTCCCGAAGAAGGACCTGACCTTCTGCGTCGAGTCGGAGTTCAACAACCGCAACGACGGCTTCAACCCGATGCTCAAGACCTACGGGCTGCGCAAGGGCAAGGACTTCCCCACCGACAACGTCAAGGTCCTCGACACCGGCGCGATCTACGCGGCGACGGACAAGGGCACCTGCACCTTCGGCGAGGTCTTCACCACCGACGGCCGGATCAAGGCGCTCGACCTCACCGTGCTCGAGGACGACAAGGCCTTCTTCCCGAAGTACAACGTCGCACCGGTCTTCACCCAGGAGGTCGTCGACGAGTACCCGGCCGTCAAGGACCTCTTCGACCCGGTCGTCGCGAAGCTCACCGATGACGTGCTCATCGACCTCAACGCCAAGGTCGACGTCGACGGCGAGGACCCGGCCGAGGTCGCCATCGCCTGGCTCAAGGACGAGGGCTTCGTCAAGTAACCCCCGCCGCTGCGCGGCGATACGTTGGGCGGCATGAGTTTCAGCGAAGAGACGACCCGAGCCCTCACCGCCCGTGCCCTCACGGCACAGACCGACGGGCGGGTGCCCGGCCTGACCGCCGGGGTCGCCCGGGCGGGCCGGCTCGAGTGGTGCCACGGCATCGGCACGATCGACGTCGACTCCCCCGGCGACACCCCGGACGAGGACACCCAGTACGCCGTCGCGAGCAACTCCAAGACCTTCACCGCCGTCGCGATCATGGCGCTGCGCGACGAAGGGCATCTCGACCTCGACGACACCGTCGAGCAGCACCTGCCCGACAGCGCGCACGCCCGCGTGACCCTCCGCCAGCTGCTCTCGCACAGCTCCGGCATGCAGCGCGAGCCGGTCGGCGATGTCTTCGACACGATGGTCATGCCCAGCCGGGAGGAGCTGCTCGCAGGATGGTCGGGAGCCGAGCGCGTCGGCAGGCCCCACGACCGTTGGCACTACTCCAACCTCGCCTACGGCATCCTCGGCGAGATCATCGCCCGCCTCGACGGCCGCCCCTGGGACCAGGCCATCCGGCGGCGCATCCTCGACCCGCTCGAGATGACCCGCACCGGCACCACCCCGAGCGGCCGCCGCGCCACGGGCTACTACGTCCCTCCCTTCGCCGATGTCCCGATCGAGGAGCCGGTCTTCGACGCCGGGGCGCTCGACCCGGCGGGCGGCCTGCGCTCCACCGCGACGGACCTCGCCCGCTGGGGCGGCTTCATCGCCGACCCCGTGGAGGAGATCCTCTCCCCCGACACCCTCGAGGAGATGTGCCAGCCGCAGGTCATGGCCGACACCATCGGGTGGACCTCCGCGTGGGGCCTGGGGCTGCAGCTCGTGCGCCACGAGGGCCGCACCTGGGTCGGCCACACCGGTGGCTGGCCGGGGTCGATCACCGGGGTCTTCACCGAGCGAACCTCTGCCACAACCGGGCTCATCCTCATGAACAACTCGGCACCGGTCCCACCCGCAGCCGCAGCGATCGAGCTGGGCACCATCGCCGAGGAGCGCGAGCCCGTCGCCACGACGCCCTGGGAGCCCGGCACCCGGGTGCCCGAGGACCTCGTGCCGCTGCTCGGCCACTGGTACTCCGAGGGCACCCACTGGGTCCTCTCGGTGCGTCAGGGCGCCCTCGAGGCGCGCGTCGCCGGCCAGCCCAAGGAGCAGCCACCGTCGACCTTCGAGGCGGAGGGCAGCGACCTCTTCCGGACCACCTCGGGGCGTGAGCGGGGCGAGCTCCTGCGGGTCCAGCGTGATGCGAAGGGAGCGGTGAGTCACCTCAACTGGGCCACCTACCGCTTCGACCGCGAGCCGATGGCCTTCGGCGCCTGGCTCTGAGCCACCTCAGGGCAGGACGGCTCGCTCCCAGTCGGCGACCGGTCCGGGGACCACGTCGAAGAGCGGGTGCGCCCGGGCGGGCTCTGCCGCCAGGCCCAGGGCCCACTCGGGTGAGCGCTGCTCGCACTTGGCGAGCAGGTGCCGCCACTCGAGGTCGAGCTGACCGGCTGTCACTGTCATCCGCAGGGACGGGCGCGGCTCACCCACCAGCCGCGAGCGATCGAAGCGGTAGCCCCGCCGGTCCGCCTCGTCAGCAACTCCGGACAGCCACGTCACGACGCCTGTCGTCGGTTCGTCGAGCTCGCGGAAGCGCACGAGCTGCGGATGGCGGGTGTACCCCTTCGTCCGGCCGAGCAGCACGGCCTGCGCGAGCAGACCCTCCCGCCAGCCGGAGACGAGGGCAGCACGGTCCAGCTGCGCAGGGTCCAGGCTCCACAACCGCACCGCCACTCCCTTCGCTCGTCGCTCCCCGGGTACGCGCTCTGATGGTGAGGTGGTGTGTTGAACCGGTAGTTCCGGGGACCGGGGACGCTCTGAGGGAGCCTGCCGGCAGCCCCGACTACCCCTTCAACACACAACCATGCGGCATCGGGCCCTGACTCGGCCCTCGTCCCGAACACAGAAGGGTCTCCTGGTGCATCTGGTGGCTGATTCCGCCACCGATG
>JBQGNO010000076.1:7734-13425 GCA_052087725.1 Janibacter sp. | reverse complement strand
GGGTCGCTTCGCCTCGAAGTCGGTGACCTCCTGCTCGTGACGCATCGTCAGGCCGATGTCGTCGAGCCCCTCGATGAGGCGCCACCGCGTGTAGTCATCGACGTGGAAGCCGCAGACGATGTCACCCGCGGTGATGGTCTTCGCAACGAGGTCGACGGTGATCTGTGCACCGGGAGTGTTCTCGAGGTACTTCCACAGCAGCTCGACATCGTCCTGGCCGACCTCTGCGGCGAGCAGTCCCTGCTTGCCGGAGTTGCCTCGGAAGATGTCGGCAAATCGGGAGGAGATGACGACGCGGAAGCCGTAGTCCTTCAGCGCCCACACCGCGTGCTCGCGCGAGGACCCCGTCCCGAAGTCCGGCCCGACGACGAGCACGGAGCCGTCGCTGTATGCGGGCTGGTTGAGCACGAAGGTCTCGTCATTGCGCCAGGCGGCGAAGAGCCCGTCCTCGAAGCCGGTGCGCGAGACCCGCTTGAGGTAGACCGCCGGGATGATCTGGTCGGTGTCGACATTGCTGCGACGCAGCGGGACACCGGTGCCCGTGTGGGTGGTGAACTTCTCCATGAGTGCTCAGGCTCCTTCGACGGTCTCGAGGTCGGCAGGGCTCGACAGCGTGCCTCGCACGGCGGTCGCGGCGGCGACGAGCGGTGAGACGAGGTGAGTGCGACCGCCCTTGCCCTGACGGCCCTCGAAGTTGCGGTTGCTCGTCGAGGCGGACCGCTCCCCCGGCGAGAGGATGTCAGGGTTCATCCCCAAGCACATCGAGCAGCCGGGCAGTCGCCACTCGGCCCCCGCTGCGGTGAAGACTTCGTGGAGGCCCTCCTCCTCGGCCTGGACCCGCACTCGGGCGGAGCCGGGGACGACGAGCATGCGCACGGACTCGGCGACGTGTCGGCCCTTGATGATCTCGGCCGCAGCGCGCAGGTCCTCGATGCGCCCGTTGGTGCACGAGCCGACGAAGACGGTGTCCACCGCGACCTCACGCAGCGGAGTGCCCGCGGTCAGGCCCATGTACTCCAGCGCCTTTGCGGCAGTGGCGCGCTGGTCCTCGTCGGGCATGGCCTCAGGGTCCGGCACGGCCTCGGACAGGGGAGACCCCTGCCCGGGATTGGTGCCCCAGGTGACGAAGGGGGTCAGCGTCGAGGCGTCGATGTCGACCTCGAGGTCGAAGACGGCGTCGTCGTCGGAGCGCAGCTGGGTCCAGCTCTCGACGGCGGCGTCCCAGTCGGCGCCGGTCGGGGCGTGGTCCCGGCCCTGGAGGTAGTCGAAGGTCGTCTGGTCCGGAGCGATCATGCCGGCGCGGGCGCCCGCTTCGATCGACATGTTGCACACGGTCATCCGTGCCTCCATCGACAGGGCCTCGATGGCCTCGCCGCGGTACTCCAGGACGTATCCCTGCCCGCCACCGGTCCCGATCTTGGCGATGACGGCGAGGATGATGTCCTTCGCCGTGACGCCGGGCTGGAGGGTGCCGTTGACGTTGATCGCCATGGTCTTGAAGGGGTTGAGCGAGAGCGTCTGGGTCGCGAGCACGTGCTCGACCTCGCTCGTGCCGATGCCGAAGGCGAGCGCACCGAAGGCACCGTGGGTGCTCGTGTGGCTGTCACCGCAGACGACGGTCGTGCCCGGCTGGGTCAGTCCGAGCTGCGGACCGACGACGTGGACGATGCCCTGCTCGGCGTCGCCCATCGGATAGAGACGGACGCCGAACTCGGCACAGTTGTCACGCAGGGTCTCGACCTGGATCTTGCTCACCGGGTCGGTGATGGGCCCCGGCGTCGTCGGGACGTTGTGGTCCTCGGTCGCGAGGGTGAGGTCCGGGCGGCGTACCGGTCGACCCGCGATGCGCAGTCCCTCGAAGGCCTGCGGACTCGTCACCTCGTGGAGGAGGTGGAGATCGATGTAGAGGAGGTCGGGCTCCCCCTCGGCGCCGCGCACGACGTGCGCGCCCCAGACCTTCTCGGCCAGCGTTCCTGCCATGATCCTCATCCCTCCCATGCGTGGCGCCACAGATCGTGGACGGCGTGTTTCCACCGACATTCGCACGTCCGGAACGACCCAGAGCTTGCGTCTCACGAAATGAGATGTCAGTATCAGTCCATGGACAATGGTAGTGGAGTTGGCGTCCTGGACAAGGCCGCCGTCGTGCTCGGGGCCCTCGAGGCCGGCCCGTCGACCCTCGCGCAGCTCGTGGCAGCCACCGGCCTCGCCCGGCCCACCGCACACCGGCTCGCCGTCGCCCTCGAGCACCACCGGCTCCTCTCCCGTGACATGCAGGGACGCTTCGTCCTCGGCCCGCGGCTCGGCGAGCTCGCCGCCTCGGCCGGCGAGGACAAGCTGCTCGTCGCGGCCAACCCCGTCCTCGGTGCCCTGCGCGACCACACCAACGAGTCCGCCCAGCTCTTCCGCCGCCAGGGTGAGCACCGCGTCTGCGTCTCGGCCGCCGAGCGGCCGGTCGGCCTGCGCGACTCGATCCCCGTGGGCGCGACCCTGACGATGCACGCCGGCTCCGCCGCCCAGGTCCTCCTCGCGTGGGAGGAGCCGGACCGGCTGCACCGCGGCCTGCAGGGGGCCGCCTTCACCGCGACCATGCTCTCCGGGGTACGTCGCCGCGGCTGGGCCCAGAGTGTTGGCGAGCGCGAGGCCGGCGTCGCCTCGGTCTCTGCCCCCGTGCGCTCCCCTTCCGGCCGGGTCATTGCCGCGGTCTCGATCTCGGGCCCCATGGAGCGCCTCTCCCGCCAGCCGGGGCGCCTGCACGCCGCCACCGTCATCGCCGGCGCCAACAAGCTCACCGAGGTCCTGGAGAAGCACGCCAAGGCAGCCGAGGCCGCCGACCGCGACACCGAGTGACGAAGGGGGGCCACCCCCTTCGTCCATCAGCCCGACGCCGACCTGCCCGCCCGGCGTCAATACGCAGCGGTGGCTGACGCCCTGTCGTCGGCCAAGCCTGCACAACGACGCCAGGCACCGACCCGCAGCACCTACGCCGGCTGGCACCAGGGGGAGGTTCGCGAGTCGCCGAGCGGGCATCGCCGCGGAGCCGGACGACGCCGACCTCGGCGCAGTCAGCCCCATCACCCGTGGCCCGGCGTCGACCTGCGCGCCCGGCGTCAATACGCAGGGGTGGCTGACGCCCTGTCGTCGGCCAGGCCTGCACAACGACGCCGGGCGCAGTCGCGAGCGGGGCGAAGGGGGCTGAGCCGGCCCCGACCTTGTCGCGGCCACACCACGGCCCGGACACGACAAAGGCCCCCGCTCCGAGGAGCGGGGGCCTTGCTCGATGTAGCCCCGACGGGATTCGAACCCGCGCTACCGCCTTGAGAGGGCGGCGTGCTAGGCCACTACACAACGGGGCCTCATGCTGTCTCTCGGCCGAAAACCGGCCAAGCAACGGAGGGAACCTTACCCGGAGGAAGGCGTCTTTCCGAAATCGAGCGGCAGTGCCACTCGCAGCGCTGGGGTACCAGGACTCGAACCTAGAACAACTGAACCAGAATCAGCCGTGTTGCCAATTACACCATACCCCAAGGGGGTATCACCGGCCCTTCGGACCGAAGTCCGCGCGGCCTGTGAACCGAGTGGTGATACTACCCGCCTGCTGACGCCGTGCCCAAATCGAGGGTCAGGCCAGCGAGGACCGCAGCGACCGGAGTCGCGTCAGGGTCGAGTCCTTGCCGAGGATCTCCATCGACTCGAAGAGCGGCGGGCTGACCTTCTGCCCGGAGACGGCGGTGCGCAGCGGACCGAAGGCCAGACGCGGCTTGATGCCCATCCCGTCGACGATCGCCTCGCGCAGCACGCGCTCGATCTCCTCGGCGTGCCACTGGTCCAGGGGCTCGAGCACACCGAGCGCGGCGTCGAGCACCTCGCCCGCGGTGTCCTTGAGGCCCTTGCGCGCGTCCTCGGCGATCTCGAGATCCGCGTCGGCGACGTAGAAGGGCCCCACGAGAGCCGAGGCCTCGGTGAGGAGGTTGACCCGGGTCTGGATCTGCTCGGTGACGCTCTTCAGTCGCGCGAGCTCCTCCGCGCTCGGGTCGTCGCCGAGCACGCCATCGGCCTGCAGGTACGGCAGCAGGCGCGAGCTGAGGTCGTCGAGGTCGAGGCCACGGATCCACGCGCCGTTGAGCCACTCCAGCTTCTTCAGGTCGAAGATCGGGCCGACGGTGTTGACCTTGTCCCAGGCGAAGGCCTGGCTGAACTCCTCGACGGTGAACTTCTCGACGTCCTCGCCGCTCTCCCCCTTCGCCGGCGGGTAGGCCAGCAGGCCGAGGAAGTTCACGACGGCCTCGGGCAGGTACCCCTGCTCCTGGAACCACGTGAGGCGGGCCTCGGGGTTCTTGCGCTTGGAGATCTTCGACTTGTTCTGGTTGCGCAGCAGCGGCATGTGCGCGAACTTCGGCGGCTCCAGCCCGAGCCACCGGTAGAGCAGCACGTGCTTCGGCGTCGAGGAGATCCACTCCTCGCCGCGGACCACGTGGGTGATGCCCATCTCATGGTCGTCGACGACGACGGCCAGGTGGTAGGTCGGGAAGCCGTCGCCCTTGAGGATGACTTGGTCGTCGGGCATCGGCGCGGAGACAGTCCCACGGATAACGTCCTCGAAGGTCGTCGGCGCGTCATCGGGCACCAGCATGCGCACGACGGGGGTGTCGTTGAAGCCCTCGAGCTCCGCGCGCTCCTCCCGCGTCTTGCCGACGCACATGCGGTCGTAGCCGGTGGGCAGCTTGAGCTTCTGCTGCTTCTCCCGCATCGCGGTCAGGCGCTCGGTGGAGCACCAGCAGTAGTAGGCGTGCCCGTCCTCGATGAGCTTCTCGACGTAGGGACGGTAGGTCTCGAGCCGCTCGCTCTGCCGGTAGGGCGCAAAGGGGCCGCCGACGTCCGGGCCCTCGTCCCAGGTCAGGCCCAGCCAGCCGAGGGTGTCGTAGAGCTGCTGCTCGCTCGTCTCGTTGAACCGCGCCCGGTCGGTGTCCTCGATGCGCAGGACGAACTGCCCACCCTGCTGCCGCGCGAAGGCGAGGTTGAACAGCGCCATGTAGGCGGTGCCGACGTGCGGATCACCGGTCGGTGAGGGCGCAACGCGCAGACGGGGGGCGGTGGACGCGGTCGATGCAGAGGAGTCGCTCATGATGGGCCGATCGTATCGCCGCGGACGAAGGGGGCGGGCCCCGCCGTCTCGAGATGCCCGCCTCGTGCTGCCCACCGGGCAGCCACGTCGAGGAAGCGAGCCCGGACCGGGTCCTCCTGCTGGCCCTGCCAGCCGAGGAGCAGCGCCACGCGCATGTCGAGGTCGGGCACCGGACGAAAGACCACTCCGGGCGCGCCGGCGCGGCAGGAGAGCTCCGTGACGAAGCCGACTCCGACACCGGCCCCGATCATGGCCAGCTGGGCGGTGACGGTGTCGCACTCGCTGACCACCTGCGGCACGAATCCGCCGACGTCCCGACACCCGGAGACGAATTCGTCGAAGTGCCGCATCCCGAGCTTGCGGCTGAAGAGCACGAAGTCCTCCCCGGACAGGTCAGCGAGATGGACCTCCTGCCGACCAGCGAGCCGATGGTCCTCGGGCAGCGCGATCACGGGCCGCTCCTCCACGAGACCCGTGGTCTGCACGCCCGGCACGTCGATCCCGATGCGCACGAGGCCGACGTCCACGACACGTGAGCCCAGGGCGGTGTACAGAGCACTCGTGTC
>JBQGNO010000076.1:0-7724 GCA_052087725.1 Janibacter sp. | reverse complement strand
GGACGCCGGGG
Source organism: Janibacter sp. (assembly GCA_052087725.1). Taxonomy (GTDB): domain Bacteria; phylum Actinomycetota; class Actinomycetes; order Actinomycetales; family Dermatophilaceae; genus Janibacter. The sequence goes on along the minus strand of JBQGNO010000076.1, from coordinate 7,713 downwards.
ACCTCCTGCCTGAAGCACCGGAGCAGGTCCGGGAGCACGCTCCCGCAGGCGACCGGGACACACCCCACGGTGAGGAATCCGGTGTCGCCCTGGTCGGCGGCCAGGACCCGGGAGCGCAGCCGCCCGGCCTCCCCGAGCAGGGAGGTCGCCCCGCGCACGAGAGCCCGGCCCGCGGGGGTCAGCCGCAGGCCCTGCGAGGAGCGCACGAAGAGGGTGCACCCGAGCTCCTGCTCGAGCTTGCGCACCTGCTGGCTCAGCGGCGGTTGGGCCATGTTCAGCCGCCGCGCCGCTCCCGTGACCGAGCCCTCCTCGGCGACGACGAGGAAGTACTCGAGCCGACGCATGTTCAGCTCGCCCATATCGATCTCCTCTGACTACACCGACACATTGGTATTGGACATATATCCAACGTCGGTCGAGCGTTGGTCCGCAACATCTCCCGAGCCAGGCAGGTCACATGGGCACCATCGACACCATCGCGGTCGTCGTGTACTTCATCTTGGTCCTCGCGATCGGCATCCAGACGATGCGCCGGATCAAGACCCCCGGGGACTTCGCGGTCGCCGGCAACCGCATCGTCTGGCCGGTGCTCTTCGCGACGCTGGCTGCCACCTTCCTCGGTGGTGGAGCGACGATCGGCCGGGCCGGCGAGTCCTATGACGTCGGCTACGCCTTTGCCGTCGCGGCCTGCGCCTTCCCCCTGCAGACGATCCTCGTCGGCACCTTCATCGCGCCACGCCTGAACCGCTATCGCGGAGCGGAGACCATCGGCGACGTCATGGAGCTCCACTACGGCAGGGCAGCGCGGCTCCTCACCGGCATCATCTCGATCGTCTACTGCACGGGCGTCCTCGGCGCCCAGGCACTGGCGCTCGGCACGATCTTCCACATCATCATCGGTACGAGCGTGACCACCGGCATCGTCGTCGGGATGCTCTTCGTCCTCGTGTACTCGACGGCCGGAGGCATGTGGGCCGACGTCCAGACCGACGTCCTGCAGTTCATCATGCTCGGGGTCTTCCTCCCCGTCGCGCTCATCCTCGGGATCCGTGAGGTCGGCGGGGTCGATGGTCTCGTCGCCGGCATCCCGGACGGCCATCTCGAGCTCTTCGGCACCTATGACGTCCTGGCCTTCCTCGGGATCTTCCTCGGCTTCCTGCTCGGCGAGTGCCTGATCCCGCCCTACGCGCAGCGCGCCTTCTCCGCCCCCGATCCCGAGCATGCCCGCAAGGGGTACGCCCTGGCCGGAGTCTTCGGCTTCTTCTTCTACTTCGTCACCGCCTCTCTCGGTCTCGTCGCCCTGGTGCTCTTCCCCGACATCGCCTCGGACCAGGCACTGCCCACGGTCGTCACCGAGATCCTCCCCATCGGGATCGCCGGCCTCGTCGCGGCCGCCCTGCTCGCCGTGGTCATGTCGACCGCCGACTCGTTGCTGAACTCCTCGACGGTCGTCTTCGCCAACGACATCTACAAGGCCTTCATCAACCCGGACATCCCGCCGCAGCGGATGCTCTGGCTGGAGCGGTGCGTCAACCTCGTCATCGGCGCCGGAGCACTGGTCTTCGCCCTCTCGGCCGAGAGCATCATCGACGCCCTGCTCTACACGTATGCACTGTGGGCACCGACGATCATCGTGCCCTTCCTCTTCGCGGTCCTCACCCGCCGCCGTGCCCCCATGGCCGCCGTCTCGGCGATGATCGCGGGTGGCCTCGCCACGGGCTACTGGACCTGGGGCCTCGACGAGCCCCACGGCATCACCGGCCTCATGGTCGGCCTCGCCGTGAACATCGTCGCCTTCGCCCTGGTCTTCGTCGCTGCTGACCGCGACCGGGGCACCGTCGAGCTGGAGGTTGCCGCATGACCCTCTTCGCCCTCGCCCTCTACCTCATCCCCCTCGTGCTGATGATCATCACCGTCCTCGTCGGCCTCAAGGGCCTGAAGTTCTACTGGACCGAGGTCATCATCGGCCCCGACGACGATCATGAGCCCGGATGACCCCGCCTGCCGTGGACGTCGTCGTCGTCGGCGCAGGCACGATCGGGGCGTGCACCGCCTACGAGCTCGCCCGCGCCGGTCTCCGGGTCCACGTGGTCGATGAAGGGCCTCGTCCGGCCAGCGGCTGCTCGCGAGCCAACGCGGGCCTGCTCGCCCCGAGCCACTGCGAGCCGCTCACCGGCGCCGGCAACATCCGCACGGGACTGCGCCACATGCTCCGTACGGACAGCTCCTTCCACGTGCGCCCCTCCCCCGAGCTGCTCCCGTGGCTGGTGCGTTTCGGGGTCGCGTCCAGCGAGTCCCGCGTCGCCGCAGCCACCCGGACGCTGCGGGACCTCGGCCGACGCAGCCTGCAGCGGCACGCGGCCTACCGGGACGCAGGGATCGGGACCTCCTTCGAGCGCCGTGGACTCATCGATGTCTTCGCCAGCGAGCGCTCCCGGGCCGCCGGCCTGGACAGCCTGGCCCGCACGCCCCTGGACCTCGACTACGACATCCTCGACGAGCACGAGGTGCATTCGGCGGTGCCGGGTCTGGCCACCGCCGCGGGTGGCATCCGGTTCCGGGCCGAGGGGCACTGCGACAGCGCAGTCCTCGCCGAGAGCATGCTGGGAGCAGCTCAGCAGCTCGGCACCGTGGTCACCTTCGGCACCCGGGTGCACGACGTGGTGCACCGGGACGGCCGGGCGCGAGGAGTCCGCACCAGGTCCGGCGACATCGCGGCCGAGCACGTCGTCATCGCGGGTGGGCACCAGAGCTCGCGGTTGCTCCGCCCGCTGGGCAGCCGGCTCCCGCTGGCCCCGGCGAAGGGCTATGTCATCGACCTCGAGCCCGGTCCCGGCGACCCGACCCAACCGGTCGGGCTCAAGGACGACATGGTCGTCATCACTCCGTACCCGGACCGGGTCCGACTGGCGGGGACCCTCGAGCTCGTGGGCACCGACACACGGATCAGTCCGGCACGGACCGCGGCCATCCGTCGAGCAGCCGACCTCACCCTGCCCGCACTGGCGGACCGACGCACCCTGACCACGTGGGCCGGGCTGCGTCCGTGCTCGGCCGACGGGCTGCCCTTCATCGGCCCGATCCGCTCGACGAAGGGAGTGACGGTCGCCACCGGACACGGGCAGCAGGGCGTCCTGCTCGCCCCGATCACCGGTCAGCTCGTCACCGACCTCGTCACCGGCACGGCCGAGCCGTCCCCCGATCTCGACCCGGCGCGGTTTCGACCGCTGGGCCGGTTGCGCGCAAGGATGTCTCAGTCGGGATAGCGCTCGTCCATCGCCTCGGTCATCGGGTCCCAGTGGTGCCCCCAGACCTGGTCGGCTCCCCACCGGCCGACATCGCGCCCCATCCCTGCACCCGTCTGGGCACCCTCCCCGACGTCCTCCACGACGTCGAAGGGGTTGCCGTCGAAGAGACCACCCACGCCACCGAGGACGCCACCGATGGCCCCGCCGGCCCCCGCGCCCATGTCGCCGTAGTGCCCCTGGATCGCTTCCCGCTGCGCGCTCTCCGGGGTCTCGAGGGTGATCTGCGACCCGGGGGCATCCGGTGTGAGAGGCGCGATCGGCGAGTCCTCCTGCGCGTTGGTGAGGACGTCGGTCTCCATGCTGTACGTGCGGATCTGGCCCTGGCTCGTCTCGGCCATCACTGACGCCATGGTCGAGCCGTCGCCACGGATCTCGGCTGCCCGGGTCCACGAGAACACTGCGGCGTCGAAGGTCACTGCAGGCTGCCCGGTGGCCATCGCCGCAGCCGCTGCGAGGCCACCGCCCAAGCTGTGGCCGGTGAAGGTCACGTCGCCGCTGCTGGCGTCGTGGACCGCGGCGGCGAGCTGCATCGCCTGCTCGTACTGCGGGTCGTCGAAGCCGATGCCCTGGCGGCCGTTGGTCACCCAGTCCATGCCCTCGTCGCTCCCCCGGTAGGCCACGACGTAGCCACCGTCCGGGGTCTGATAGATCTCCGCCTGCATCCCGTGGTCCTCGGTGAGCAGCGCTGGGTCGATACCCAGGTCGGCCGGGTCGACCGCCTCGTACCCCTCGGGCAGCTCCGGCTGCTCGTCGTACATGAAGGGATCGTCGTAGAGGCTGTTGTCCTCGCCATACGCGTGGTGCGCGAGCGCCCAGAGGTCCTTGTCGACGGGCTGCCCCTCGGTCCCGCGGATGTCCTCGTCGAAGGTGGAGTCGCCCGGCCCGGAAGGCGGACCGGTCGGACCAGCGGGGGCGGGCTGGGTGGGCAGCACCGCACCGGCCTGCCCTCCCCCTCCCTCGCTGGCCGCGTCCTGCTGGTCGGCCTGCTCGTGCATCAGCGTCGCCATCCGGGTCAGCCGCTCGGCGGCCGACTCGATCGAGCGCTGGGCGAGGACCCACTCCCGGTCGAAGTGGTCGAGGTCCGACCCGTGCCAGGCACCGCGCAGCACACCGGCCCGGGCCGCCCCCTCGGCCCCGGCCTTCGTCGCCTGCTGGCCGGACTGGGTGAGCTGTGCGGCGATCTGGCGCAGGCGGGCGGCATCGGCGCCGTGGGTCAGTGTCATGTCTCCCCCGGAGGTGGTCGTGACGTGACCCTAGCCACAGTCGAGGAGACGGGGAATGGGGAGAACTCCCCTTCGAGGCTCCTGTGTCGCACCTCAGGACACCGCCCTTCGCGAGCGCCTCAGTCCAGGAGGTCGGAGAGCACCCGACCGCACTCCCGGCGAAGGGCGTTCTGCGGGCCGAGCCCGATCGCGAGCGCCAGCCGCAGGGCCCAGGCACGCGCCCGCTGCCAGGTCGCGTCGTCGTGGGGACGGATCCGCTGCGTCTCCTCGATGAAGGCGCTCGCCCCCTTCGCCTCGAAGAGCAGGTACGCCGCCGCGAGGTCGCTCGCGGGGTCACCACCCGTGACATCACCGAAGTCGATGAGCGCCGTCGGGTCGAGCAGGACATTGCCGGCGTGGAGGTCGCCGTGCAGCCACACCGGCGGACCGGACCATGCGGGCGCCGTCGACCACTCCTCCCACCGCGCCGTGACCGTCTCGGCGTCGAGGGAGCGTCCATCAGGCAGGCGGAGCGGTCGCTCCGCGAGGGAGGCGATCGCCGCACGGGTGCGCTCCTCGACCGCGGCGAGCGGTACCCCGCGGAAGGTGTTGGCGGGTGGCGCCTCCCCCGGTCGCACCGGCTCGTGCAGCGCGGCGAGGGCGCGCGCCAGCTCGGGGGCGAAGGGGGCCCGCTCCCCGGCGGGGACATCCAGCGCGACGGTCCCGGGCAGGTGCCGCACGACCGACCAGTGCCACGGGTAGTCGCCCTCCGGCCGTCCGGCGTGGACGATCTCGGGGACGGCGACCGGTAACCGCGGCCCGAGGAGCGGCACGGTCTCCTGCTCGTGGAGCACGAGGTCTCCGGCGATCTGCCGCCGCGGGCAGCGGACGAGGAGGTCGTCGCCGAGCGCGAGGATCTCGTTGTCCCAGCCGTGGGCGAAGGGGGCGAGGCTGCGGCCGTCGAGCAGCTGCGGCGCCTGGCTGGACAGGAATGAGCGCACGCGGGCGGCGGTCACCTCCACGTCGTCCGGCGGAGCAGTCACGCCGAGCGGGGGGCGTACATGATCACGGCGACCCCGATGAGGCACAGCAGCGCTCCGGTGACGTCCCAGCGGTCCGGTCGGAAGCCGTCGACGACCATCCCCCACAGGAGCGACCCGGCGACGAAGACCCCGCCGTAGGCGGCGAGGATGCGCCCGAAGCTGGCATCGGGCTGGAGCGTCGCGACGGCCCCGTAGAGGCCGAGCGCGATGACGCCGGCCCCGATCCAGATCCAGCCGCGCTGCTCGCGGATCCCCTGCCAGACGAGCCAGGCACCGCCGATCTCCAGCAGCGCGGCGAGGACGAAGAGCGGGATGGATCGGGCGACGTCCACTCAGGTCACCCGGTCACTCGGAGGCGACGAAGGGGTTGCTCAGGCTCCCGATGGCGTCGATCTCGACCTCGACGCGCTGGCCGGCCTCGACCGGGCCGACGCCCGCCGGGGTGCCGGTGAGGATGACATCACCGGGCAGCAGGGTGAAGGCCTTGGAGCAATGACTGATGAGCGCGGCGACCCCGTGGACCATGTCCCGGGTGTGCCCGTCCTGGACGACCTCGCCGTCGCGCCGGGTGACGACCGAGACATTCTGCGGGTCGAGGTCGGTCTCGATCCACGGGCCGAGCGGGCAGAAGGTGTCCAGCCCCTTGGCCCGCGCCCACTGGCCGTCCCCACGCTGGAGGTCACGCGCGCTGACGTCGTTGGCGATCGTGTACCCGAAGATGACCTTGGTGGCCTCCTCGGGCTCGATGTCCTTGCACATCCGCCCGATGATCACGGCGAGCTCGCCCTCGTAGTGGACCTCGGAGGTCAGCGCGGAGGGGATGACGACGGGGTCGCCCGGCCCGACGACCGCCGTGTTGGGGATGAGGAACATCATCGGCTCGTCCGGGACCTCGGTGCCCATCTCGGCCGCGTGGTCGGCGTAGTTGCGGCCGATGCCGATGACCTTGCTGCGCGGGATGACCGGCGCGAGGAGGCGTACGTCCTCGACCGTCGTCGTCTTCCCGGTCAGCTCGATCCGCTGGTAGAGCGGGTCGCCGGTCACCTCGGCGATCTTGGATCCGCCTGCGTCGACGAGCCCGTAGACCGGGTCGTCCCCTTCGGTATATCTCGCGATGCGCACGACATCACCCTAGGCGACAGTCTCCTACCCTGTGGTGGTGGATGTCGCGACCGAGACCCTCCTGCCGCGTGAGGAGTGGCTCGCGAGGGAGCAGGAGCACACCGCCGCCGTGGACCGGCTCACCGCGAGTCACCGCGCCCGACGCCGGCGGCACGAGCGCCACCCGGTCGAGGACTTCCTCTTCGACTACTACTCGCACCGACCGGGCCACCTGCGCCGATGGGACCCCGGACCGGGGATCGCGCTCGCGGACGCGACGGACACCCACTCCGACCGCAGGGGGTACATCGTGGACGCGGAGGGCACCGCGCGCCTGGACATCGCCGACGTCGTGGAGCGAAGGGGGCGGGCCCTCACCTTCGTCAGGGGCCTGCTCACCGCGACGCTCTCGCGCCCCGGCACCCACGACTGCTTCGGCCTGCACGAGTGGGCGATGGTCTACCGCCTCTCCCCCGGCGAGCAGCGCCACGAGCAGCTCCCGCTGCGCCTGGGACAGGAGCGCACCGATGCGGTCGTCGAGTCACACCGGATCCGCTGCAGCCACTTCGACGCCTACCGCTTCTTCACACCGGACGCGTTGGGGCGCAACGCCCTTCGTCCCACCCGTGAGGGCCAGACCTCGCTGGAGCAGCCCGGCTGCCTGCATGCCGGGATGGACGTCTACAAATGGTGCTTCACTCTCGAGCCGGCGGTCCCGTCGGACCTGACGCTCGCCGCCTTCGACCTGGCCCGCGAGATCCGCCGGCTCGACATGGCCGCCTCCCCCTACGACCTGCGCGAGTTCGGCATCGAGCCTGTGGCGATCGAGACCCCGGAGGGCAAGGCCACCTACGTGGAGCGGCAGCGCGACTTCACCGAGCGGTCCAACACCCTGCGTCGGCACCTGCTCACCGTGCTCGATGACCTGACGACACGCGTCGAGACCACGTCGTGACCGGCTCCTGCCACTCTGGAGGAGTGAAGGAGCAGGAGGGCCCGCCGATCCGACGGTTCTACGACGGCGGATCCATCGACGAGGCGCCCGACCCGACCGCGCCT
>JBQGNO010000075.1:13053-13640 GCA_052087725.1 Janibacter sp. | reverse complement strand
GTCACCCGCTCGGCGTGCGAGGTGGGCAGGTTCTTGCCGACGTGGTCGGCGCGGATCGGCAGCTCACGGTGCCCTCGGTCGACGAGGACGGCCAGTCGCACCGCGCGCGGACGGCCGTAGTCGGCGAGGGCGTCGAGGGCGGCGCGCACCGTCCGCCCCGAGTAGAGGACGTCGTCGACGAGGACGACGATCCGGTCGTCGACTCCCCCCGCCGGGAAGTGGGTCTGCTGCGGGGTCTTCGTCGGCCGCGCCCGCAGGTCGTCGCGGTACATCGTCACGTCGAGCGAGCCGACGGGGACGTCGCGGCCCTCGATCTCGGCGATGAGTCCGCCGAGGCGCTGGGCGAGGTCGACGCCGCGGCTGGGGATCCCGAGCAGGACGACGTCCTGGGCTCCCTTGTTGCGCTCGACGATCTCGTGGGCGATGCGGCGCAGCGCGCGGGCGATGTCGCCGGCGCTGAGCACCTCACGGGCGGGCGAAGGCTCCAACGGGGCCTCGGGGGGCGTGTCCGGACACATGGGTGTCTTCAGACCTCCTTCTCTGCCTCACTGGACAGCGGTTAAAGGATGTCGATCGGCGAGTCGATC
>JBQGNO010000075.1:0-13043 GCA_052087725.1 Janibacter sp. | reverse complement strand
CCGGTTGAGCCTATCGCTTGAGGGGGTCGGCCCCCAACCCGTCCCACAGGGTGCACTACGTGGCGGCTCGCGGCCGCCCGTCCGCCCGGTCATCACGCACCGCCGTGATGGCCGGGCGGAGCGCCATCACGGTGGTCACGTCCCCGAGGGCGACGAGCTCCTCGACGATGACCTTGGTGGGGGTGAGCATCGTCAGTCGCCCGGCCGACAGGTCGCGCAGCAGTCGGGCCGCGGGCTCCCACCCTGAGTGGGTGGCCTCGGTCGTGCGGTGGTCGGGCTGACCCGCCGCGTCGTGCGGGACCGCGAGCACGAAGAATGCGACGTCAAAACGCTTCGGGACGATCTCGGGCGTGACCCACCGGTCCCACGGCTCCAGCGCAGACGGCTCCGCGACGAGGCCGGTCTCCTCGTGGAGCTCGCGCAGTCCCGTCGCGAGCAGGGTCCGGGCCCGCTCACGGGGGTCGGTCTGCCCGGGGTCCCACCGGGCCCACCGTCGCACGTGCTCGGCCTCGGTCTCGCGACGAAGGGGGATCGCTGCGCCTGCGGCCACGTCCTCCGGGTCGCACCGACCCCCCGGGAAGACCACGGCACCGGCTGCGAAATCCATGGTGGACTGCCGGTGCTGGACGAAGAGCTCGAGCCCCTCGGGGCCGTCACGCAGGGGGATGACGCTCACCGCGGGGCGGGGTCGCACGATGCTCGTCGCCAGGCCGACGCGCATGACGACCCGGCGGCCTCCCTCGTCGAGCCCTGACGCCCGCTCCGCGGCCCGCAGCTCCCGGACGGCTCGGGGCGCCGCCGCCGCCTCGATCTCGCGGAACCCCAGCTGGCGGTAGAAGGGGCCGTTCCACGCGATCTCGGCGAAGGTGCACAGCGTGAGCTCGTCGTGTCCGCGACGGATGGCCTCGCTCAGTGCTGCGCGCACGAGGGCGCGGCCGGTCCCCCTTCGCATCCGGTCCGGACGCACCGACAGCTGCTCGAGGTGGGCGTGCCCATCGAGGTCGAGGACATGGGCAAAACCGACGGGAGGGTCACCGGCCACGAGGACGAACCCGGACTGCTCGGCCCGCTGCTCACCCGGAGGCGCCGGCGTCCACCCGCTCGTGTCGAGGACCTCGGCGAACATTCGCTCGCCCGCGTCCTCGATAGCGGCCAGATCGGCGAGGGCAGGGTCGCCCTGCGGCGCCACGCGGACGATCGGGCGAGGGTCGGAGTGCATGCGCCCGATCCTGCCTCAGCGCCGGAGGACGTCGTCGTGCGGGAGGGGGTCAGTGCTTGCTGCGGAAGAACCCGCGGACCCCGCCGAACAGGCCGGACCCCTCGGAGCGAGGCGCCTCGTCGGTCCCGACGTCCTGCGCGTGCGCCTCGGCGTCCGCGGACTCCTCGGCCCGGACTGCGGCCCGGGCACCCTCGTCGCTCTCCGGTGAGACGTCATCGACACGGATCCCTCCCGAGCGCAGCTCGGCCTGCTCGCTGAGGTAGCGCAGGATCACCGCGGCCACGGCGGCCGCCGGCACGGCAAGGAAGGCACCGACGATGCCGAAGAGGGTGCTGCCGACGGCCACCGCCAGCAGGATGATGCCGGCGTGCAGCTCCATCGAGCGGCCCTGGAGGAAGGGCTGAAGGACATTGCCCTCGATCTGCTGCACGGCCACGATGAGCGCGAGGACCAGCAGGGCCGTCATCGGGCCCTGCGCCACGAGTGCGACGAGCACCGCGAGCGCCCCCACGGCGAAGGCACCGACGATCGGGATGAACCCACCGAAGAAGGTGAGGATCGCCAGCGGGAAGGCCAGCGGGACCTGCAGGATGAGCAGACCGATGCCGATGAGCACCGCGTCGACCCCGGAGACGAGGGCCTGCGTGCGCACGAAGCCACTCAGGGTGTTCCACGACCGGGTCGAGACCTCGGTCAGGTGGGCGCCGGCCCGCTCGCCGGAGACCCGCCGGACGAAGGGAAGGAAGTCCGGGCCGTCCTTGAGGAAGAAGAAGACGAGGACGAGGACGAGGACGAGGGTCACGACACCGCTGCCCACGGCGGACGCACCGGCGAGGGCACCGGTGGCGATGTCACCGCCACGGTCCTGGATCCACGTGGTCGCGGTCTTGACCCCCTCGTCGATCGTCGCGCTGTCGACGTTGAAGGGCGCCTCGGCCAGCCGGTCCTGCACGTCGGACAGGCCCTGGGTGGCCGAGTCGGCCAGGTCACCGGACTGGCTCACGAGCGACGGCGTGATCGCCCCGAGCACGCCGAAGAAGACGACGAGCGAGCCGAGGATGACCATGACGGCAGCCAGCGCGCCGGGCACCCGGTGCCGACGCAGCCACGCCGTCGGTGGCCACAGGACCGTGGTGACGATGAGCGCCAGCACGACCGGGAAGACCCCGACCCAGAGGAAGCCGAGGGCGTACCACACCAGGGCGGCCCCGGCGGCGATGAGCAGCAGTCGCAGCGACCACCGCGCGAGCCAGCTGACGCCGTCGCCGATGACCGCACCCCGATCGCGCGTGGTGCGAACGGACTGGGTGCTCGATGCGTGCTGCGGTTCCACCGCGGCCTCCTCAGACGAGTGTGGGCTTGACCTCGACGATCCGCGCCAGCAGACCGTTGATGAATTTCGGGGACTCGTCGGTGCTCAGCTCGGTCGCCAGGACGACGGCCTCGCTGACCGCGACCTCGTCCGGGACATCCTCCGAGTAGAGCACCTCCCAGGCGCCGAGTCGCAGGATGGCCCGGTCCACATCGGGCATCCGGTCCAGGCTCCAGCCCTGACTGTAGGTCGTCAGCGCATCGTTGACATCGCTCCAGCGTCCGACGACGCCCTCGACGGCCGTGATCGTGTACGGGTTGAGCGCAGCCTCGGTCACGGGCGTCACGGCCCGCTCACGCGCCAGGTCGCCAGCGTTGATCCCGCGCGACTCGGCCTCGAAGAGCAGGTCGATGGCCCGCTTGCGGGCCTTGGTCCGAGCGCCCACTCAGTTCACGCGGCCGAGGTAGGAGCCGTCACGGGTGTCGACCTTGACGCGGGTGCCCTGCTCGAGGAAGAGCGGGACCGAGATCTCCGCCCCAGTCTCGACGGTCGCCGACTTGGAGCCACCGGTGGAGCGGTCGCCCTGCAAGCCCGGCTCGGTGTAGGTGATCTCCAGCTCGACCGACGGCGGCAGCTCGACGAAGAGGACATTGCCCTCGTGACGGGCGACGACCGCCTCGTTGTTCTCGAGCAGGAACTTGCTCGCATTGCCCATGACCTCCGGCGTGACCGGGATCTGGTCGAAGGTGCTCGGGTCCATGAAGACGAAGTCGGTGCCGTCGTTGTAGAGGTACTGCATCGTCTGCTTGTCCACATTCGACGTCTCGACCTTGGTGCCGGCATTGAAGGTCTTGTCGATGCTCTTGCCGCTCGTGACGTTCTTCAGCTTGGTGCGGACGAAGGCCGGCCCCTTGCCGGGCTTGACGTGCTGGAACTCCACGACGGTCCACAGCTGACCCTCGAGGTTGAGGACCATGCCGTTCTTGAGGTCGTTCGTCGTTGCCACGTGCTGCTCGCCTTCGCGTCGGTGTCATCTCTTCCGGCCCTCGCGTCATCGCGCAGCGGGCCGCCCAGCATCCTAACCGCCGAAGGCCGCCTCGACCCACGCCTGCACCTCGTGCGAGCCCTCCTCGAGCACGGACATGTGCGAAGCACCGGGCTTCTTCACGTGGTCCACGTCGGTCCCCCGGTCCTTCAGCTGCCCGACCAAGCGGTCGGTGAGCGTCGACGGCACGGCCTCGTCGCGGCCGCCTTGGACGATGAGCACGGGCACCGTCGGGGTCAGCGCCGCCGGGTCATTCGCATCGACGACGTCCTCGACCCGGGACAGGTCCGCCCCGGGGTCGAGGAACTCCCTCGGGGCGATCCCACCGAGCGAGTCCTCCCGGGCCAGCGAGGCAAGGCACCGGTGCTCCAGGTGGGGCAGCAGGTCACGTCCCCGGTCACTGACGACGTCCTCGACCGGCACCCCTGCGGTACGCGCCCCGCTGACGACCAGCGGCCCGAGGAAGACCGAGCTCGACGTCGCGCCCGAGTCCCCGGCCTTCTGGCCGTCGCCACCCTGCTCGGGCGTATCGAGCATGCCCACGACGGCCGCGAGCTGGCTCGGTGGTGCGAGCGCAACGATCCCGAGGAGCTTCAGCCCCGGGGTGTACGCCTCGGCGAACCGGCTGGTGAAGAGCGCGGCGTGCGCCCCCTGGGAGTGCCCCATCGCGACCCACTGGGTCGAGAGGTCCGGCTCCAGCTCGCGGGCGGCGAGGACGAGGTCCGCCATCGACGCGCCGGCGGACTGCCCCATGAGGTAGGGGTGCGGGCCCGGGGTCCCCAAGCCCTCGTAGTCGGTGCGCACCACCGCGTACCCCTGCTGCACGAAGTCTGCGGTCGCGTCCTCCTGCACGGGGACGTACTCGCGGCCATCCTCGTCCGTCCCCGAGCGGGTGGGGGCGCACGCGTCGGCCATGCCGGTCGTCCCGTGGCCCCACGAGACGACCGGCCACCCGCCCTTCGGCGGCGCTCCCTTCGGCACGGTGACCACCCCGGACACGGGCACGGTCTCCCCCGTCGCGCTCGTCGAGCGGTAGAGGACGAGGTGGCTGCTGCCGGCGCCCTCGCTCGCGGTCTCGACGCTCCGGGACCAGATGACCGTGCCGTGCTCATCCGCCGAGACCTCCTCGGCACGTGGCTCGTAGAAGGCCGCGCCCTCCGGGCCGCGCGCTGCACCGGAGACCTCCTCGTGTGCCGACATCGTCCAGACGAGGAGCCCCACGACGACGGCGACGAGCAGCCCGGACAGGAGCAGCCACGGACGACGATGCGGGGAAACACTCACCGGCGCACGGTCCCACAAGCGCGATCAAGAAGGCAGGATGGCGGGCATGAAGTCCAAGGCCGCCCTCGCCACGATCGTCGCCGGTACCGCCGGGCTCGCCGCCCGAGACCTGATCCAGCGGCGCCACGCCCTCAAGCGCAACTTCCCCGTCGTGGCCAATGCCCGCTATCTGCTCGAGAAGATCGGACCCGAGCTGCGCCAGTACATCGTCACGAGCAATGACGAGGAGCGGCCCTTCAGCCGGGACCAGCGCTCCTGGGTCTACGCCTCGTCGAAGATGCAGAACAACTACGTGGGCTTCGGCACCGACAACGACATCGAGCATCTCGCGGGCTACCCGATCTTCAAGCACCGCACCTTCTCCGATGTCGCGGCGTCGACGTCCATGCACGATGCCGACGGCGTCGTGCTGCCGTCGGCGAAGGTCCTCGGCGGCCCCCGCGGTCGTCGGCACGCCTTCCGCCCCAACTCGGTGGTCAACATCTCGGCCATGAGCTTCGGGTCCCTGTCCGGACCGGCCGTCGAGGCCCTGAACAAGGGGTCCCAGCGGGCGGGGATCATGCACAACACCGGTGAGGGCTCGCTCTCCCCCCATCACCGGCAGGGCGGCGACCTGATCTTCCAGATCGGCACGGCCTACTTCGGCTGCCGCGACGAGGAGGGACGCTTCGACCTGGACCAGCTCGTCGAGGTGGTCGCCTCCGCGCCGGTCCGGGCCATCGAGATCAAGCTGAGCCAGGGCGCCAAGCCCGGCCTCGGCGGCATGCTTCCCGCGGCCAAGATCAACGAGGAGATCGCGACGACGCGCGGCATCCCGCAGGACAAGGACTGCGCCAGCCCCTCGCGGCACACCGAGTTCCACGACATCGACTCGATGCTCGACTTCGTCGAGCGGATCGCCGACGCGACCGGGCTGCCCGTGGGCATCAAGTCCGCCGTCGGGGGCGTCGACTTCTGGGAGGACCTCGCGTCGGCCATGGCCGACGGGGAACGTGGCGTGGACTTCATCACCGTCGACGGGGGCGAAGGGGGGACCGGCGCGGCTCCGCTGGTCTTCAGTGATGCGGTGGCCCTCCCCTTCCGCATGGGCTTCACCCGGGTCTACGGAGCCTTCGCCCGGGCCGGCCTCACCGACCAGGTCACCTTCATCGGCAGCGGCAAGCTCGGGCTCCCCGAGAACGCCCTCGTCGCCTTCGCCCTCGGCGCGGACATGGTCAACGTCGCCCGTGAGGCGATGCTGGCCATCGGCTGCATCCAGGCACAGAGCTGCCACACCGACCGCTGCCCCACCGGAGTGGCCACGCAGAACCCCTGGCTCGTCCGGGGACTCGACCCCCAGCTGAAGGCCAACCGCCTCTACAACTACGTCCGCACCCTGCGGCGCGACCTGCTCAAGGTCTCCGAGGCGTGCGGTGCGTGGCACCCGGGGCTGCTCACCGTCGACGACGTGGAGCTGCTCGACGGCCACCGCAGCTCCACGCCGCTCGGAGAGATCTACGGCTACGAGCCCGGATGGGGAGCGCTCGGCGAGGAGACCGCCCGGGAGCTCATCGCCGTCATGGACGGGTCGACGTCCCGGCGGGACACCCGGCAGCGCGCATGAGCGCCGCCGGGGTCATTCCTCCAGCCCGTCCGTGACCGCTGCCCGGAAGCCCGGGGTGTCCTCGAGCAGCTGGCGGCTGAACTCGCCCGCCCCCTGTGAGGACAGGTGGATCTCGTCGCGGCTGTCGCCGTCACCCCACCAGTCCCCGAAGGCGTCCACGGGGACGTGGCGCACGCCGGCCTGATCGGTCAGGGCCGTCGCCGCGTCCTGACGCTGCTCGTCGTACCCGGGGTACTTCTTCTCCAGCGCGTCCTGGTAGGCCGGTGAGTACGGGATCTCCGTGGCGATGACGCTCGCGCCGTGCTCCTCGAGAAGGCGGACCGTGTCCCGGAACTGTTTCTGGCCCGTCTCGGACACCTCGGGCACGCCGGGGTTACGCTCCGCCACACGCTTCGTCGCCTGCTTCTCGACGGCCTGCTCGGACCGGCTCGGGTGGATCATGAATCCATCGGAACGCAGCCAGGTGTCCTGATCCACGCGCAGGCTCGTCTGGGCGTGCTTGCCCTCCTGCGCCCGCTCCACCTGGGCACCGGCGCCGCGGAAGCGCTCGGTGACGTCGTCGACCTGTGTCCGACAGGTCCTGGCGTCCTCCGCCGACCACCCTTCGCTCTCCCGGTCGCACCCCTCGACGACCGAGGAGAAGGGGGTCTTCGAGACCTCCTGCGCGTAGTGGGGATCGTCACCGCCGCCCTGGGTCGAGATCACGAGGACCGCGACGTCGGGGACCTGATCGGTCTGCACGAGATGGCGGGCGACCAGCCGGTTCACGCCCCACCGGGCCTTGCTCGTGGCCGCGTTGAAGGCGCTGACGTCCGATCCGGTGTGCTCGCTCAGCTCGTCACCGAGCACCTCGGGGTCGATGCCCTGCTGGGTCATCGAGTCGCCGAAGAGCATGACGTCCGGCGCCTCACGGCGAGCATCGAGCGCGTTGATCATCGTCTCGAAGTGTGGGCTCTGGGCCCGCGCGACCGGCAGGCGGCCGGAGTCGATCGCCTGCTGCAGGCCGTCGGACGACACGTCGGCGGGCAGGGGCTCCTCGGGCTCGATCGAGGGGTACTCGTCGTCGAGGGCCTCGATGTCACTCCTGAGGTGATCGGGTGTCGACGCGCTCTGCGAGCTCGGGGCGGTGATGGCGCCCGATGACTCGGTCTCACCGCCACTGCAGGCGGTGAGACCGAGAACGAGTGCGGTGAGGGCGACGCCCGTACGACGGGAGGGGACCATTACCCCAAGGTAATCAGCAGCTGTCGTCGACGACGAGCCGGCTGGGGAGTCGGTCCACTCGGTGGGACGGACCTACTTCACCTCACGGGTGAGGATCCGGTAGCTGCCGATGGCGAGGGGCAGGGCGACCCAGGCCAGCGACGCTGTGCCGAGCTGCGCCCAGTCCTTGCCGACCATGTCGCCCTCCAGGAGCGGCGCGGTGACGACCTGGAGGTCGAGCCACGGGGCGATGTCCTGCACACGCGTGATCATCGAGGTGAGGATCGTCCAGATCGTCGGCAGGATCAGCGAGGCGACGATGGCGATCGGGGTGTTGAGGAAGGCCGCACCGAAGGCGACTCCCTGCAGGGTGAAGATCAGGGACACGAGGACCATCCCGCCGGCGGAGATTCCCTCCATCGTGAAGTCACCCCCACCGATGAGGGTGGCCGCGCTGGCCGCGACAGCGCCCGCAGCGAGGAGCACGAGGGTGAGGACGAGCGCGGCGACGCACTTCGCGGCGATGATCCGTCCGCGCCTGGGGACGAGGGTGAAGGTCGACAGGCCGGTGCGCTGGCTCCACTCCTGGGTCACCGACATGATCCCCATGATCGGCAGCAGGAGCATGAGCGGCATGGAGATCAGGCTGAGGAAGGTCGAGAAGTCGGTGTCGCCCGGATCGTTGCCCCACATGAGCAGGATGCCGCAGACGATGAAGCCGATGGCCGCCATGGTGATGAGCATCCACAGGCCGGACTTCGTGTCGACCATCTTGCGGACCTCGAGGCCGACGAGTCGGACGAAGGGGACGCGGTCCCCCGTGATGTCCGCGGGCGGCGGCGTGGCCGGGACCCCCGGCGTACCACCGTGGTCGAAGGTGTCGGTGTGTGCGGTCGCGGTGGTCATGCGGCAACCCCTTCCCGGGAGTCAGCGGCGGTGAGGGAGAGGAAGAGCTCCTCGAGGCCACCGGCGGATCCGGAGGCCAGGTCGGTGAGGACGATGCGGGCGTCGAGCGCCACGCGGCCCACGTCCTCGGTGGACGCCTGGGCGAGGAGACCGGTCGGGCCGGTGACGACCTCGATCCCGGCCGCGGCAAGGGCGGCCGTGAGGGCGTCGTCGTCGAGCGAGTGGACGCGGGTGCCCTGCTGCTGGAGCAGCTCCTCGACGCCCCCTTCGGCGACGATCCGGCCCTGTCCGATGATCACCAGCTCATCGGCGACGATCTGCACCTCCGACAGCAGGTGGGAGGAAAGGAGGACCGTGCCTCCCCGGTCGGCGAAGCCCCGCAGGAGGCTGCGCATCCAGTGGATGCCCTGCGGGTCGAGGCCGTTGGCCGGCTCGTCGAGGATGAGGACCTGCGGGTCCCCGATGAGAGCGGCGGCCAGACCGAGGCGCTGACGCATGCCGAGCGAGTAGTTGCGCACGCGCCGCCCGGCCTCCTTGTCGGTGAGGCCGACGGTCGCCAGGCCATGGGCAACAGCGGTCGGCCCGACCCCGATCGTCTTCGCGGCGAGGGTGAGCACCTCCTTGCCGGTACGGCCCGGGTGCTGGGCCGAGGCGTCGAGCATGACGCCGATGTGCCGGCCGGGGTTGGGCAGCTCGGAGTAGTGGTGACCGAGCACCGTGGCTTCGCCGGAGCTCGACGGCGTCAGTCCGGTCATCATCCGCATGGCGGTGGACTTGCCGGCGCCATTCGGTCCGAGGAAGCCGGTGACGCTCCCCGGACGGGCGGTGAAGGTGATGTCGTCGACGGCGGTGAAGTCGCCGTAGCGCTTGGTGAGGTTCGAGACCGTGATCATGACACCAAGACTGCGCTCCCGCAGGGGTGCTCGGCATCGCCCGCAGGTCGTGACTGCGCCTACGACTTTGGTCGGGGGTGTCGCCGCGGTCCTCCTCCTCCGGGTGGATCCCCCGTGGTCTGCCGTGGGCCTACGGTGGGGCGGTGACGAGGCAAGGACCCCGTGAGGAGCGCATACCCGATCGGCTGACCTGGTGGGACACCACGTGGCGGGTCGGCGCTGCGCTGCTCCTGGGCGCCGTCTTCTGGCTCTTCACCGTCGCGGCGCTCTTCCCCGAGCCGGACATGGAGCCCGACCCGCGCCAGGGTTTCTGGCTCATCGCCGTGGACCCGGCTCTCGGGCTGCTCGCGGCGGCCCTCGTCCCTGTCCGCCGTCGCTGGCCGGTCGTCGTCACGACTATCACGACCCTGCTCACCGCCGTCTCCACCGTCGCCGCCGGTGCCCAGACCCTCGTCCTCGTCTCCTTGGCGACCCGTCAGCGGTGGCGGGAGATCATCCCGTTCACGGCCCTCACCGCGGGGGTGGGGCTGATCGCGACCCGCTTCCTCTACCCGGACCCCCAACCACTCGCGCTGTGGCTCGAGGTCCTCGTCAACGTGCTCGCCACCAGCGTCATCGTGGCCATCGGCTACTCCATCGGCTCGCGACGGGCGCTGGTGCGCTCGTGGGTGGACCGGGCACGCACGGCCGAGGCGGAGCAGCGCGCCCGGGTGGCCCAGGCCCAGGCCAGTGAGCGGACGCGGATCGCCCGGGAGATGCACGACGTCCTCGCCCACCGCATCTCGCTGGTGACGATGCACTCCGGCATCCTCGTCTACCGCGAGGACCTGCCCGAGCCCGAGCGGCGGGAGGCGATGACCGCGATCGACTCCAATGCCCGTGCCGCCCTGACCGACCTGCGGGAGGTCCTCGGTGTGCTCCGGGACGAGGAGGGAAGCGGCCCCCTTCCCCCGCAGAGCACCCTGACCGACCTCCCCGACCTGCTCGACGAGGCACGCGCTGCCGGGACCCGGGTGACTCTCCACGCGGGGGACCTCGACCTCGCCTCGGTCCCGGACACGACCGGTCGCACGGCCTACCGGGTCGTCCAGGAGGGCCTGACCAATGCGCGCAAGCACGCACCGGGGGCCGCGGTCGTCATCTCCCTCGCCGGTGACGCCGGCGCAGAGCTGGAGGTCGCGGTGACCAACCCGCGATCGGTGGCCGGCCCCGGGCCCGTCCCGGGATCGGGCCTGGGCCTGCTCGGGCTCGCCGAGCGCGTCGATCTCGCGCACGGCCGCCTCGAGCACGGCTGGGTGTCCGACGAGCAGCACCGTCTGGCCGTGTGGTTACCGTGGACCACGTGAGTGACCCGATCTCCGTCGTCCTCGTCGACGACGACGCCATGGTGCGCACCGCACTGTCGATGATCCTCGGTGGAGCACCCGAGATCACCGTGGTGGGGCAGGCCGAGGACGGGCGCCACGGGCTCTCGGTCATCGCCGAGCACTCCCCCGATGTCGTGCTCATGGACATCCGCATGCCGCGTCTCGACGGGCTGGCGGCCACCGAGGAGCTCGTCCGCAGCGGCTCGCCGAGCAAGGTCATCGTCCTCACGACCTTCGATGCAGATGACGACGTCATGCGCGCGCTGCAGCACGGCGCCGACGGCTTCCTGCTCAAGGACACCCCGCCGGACCGCCTCGTCGAGGCCGTGCGGCACGTGGCCGCGGGCTCCTCGATCCTCTCCCCCACGGTCACCACCCGGGTGCTGGAGTCCGTCAGGGGTGCCTCACGGCAGGGCGACGACGACTCCCGGGCCGCTGCCCGGGCCCGACTGTCCGAGCTGACCGACCGGGAGCTCGAGGTGGCTCGGGCCGTCGGTGCGGGCTGGTCCAATGCCGAGATCAGTCGGCAGCTCTACCTCAGCGTCGCGACCGTCAAGGCCCACGTGGGGCGCATCCTCGACAAGCTCGATGCGGACAACCGCGTCCAGGTGGCGATCGTCGTCCACGAGGCGCGGCTCGGCGGCTGAGCCGCCTCAGGCGAGCGCTGCGTAGGCCTCTCGGAGCAGCTGCTCCCCGGGCCCCTCGAGGCGCGTCGGCTCCGCGACGTCGTCGAGGACGACGAAGCGCAGGGTGGCGCCGCGGGTCTTCTTGTCCCGGCGAAGGGCGTCGATCAGCTCGTCGAAGGTCGCCCCCGAGTAGCTCGTGGGCAGACCGAGCAGGCCGAGGACGTAGCGGTGCCGCTCGAGCAGTGCCGCATCGATGCGGCCGGCACGGTGGGCCACCTCGGCCGCATAGACCATCCCGATCGCCACGGCCTCGCCGTGGCGCATCCGATAGTGCTCGTGGTGCTCGATCGCGTGACCGAGGGTGTGGCCGTAGTTGAGGATCTCGCGCAGGTGCGACTCCCGCAGGTCGGCGGCCACGACCGTCGCCTTGACGGCGATCTTGCGCTCGATCACCTCGCGCAGTGCGGCCGACGCGGGGTCCTGGACGCCGTTGGCGTCGGCCTCGACGATCTCGAGGATCCGCGGGTCGGCGATGAAGCCGCCCTTGACCACCTCGGCGAGCCCGGCCCCGAGGTCGGCGGACGGGAGCGAGACGAGGTGGTCGAGATCGCACAGGACCGCTGCGGGCGTGTGGAAGGCCCCGACGAGGTTCTTGCCCTCGGCGGTGTTGACCCCGGTCTTGCCGCCGACGGCCGCATCGACCATGCCGAGGACCGTGGTCGGGACGTGCACGACGGCGACCCCGCGCAGCCACGCCGCAGCGACCCAGCCACCGAGGTCGGTGACGCTGCCGCCACCGACGGCGACGACGGCGTCGGTCCGGGTGAACCCGGCCCGGCCCATCTGGGCCCACAGGCCCGCGGCGACCTCGACCGTCTTGGCCGCCTCCGCGTCGGGCACCGACGCGACATGGACCTCGAGGCCCGCGTCCTCCAGTGCGGCGATGACGGGACGCGCCAGGGACGCCAGGGGCTGCCCGTGCACGACGAGCACCCGCACGGTGCCCGCAGGGAGCGCGGCGGGCACCCGGGAGGAGACACCGTGCCCGACGAGCACGTCGTAGTCACTCCCGACCGGGATGGTCGTCACCTCGCTCACGCGTCCTCCTCGAGGTGACCGAGTGCCTCGTCGACGACCTCGTCGGCCGTCCGTCCGGCGGTGTCGACCCGCCATCGGGCCAGCCCCTCGTAGGTGGAGCGACGCTCCCCCATGGTGCGGGTCCAGGCCTGGCGCGGGTTGACCGCCAGCAGGGGGCGGGCGCGGTCGAAGCCGATCCGCTTGGCGGCATCGGCGATGCCCACGTCGAGGAAGAGGACCCGGTGACCGGCGAGGGCCGCGCCGATGGCCGGGGTCATGGGCGCGCCACCGCCGAGCGCGAGGACGGCCCCGTCCTCGGCCAGGGAGTCGATGACGGCGCGTTGCTCGGCGGCCCGGAAGTACTCTTCACCGGCCTCGACGAAGAGATCCGCGATGGACCTCCCTTCGCGCTCCTCGACGAGGGTGTCGGTGTCGACGAGGCGGCGTCGCAGGCGCGCGGCGAGACCCTGCGCGACGGTGGACTTGCCGACCCCGCCCTTGCCGCCGA
>JBQGNO010000074.1:0-13835 GCA_052087725.1 Janibacter sp. | reverse complement strand
AGTACAGCGAGGGCTTCCTCGTCCTGCCCGGCGGCTTCGGCACGCTCGACGAGGTCTTCGAGGCGGTGACGCTGGCACAGACCGGCAAGGTGACCAGCTTCCCCATCGTGCTCATCGGCGTCGACTACTGGCAGGGACTCATCGACTGGCTGCGCACCTCCGTGGAGGCCGGCGGGATGATCAGCGAGAGCGACATCGACCGGCTCCACCTCACCGATGACCTCGACGATGCCGTCGAGTACCTCAAGCGTGAGTCCGCCCGGGTGCGTCCCGAGCCGGGCAAGCAGCCGGAGTGACCTCGTGATCTGGATCTTCTTCATCATCGTCGCGCTGATCGTCGTCATCGGCTTCGCCGCCGTGCTCACCGGCCGACTGACGCCCGACCCGATGGCCGACCCGGTGGCCTCGACCCCGGACCACGGGTTGCCCCCGGAGCCCTTCCGCGCCGAGGCCATCGACGCGGTGCGCTTCGACACCGCTCTGCGCGGATACCGGATGGACCAGGTCGACGAGGTCATCGATCGGCTCCAGATGCACATCGTCGAGCTCGAGGCCGTGGCCGGCCCGGTGTCGTCGACGGCGCGGCCCGTGGACCCCACCACGGATTAGGCCGAGCGCGATGCCGGGGTGGATAATGGGTGTTCAGAGTCGACGCGAGGGCGTCGGGCGGTCGGCGGACGTGCCGGCCGCGCTTGATTTCGAAGGGAACGCACATGGCGGCAATGAAGCCACGCACGGGGGACGGTCCGCTCGAGGTGGTCAAGGAGGGCCGCGGCATCGTGCTGCGCATGCCTCTGGAGGGCGGCGGTCGCCTCGTCGTCGAGATGAAGCCGGACGAGGTCCTGGCCCTCGGCGAGGCCATCGACAACTGTGACGGCCTGAAGAAGTAGTCCTTCACCGAGAGCCCCCGGACATGGTTCCGGGGGCTCTCGTGCGTCCGGATCGGGCGGCCCCGCCCGTTCGGATGATGACACGGGGCTCCTCAGCGTCCGAGCCACTGGCTACGGTGCCCGGACACTGTTGACGTGGCTCGACCGGCCCGCCGGGTCGGCGCGGCCCCGAGGGGGACTGATGAACGCTGGATACGGACTCACCGTCCGATGGTCGCTGACCGAGGCCCCCGACGGGGCCGCCGCCGAGCTGCGCGAGTACGTCGTCGGGACCTCGATGGCCAACTTCATGTTCCTCGACGGGCTCGCCTTCAAGACCTGGCGGATGCGCGAGGGGGAGTGGTTCGAGGGCACCTATGTCTTCGGCGACGCCAAGGACCGTGACGAGTTCTGCGAGGACTTCAGGACGAAGGCCGAGGACTCGGCCGGCAGCCGGATCGTCGGCTCCGCACCGATCGAGATCGAGCCCTTCGAGGTCGTCGCCATCGCGGAGGGCCCGGCGCAGTTCCGCCGGGGACCCGGCCCGGGGAGCGCCTGACCTTCCTCGGGCCTCAGGACGGGCGCTTGACGGCCGCCAGGAGGCCGTCACCGAGCGGCAGCAGGCTCGTGACGAGCCGCTCGTCGTCGCGCAGCTCCTTGCCCAGGTCGCGCAGCATGCGCGTGGTCTCGTCGCGCACTGCGGGGTCGGCGACCCTGTCGTGCCAGAGCATGTTGTCCATGGCGAGGACTCCGCCCGGGCGGAGCAGCCGCACGGCGTGCTCGACGTAGTCCGGGTACCCCTGCTTGTCGGCATCGATGTGCACGAGGTCGTAGGACGCGTCGTTCATCCGCGGCAGCACGTCGAGGGCCCGGCCGGTGATGACCCGGGTGCGCTGGACGGCGACCCCCGCCGCGGCGAATGAGCGCTTGGCCTGCACGGCGTTCTCCGGCTCCAGCTCGATGGTCGTGAGCACCCCGTCCTCGGGCATCCCGTCGAGCAGCCACAGGCCGGACGTGCCGGCCCCCGTCCCGATCTCGACGACATGGCGGGCGCCGGCGGCTGCGGCCAGCAGGCGAAGGGCGGCGCCGCCTCCCGTACCGATCGGCGGGGCGCCGAGCGAGGATCCCTCGTGGCGGGCGGCCTCGACGGCCTCGCCCTCGGGGACGAACTGCTCGGCGTAGGCGTGGCTGTTGAGCTGGGCGGCGGTCATGGGAGTGCATCTTAGTGGTCGACTCAGAGGGACATCCCAGCCTACTGTCAGGTTCGACCCTGACGATGGGTCCGTGAGCAACCACGTCGAGACCACCGACACTGCCGGGGAGGAGTGGGTCCGGCCCACCTGGGAGGAGGTCGTCGACCAGCACGGAGCGCGGGTCTACCGGCTCGCCTATCGCCTCACGGGCAATGTGCACGATGCCGAGGACCTGACCCACGACGTCTTCATCCGCGTCTTCCGCTCGCTCGACGGGTACACGCCCGGGACCTTTGAGGGATGGTTGCACCGGATCACGACCAATCTCTTCCTCGACCGGGCCCGTCGCAAGCAGCGGTTGCGCTTCGACTCGCTCACCGACGACTTCGCTGCCCTGCTGCACAGCGGGACGGCCACGCCCGAGCAGATCGTCATCCGCCACCACCTCGACTCCGACATCCAGCGCGCGCTCGACGCGCTGGCGCCCCAGTTCCGTGCGGCCGTCGTCCTCTGCGACATCGAGGGACTGACCTACGAGGAGGTCGCCGAGACGCTCGACATCAAGCTCGGCACCGTCCGCTCGCGCATCCACCGTGGCCGCGCGATGCTCCGGGACAGCCTGAGCCACCGGGCCCCCGCGACGACGCGCACCCCGCGGACGGACAGCCGGCGCCGTGGCGGCTCGGGGTTCCCGCTCGCCCGCCCGGTGACCGGGACACTGTGACCGACAAGGCACACTGGAACGCATGAGCTCTCCGCACCAGGGCGACGAGCCGACGCCGCCGCCGGACTCCACCCAGCCGATGCCACCGAGCCCGTATGTCCCCTACGACTCCGTCGGGTCGGCCCAGCAGGGCGGTACTCCGGGCGGCCAGCAGGGCGAGTACTGGCAGCCGGGCGCCTACCCCGGGCAGACGCCGTACCCGGGGCAGCAGACGCAGCAGAGCCACCCGTACCCGGGCCAGGACGCCTACGCGAGCTCGGCCACGCCCCCTTCGTCCCGCCGCCGCGGGCCCGGCTGGGTCGGTGCCGGGGTGATGACCCTGGCAGCAGCCCTCATCGCCGGTGGCGTCGGCGGGATCGGTGGCGGCCTCGTCGCCGGCAGCGGTGACGAGGGCGAGGGCCCCTCGATCGTCCAGCGGGACGGTAGCCCGGGCGAGCGGCCGGACGGCTCGACGGCCGCGATCGCCGCCAAGGCGGTGCCGAGCGTCGTGACGATCCGGGTCAGCGGTGGCGGTGGCTCCGGGACCGGCTCGGGCTGGGTCTACGACGGCAAGGGTCACATCGTCACCAACAACCACGTCGTCGAGGCGGCCGGTGACAACGGCACGGTGCGCATCGAGCTCCCCGACGGCTCCCGTCGGGATGCGGAGATCGTCGGTCGTGACTCCGCCTACGACCTCGCCGTGCTCAAGGTCGACCCCAAGGGACTCGACAAGCTGCCCATCGGCTCCTCCGACGACGTCGTGGTCGGCGATGACGTCGTCGCCGTCGGCTCACCGCTCGGGCTCGGCTCGTCGGTGACCTCCGGCATCGTCTCGGCGCTCGAGCGCCCGGTGAGCGCCGGTGAGGCCGGCGACGAGTCCTTCATCTCCGCCATCCAGACCGATGCGGCGATCAACCCCGGCAACTCCGGTGGTCCGCTGCTCAACGGCGATGGTGACGTCATCGGCGTCAACACCGCGATCGCGCAGGTCCCCGGGCAGGGCCAGGGCGGGGCGAGCGGCTCCATCGGTGTCGGCTTCGCCATCCCCTCCGATGTCGTCGTGCGCACCGTTGACCAGCTGATCAAGACCGGCAAGGCCGAGCACCCGATCATCGGGGTCTCGCTCGACCGCCGGTGGGACGGCCCGGGAGCCAAGGTCATCTCGGATGACGACGCCCAGGGCGGGCACGCGGTCATCCCCGACGGTCCGGCCGACAATGCCGGGATCGAGGCGGGCGATGTCATCACCGAGATGGACGGCCGCAGGATCACTGACCTCGACCAGCTGATCGTGCGCATCCGCGCCCAGGCCGTGGGGGATAAGGTCACCCTGAAGGTCCGCAGGGACGGCAAGGAACGTGAGCTCACCATGAAGCTCGAGGCAGCTGAGGAGAACTAGACGTGCCCGTGAACGGCTGGGAGTTCGTCCTCCTCATCGTCCTGGCGTTCATCATCCTCGGGCCCTCCCGGATGCCCGACTACGCGGCCAAGCTCGCACGCTTCGTCGTCCAGCTGCGCCGCATGGCCAATGATGCGAAGGTGCAGCTGAAGGACCAGATGGGTCCGGAGTACGAGGACCTCGACTGGCGTCAGTACGACCCGCGCCAGTACGACCCTCGCCGGATCGTCAAGCAGGCGCTCATGGAGCCGCTCGAGGACGCCTTCAGTCTTGATGGTGCGCCGGCGTCCTCGCCCGCGGGCTCCGATGACGAGGTCCCGGTGACGGCGACACGCACCATCACCGGGACCCCCTGGGACGACGAGGCCACCTGACCACACCCGGGTGTGGCCGGGGTCTGGGTCTCAGCCCATCGGGGTGAGCCCGAGGCTGCGGCCGGCGAGGCCACGCGAGCGGGTGGAGATACCACGGGCGATGCCGCGCAGGGCGACGGCAGCGGGGCCATCGGGGTTGGAGCTGACGACCGGCTCGCCGTGGTCGGAGCCCTCGCGCAGCGAGACGTCGATCGGGATCTGACCGAGCAGGGGCACCTCCGCCCCGACGGTGCGGGAGAGGGAGTCCGCGACCGACTGCCCGCCACCGGAGCCGAAGAGCTCCTGCCGGCTGCCGTCGGGCTGCTCCAGCCAGGACATGTTCTCGATGACGCCGACGAGACGCTGGTGGGTCTGCATGGCGATCGCACCGGCGCGCTCGGCGACCTCGGCGGCCGCCTGCTGCGGGGTGGTCACGACGAGGATCTCGCTGTTGGGGATGAGCTGCGCGACGGAGATCGCGATGTCACCGGTGCCGGGCGGCAGGTCGAGGAGCAGGACGTCGAGGTCGCCCCAGAACACGTCGCCGAGGAACTGCTGCAGCGCACGGTGGAGCATCGGGCCGCGCCAGACGACCGGCTGGTTGCCGGGGACGAACATCCCGATCGAGATGACCTTCACCTCGGAGGCGATCGGCGGCAGGATCATGTCGTCGACCTGCGTCGGCGGGTGCGTCACGCCGAGCATGCGGGGGATGGAGAAGCCGTAGATGTCGGCGTCGACGACCCCGACCTTCAGGCCCTCCGCGGCGAGGCTCGCCGCGAGGTTGGCGGTGATCGAGGACTTGCCGACGCCGCCCTTGCCGGAGGCGATCGCGTAGACGCGGGTCAGGCTGCCGGGCTTGGCGAAGGGGATCTCCTTCTCCGCCTGGCCACCCCGCAGGTGGTTCTTCAGGTCGGCGCGCTGCTCGTCGTTCATCACCCCGAGGGTGACCTTGACGTCGGTGACGCCCTCGACGGTCTTCATCGCCGCGGTGGTGTCGTTGGTCAGGGTGTCCTTGAGCGGACACCCCGAGATGGTGAGCAGGATCGTGACCGAGGCCAGACCATCGGCATCGACGGCCGCGGACTCGACCATGCCCAGCTCGGTGACCGGGCGGCGGATCTCGGGGTCGATGACGGTGTCCAGCGCGGCACGCAGCTGCTCGTCGGTGATCGTGGGGTGGGGGGCCATTCCTCCATCGTAGGTCGGCCCCCGGGACCACCGAAACGAGGGGGCGGCTCACCACGTGGGGCCGGGCTCGCCCTTCGTCGGCTCCTCGTCCTCACGCCGGCGCACCTCGAGCCCCTTGGTCTCCATCTCCTCGAGGAGGTCACGCAGCTCGCTGCGGATGAAGTCGCGGGTGGCGGCATCGCGCAGGGCGATCCGCAGGGCGGCCACCTCCCGGGTGAGGTACTCGGTGTCGGCGAGCGCGCGCTCGGCTTGCACCCGGTCCTGCTCCAGCGCGACCCGGTCCCGGTCGTCCTGACGGTTCTGCGCGAGGAGGATCAGGGGCGCGGCATAGGAGGCCTGCAGGGAGAGGATCAGCGTGAGCAGGGTGTAGTTCAGCGCCCGGGGGTCGAACTGCGCGCCGCTCGGCGCGAAGGTGTTCCAGGCGAGCCAGACGACGACGAAGACCGACATCCAGATGAGGAACTTCGGCGTGCCCATGAAGCGGGCGAACTTCTCCGACAGGACACCGAAGGTCTCGGTGGAGAAGGACGAGGGCCGACGGATGAGGTGCCGCCGCACCTCCTGCGGGGTGTCGACGCGCGTGGTGGCGGACGAGCGGCGGTCACTCATCGTCGGTCACCTCGTGCCGGTCCTCGCGCCAGTCCTCGGGAAGGATGTGGTCGAGGACGTCGTCGACGGTCACCGCGCCGACCAGCTGGTCCTGCTCGTCGACCACCGGGGCCGCGATGAGGTTGTAGGTGGCGAGCGTGCGGGTCACCTGGCCGAGTGGCTCCTCGGGGCGAAGGGGGTCGATCGCCTTGTCGAGGTAGCGGCCGATGCTCTCGTGGGGCGGCTCCCGCAGCAGCCGCTGGATGTGGATCATCCCGAGGTACTTGCCCGTCGGGGTCTCCAGCGGCGGACGGCAGACGAAGACCGTCGTCGCGAGGCCCGCGGTGATCTCCTCGCGCCGGACGACGGCGAGCGCCTCCGCGACCGTGTCCTCGGGAGCGAGGATCACCGGCTCGGTCGTCATCAGACCACCGGCGGTGTTCTCGTCGTAGCTGAGCAGTCGGCGCAGCGGCTCAGCGTCGTCGGGCTTCATCAGCTGGAGCAGCGTCTCCGCGCGGTCCGGGGGGAGGGCCGAGAGCAGGTCGGCCGCGTCATCGGGGTCCATGGCCTCGAGGACGTCGGCGG
This sequence comes from Janibacter sp., assembly GCA_052087725.1. Classification (GTDB taxonomy): domain Bacteria; phylum Actinomycetota; class Actinomycetes; order Actinomycetales; family Dermatophilaceae; genus Janibacter. The sequence goes on along the minus strand of JBQGNO010000074.1, from coordinate 6,951 downwards.
CGCGGGTCTGGGTGAGCGTGCTGATGACATCGGCCTGGTCGTCGTCGCCGAGCTCCTGGAGGATGTCGGCGAGCCGGTCGTTGTCCAGGGCAGCGATGACCGCCTCGCGACGGTCGGGCGCGAGGTCGATGACCACCTCGGCGAGGTCGGCCACCTTGAGGTCCTCGACGGACTCGAGGAGCTTGACGGCGGAATGCTCCGCGGCGCTGGCCCGCGCGGAGAGGCCGGTGACGTCCTCGACCGGCACGGTGAAGGTCTCCCCACGGCGGCGCACGAGCAGGCCACGGCGGGTCTTGCGGCCGCCCCGGACGAAGACCTTGGTCACCGACCAGGTGCGGTTGGCGGCCTGCTCGACGCCGATGTCCTCGACTGTGGCCTCGACCTGCCCGTCGTCGGTGCGCACGGTGACCGGCCGCTCGAGCAGCTCGGCGAGGACGAGGGTCTCGGTCGCGCGCTTGTCGAAGCGGCGCATGTTGACCAGTCCGGTGGTGATGACCTGGCCCCCCTCGACGGAGGTCACCCGGGTCATCGGGACGAAGACGCGGCGTCGTCCCGGCACCTCGACGACGAGGCCGATGACGCGGGGGCGGCGCGACGCGGAGAAGGTGACGACGACATCGCGCACCCGGCCGACCTGGTCACCGAGGGGGTCGAAGACATTGAGGCTCGCCAGGCGCGCGACGAAGAATCGGGAGGGAGCACTCACGTCGCCCAGCCTAATGGCGCAGGGGCCCCACGCCGGTCAGCTCCGGGAGCGACCGCCGAGGTGCCACGGACGACGCGGCCGGGTGCCCCCTTCGCCCGTGGTGATGCGACCGGCCACGCGGGTGGTGGCCTTGGCGCCGGGCCGGCCGGGATCCTGCGTCGGGGCGCCGAAGGGGGTGAGCGCCCAGAGCGTGGAGTCGGTCCGCCAGGTGTCGACGAGGCCGGCGGGGGCGTTGAGGCGCTCGCCGAGCAGGGCGCGGGCCGCCGGCTCCCACGCCGGGCTGGCCGGCGTGATGGCCTCGGCACGGGCACGCAGGGTGAGCAGGCGTCCGCCGCTGCCCTTGCTGCGCAGGAGGATCTCGACCTGCTCGGGCAGCTCGCCGAGGTCGGCCTCGGGCCCACCCGAGACGACGAGCACCTGACCGGCGAGGGGGTCCTCGCCGGTGGCGAACCACGTGGCGCGGTCGCGCCCGTCGGCGCGCAGCCAGAGCACATCGGACTTGTTCAGCGCCTCGGTCGTCAGCGCGGTGAGGTTGACCTCGGTCATGTCCCACACCCTAGATCCGATGTCGTGATCTGCGTCATGAGCCGGGACCGGGTGGCGCTGCTAGGTTGCGAGGCGATTGCCCCCTTCGCCGTCTCCTGAGAGGACTCGAGCCACCACATGCGCAGCGCCAAGGACTTTTTTGCCCCCCTCGCCGTGGGTGCCCCCACCCCCGTCCGTGAGGTGCCGGCCCGGCCCAGCCGGATGATCCACTTCTTCGACCCGAGCAACGAGAAGATGGCCGCGAAGGTCCCCGACATGGTCGGTGTCTCCGACGTCCTCCTCGGCAACCTCGAGGACGCCGTCAAGGCCGACAAGAAGGAGGCCGCGCGCCTCGGGCTGGTGAAGATCGCCCGGGCCACCGACTTCGGCGAGCACACCCAGCTGTGGACGCGGGTCAACTCCCTCGACAGCCCGTGGGTGCTCGACGACCTGACCACGCTCGTCACCGAGATCGGCGACAAGCTCGACGTCATCATGGTCCCCAAGGTCCAGGGCCCCGAGGACATCCACTACATCGACCGGATCCTCGCCCAGCTCGAGGCGAAGGGGGGCGTGGAGCGCCCGATCCTCGTCCACGCGATCCTCGAGACCGCCCGCGGCATGGCCAATGTCGAGGAGATCGCCGGCGCCAGCCCGCGCATGCAGGGCATCTCCCTCGGCCCGGCCGACCTCGCGGCCGACCGTCGGATGAAGACCACCCGTGTCGGTGGTGGCCACCCCGGTTACCTCGTGCGGCAGGACCCGGAGGCGGGCGCCGACGGTGCTCCCGACTACCAGGGCAACCGTCCCGGCTTCCAGCAGGACCTGTGGCACTACACGATCGCCCGCATGGTCGACGCCTGCGCGATGCACGGGATCTTCCCCTTCTACGGGCCCTTCGGCGACATCAAGGACACCGTCGCCTGCGAGGACCAGTTCCGCAATGCCTTCCTCCTCGGCTGCGTCGGCGCGTGGAGCCTGCACCCCGTGCAGATCGAGATCGCCAAGAAGGTCTTCAGCCCCTCGGCCGAGGACGTCGCGCACGCCCGCCGCGTCAAGGAGGCCATGCCCGACGGCCGAGGCGCGGTGATGATCGACGGCAAGATGGAGGACGACGCGAGCTTCAAGCAGTGCATGGTCGTCCTCGAGCTCGCCGAGCGGCTCTCCGCCAACGACCCGGAGCTGGCGACGATGTACGCCGACGCCGGGAAGGAGGCCTGAGCATGAGCGAGAGCTACACCCCCCGCCGCTCGGTCCTCTACATGCCCAGCTCCAACGCCCGGGCGCTGGACAAGGCCAAGACCCTGCCGGTCGACGCGCTGATCCTCGACCTCGAGGACGCGGTGGGCCCGGATGACAAGCCGTCTGCGCGTGAGGCCGCTTGTGCCGCAGTGCAGTCCGGCGAGTACGGCGACCGCGAGCTGACGATCCGGGTCAACGGCATCGGCACCGAGTGGCACGACGCCGACCTCGCGGCCGCGTCGAAGGCCGGCCCGGCCGGCATCGTCGTGCCCAAGGTCAACACCGCGGACGAGGTGCGTGCGCTCGTCGCCGCCATGGAGGCCGCCGGTGCCCCGGAGCACACGAAGCTCTGGGCGATGATCGAGACGCCCGCCGCGATCTTCGCCATCCGCGAGATCGCACAGGCCTCCGACCGGCTCGTCGCCTTCGTCATGGGCACCAACGACCTGGTCAAGGAGCTGCAGGCCGACCACGTCCCCGGTCGTGCCCCGCTGGTCACCTCGCTGTCGTGGGCGCTGCTCGCGGCGCGTGAGGCCGGCATCGCGGTCCTCGATGGCGTCTACAACGCGGTCAAGGACCTCGAGGGCTTCACCGCCGAGTGCGAGCAGGGTCGTGACATGGGCTTCGACGGCAAGACCCTGATCCACCCCGGCCAGGTGGAGATCTGCAACTCGACCTTCGCCCCGAGCGAGGAGGCGGTCGAGGAGGCGAAGGGGATCCTCCAGGCCTGGGAGGACGGTGCCGGGACCGGCGTCGTGACCTTCAACGGCAAGATGGTCGAGAACCTCCACGTCGACATCGCGCGCCGCGTGCTCTCGACGCACGAGGCGATCCTGGCGAGGTCCTGATGCCCTGACCGTCACGGTCTGATCACCTCCGGCGCGGGCCGGGGTGGTGCCTGTGGATATCCACGGAGGCGCCGCCCCGGCCCGCGCTATGTTCTTTTCACCGACCAGGCAACCGGGGACATCGCCCGCGCGTCTGGAGAGGTATCAGGGAAGAACACCAGGGGGATTCATCATGGACACCATCGCGCTCGATCGTCGGGACATGTTCCGTGCCGCTGCGGCGACCGCCGTCGCCGGGGGCCTCGTCGTCACTGCGGGTGAGGACGCGCGGGCGGCCCGACCGGACCTGCTGAGCGAGGGGGACACGGGCTGGTGGGTGCAAAACCTGCAGCGCCGACTCCTCGAGGCCAACTATTGGCTGCGCACACCCAACGGCACGTACGACGACACGACCCAGCAGGCCGTGATGGCCCTGCAGAAGGTCCACGGCCTCAGCCGCGACGGGGTCGTCGGGCCGGCCACGTGGAAGGCGGTCTACGCGCCGACCACCCCGAGGCCGCGCACGGCGTCGGCCTTCGAGATCGACAAGGGTCGGCAGCTGCAGATCGTCGCCCGTTACGGCTGGGCCCACTGGGTCTTCAACACGAGCACGGGCAACGGCAAGCGGTACTGGTCGAGCGCGTCGGGGCGCTACCTCTACGCGACGACCCCGTCGGGGACCTTCCGCTTCACCCGGGCGATCAACGGCATGCGCAATGCCCCGCTCGGCCAGCTGTGGCGTCCGCGCTACTTCGTCGGGGGCATCGCCATCCACGGGTCGCCCTCGATCCCGGGCTACCCGGCCTCCCACGGCTGCGCGCGCCTGAGCAACCGGGCGATCAACTACATCTGGTGGAAGCAGCTCGCGCCCATCGGTCGCACTGTCAAGGTGTACTGACCCACCGCCATGCACCGTTCCCCGAGGTGCGAGGGACGAGCCTCGAGGGGCGTCGGAAGGTGGCCGAGGACACCCGCGGACGCCATGGCAACCCGGCGTCCGGGCTGGGATACTGGCGCCGATCCCTGCTCCCGACGCAACGAGGTTTCACGCGCATGTCACGACTGCAGACGACCGATGGACTGACCGAGGAGCAGCAGGACCTGCTCAAGCTGGTCAAGGAGTTCGTCGACGAGCAGATCATCCCGGTGGCCCAGGAGCTGGAGCACGCCGACGAGTACCCACAGAAGATCGTCGACCAGATGAAGGACATGGGGATCTTCGGTCTGATGATCCCCGAGGAGTTCGGCGGTCTGGGCGAGTCGCTGCTGACCTATGCGCTGTGCGTCGAGGAGATCGCCCGCGGCTGGATGCCGGTCTCCGGGATCATCAACACCCACTTCATCGTCGCCTGGATGGTCCTCAAGCACGGCACCGAGGAGCAGAAGCAGCACTACCTGCCCAAGATGGCCACCGGTGAGATCCGCGGTGCCTTCTCGATGAGCGAGCCGGCGCTCGGCTCGGACGTCGCGGGCATCAAGACCAAGGCCGTGCGTGATGAGAGCGCCGAGGGTGGCGATTCGTGGACGATCAACGGCCAGAAGATGTGGCTGACCAACGGTGGCTCGGCCAACCTCGTCGCGGTGCTGTGCAAGACCGACCTCGGCGCGGACACCCCGCACAAGAACATGTCGACCTTCCTCATCGACAAGACCGAGGGCTTCGGCGAGACCGCCCAGGGCGTCACCATCCCCGGCAAGATCGAGAAGATGGGCTACAAGGGTGTCGACACCACCGAGATGATCTTCCAGGACCACCGGACGACCACCGCGCAGCTCCTCGGTGGCGAGCCCGGCAAGGGCTTCTACCAGATGATGGACGGCGTCGAGGTCGGCCGCGTCAACGTTGCCTCGCGCGCGTGCGGTCTGATGATGCGCGCCTTCGAGCTGGGGATCGACTACGCGCAGCAGCGTGAGACCTTCGGCAAGAAGATCGTCCAGCACCAGGGCATCCTCTTCCGCATCGCCGACATGGCCGCCAAGGTCGAGGCCGGCCACCAGCTGATGGTCAAGGCCGCCCGCCTGAAGGACAAGGGCGAGCGCAACGACCTCGAGGCCGGCATGGCGAAGTACATGGCCGCCGAGTACTGCGCCGACGTCGTCGAGCAGTCATTCCGCATCCACGGTGGCTTCGGCTACACCAAGGAGTACGAGATCGAGCGCCTCTACCGCGAGGCCCCGATGCTGCTCATCGGTGAGGGCACCGCTGAGATCCAGAAGATGATCATCGGCAAGAGCATCCTCAAGGACTACCCCGTCAAGGGCTGAGTCCGGCAGGCGAAGGGGGTTGGCCTCACCTACGTGGTGGGCCAGCCCCCTTCGTCCATCCCGCCGGGGATGACATCGTCCGGCTCGTACGGACGGCGTGTGAGGACGAAGGTGCCGATGTCGAGGTGTCGGGCCGTGCCGTCGCCGGCGCGCACCACCCGCAGTGTCTCGCCGCGGAAGTAGCCTCCGAGTCCCACCCACGTGTCCTCGCCGGTCGGGCGGAATCGGCTGTCGGAGAGCATCCCCGAGACGCGGTCGATCCGCAGCCAGCCATCGGGCAGGACACGCAAGACCCCTTCGGACGTCCCCCAGAACCAGGACCCGGTGAGCGCGAGCAGCGTGGCGGGGACGGACTCGTGGGCCACCCACGGCTCCGGCAGACGCGGCTCGCACTCGTCGAGGATGTCGAAGGGGTCCTCGGCCTCCGGTGCGTCGCCGGCGGTGGTGGCATTGAGCATCTGGACGACGCCGGTGCCGGTGGCTCGGTCCACGCGCAGGCCCGCCTGGAAGCCCGGCATCGACCCGCCGTGTCCGACGAGGAGTCGGCCCCGCTCGCGACTCATCTCGACGCCGAGCCCGCGCGCCCGGGTCCACGCGTCGCCGTCCATGAGCGCGATCGGCTCGCACATCTCCTCGAGGGTGTCGACGGCCAGGACGTCTCCGGTGTCGCCGGCGACGAAGGCCGCCCACCGTGCCAGGTCCGGCACCGTCGACCACAGCTGACCGGCGGGCCCCATCGCCTGCGTGTCCTGGACCGCCTCGGGCAGGAGGACGTCGGCGTGCGGGTGGACGGCGTACCCGGTGGCGAAGGGGGTGACCGGCGCCGCTGTCGTGCGTGTCATCCCGAGCGGGGTGAGGATCTCGTCGGTGACGACGTCATGCCAGGCGCGGTCGGTGAGCCGCTCGACGAGCTCGCCGAGGACCGCGAAGCCGAGGTTGGAGTAGTGCACGTGCCGGCCGGGGCGCTCGAGCACGGTGCCGGTGCGCATCGCCTCGTGCAGGCCCGCGCGGTCGGGGCCGGGGGAGCGCTCCCACCACGACCCTGGGGGCTCGGCCGAGATGCCGCCGGTGTGGGTGAGCAGCTCGGCGATCGTCCGCCCCGCGAAGGGGGTCCCCGGCACGTGATCGCCGATCGGGTCGGTGAGACGCAACCGCCCGGCGTCGCGGAGGCGGAGCACGACGACCGCGACGACGGTCTTGGTGATCGACCCGATCCGGTACTGCACGTCGAGCGGATCGACGCCGGGGGCGAAGGTCCCCCGAGCGCCGGACCAGACGAGGCCCCCGTCCCGCACGACGCCGGTGACGAGGGAGGGGATCCGACCGCTCGCCTGTCGGATCGCAGCGCTGCGATCCAGTCGTCGAGTGGTCAGGGGCAGCAGGGAG
>JBQGNO010000073.1:0-13873 GCA_052087725.1 Janibacter sp. | reverse complement strand
GCCGGACAACCATTGTGCGAAAGCCCCCAACCACGCGTTGGGGGCTTTCGTGCGTCCTGGGCCCGTGAACTGTTGTGGGTGTTCAGCGGCGCAGGTGCACGAAAGAAGGGGGCCATCCGCCGATACCTCGGCGGGTGGCCCCCTTCGTCGTGGGCGGGGGGTGTCAGTCGCCCTTGTCCATGCCGCCCTTGATGAGGTCCATGACGGAGGAGTCGGCGAGCGTGGTCACGTCACCGACCTCACGGTTCTCGGCGACGTCCTTGAGGAGCCGGCGCATGATCTTGCCCGATCGGGTCTTGGGCAGCTCCGAGACGACCAGGATCGATCGCGGCTTGGCGATCGGACCGATCTGCGTGGCGACGTGGTTGCGCAGCTCGTTGACGAGCTCGCTCCCGGAGTCGGTGTCCTCGGCCTCGGACGTGGCGTCCTCACGCAGGATGACGAAGGCCTCGATGGCCTGACCCGTGGTGGGGTCGGAGGCGCCGACGACGGCAGCCTCGGCGACCTTCTCGTGGGACACGAGTGCGGACTCGATCTCGGAGGTCGACATCCGGTGACCCGAGACGTTCATGACGTCGTCGACCCGACCGAGGATCCAGATGTTGCCCTTCTCGTCGTACTTCGCGCCGTCGCCGGCGAAGTACTTGTCCGGGCCGAAGCGGGTCCAGTAGGTGTCCTTGTAGCGCTGCGGGTCACCCCAGACGCCACGGAGCATGGCGGGCCACGGCTTGGTGAGGACGAGGTACCCGACGGCATCGGGGTCGGTGAGGCGGTTGCCCTCGTCGTCGAGCACCTCGGCGTGGATGCCGGGGACCGGGGCCTGGGAGCTGCCCGGCTCGAGCTCGGTGACGCCCGGGAGCGGGGAGTTCATGATGGCCCCGGTCTCCGTCTGCCACCACGTGTCGACGATCGGGGCGGTGCCGCCACCGATGACGTCGCGGTACCAGCGCCAGGCCTCCGGGTTGATCGGCTCACCGACGGAGCCGAGGACGCGCAGCGAGGAGAGGTCGTACTTCTCCGGGATCTCCTGGCCCCACTTCATGAAGGTGCGGACCGCTGTGGGAGCGGTGTAGAGGATGCTCACCTTGTACTTCTCGACGATCTCCCAGAAGATCCCCTGGTGCGGGCTGTCGGGAGTGCCCTCGAAGACGACCTGTGTGGCGCCGTTGGCCATCGGCCCGTAGACGATGTAGCTGTGGCCGGTGACCCAGCCGATGTCGGCGGTGCACCAGTACACGTCGGTCTCCGGGTGGAGGTCGTGCACCACGGCGTTGGTGTACGCGGACTGCACGAGGTAGCCACCGGACGTGTGCAGGATGCCCTTGGGCTTGCCGGTGGTGCCGGAGGTGTACAGAAGGAAGAGCGGGTGCTCGCTGTCGTGCGGCTGGGCCTCGTGGGTGTCGGAGGCCGAGGAGACGACGTCGTCCCACCAGACATCGCGGTCGTCGTTCCACGCCAGATCGATGCCGGTGCGCTTGACGACGAGCACCTTCTCGGCCGTGGTGCCCTCGACCGCGTCGTCGACGGCCTTCTTCAGCGGCATGGCCTTGCCCTTGCGGAACTGCCCGTCGGAGGTGATGACGATCTTGGCCTCGGCGTCGTTGATACGGGCGCGCAGGGCGTCCGCGGAGAAGCCGGCGAAGACGAGGGAGTGCGGTGCGCCGATGCGGGCGCAGGCGAGCATCGTGAAGATCGTCTCGGGGATCATCTGCATGTAGATGGCGACGCGATCCCCCTTCTCCACGCCGAGGGACTCCAGCCCGTTGGCGGCCTTGGCCACCTCGCGCTGCATGTCCGCATAGGTGATCGTGCGATCGTCGCCGTTGGCGGAGACGAAGTGGATGGCGACGCGGTCGCCGTTGCCCGCCTCGACGTGCCGGTCGACACAGTTGTAGGCGACGTTGAGCTCGCCGCCGTCGAACCACTTGGCGAAGGGAGCATCGCTCCAGTCGAGCGTGGTGTCGAAGTCCTTGCTCCAGCTGACGTACTCGCGGGCACGCGCAGCCCAGAATCCCTCATGGTCTGCCGCAGCCTCGTCGTACAGGCTTGCCTTGCCGACCGCCTGGTCGGCGAACTCGGTGCTCGGGGCGTAGTCCGACACATGTCCTCCTCGTCGAGAGATCGCGCAGCGCTGCGCGATGGGGGGTTACTCGCCCACCTTCCCCCGATGTGGGCCCGAGCACAATGCGCGGACCACTGGTCGTCGCCGGGCGCGGGGGACGAGGCGACGAACGGACGGCGGTGGGTACGCACTGTGCACACCACTGACGCGAGTGGATCGGCGAGGTTCTGCGCACTCTGACCAGCGCGTCGGCGTTCTGTGGCCCCGGCAGGCGGCTTCTGCGACGGTGAGCTGACCACAAGGAGGTGGCGACGTGTTCACCGAGGGACAGTTGTACTCGCCCGTGACCGAGCACGAGGACGGGAGCGTCGAGGTCCATCTCGCGGATACCCACCCGGGCCGGGAGGACCCCAACTACCTGCGGCGGCGGGGCGAGATCGCCGGTGCCGCACTGGCGTGGGACCGGGCGCACGAGCCCGTGCCGACGATCGCCTACGTCGAGGCCGAGCACGAGGTCTGGCGCCGGGTGAGCCGTGAGCTGCAGCCACTCCACGAGCGGCACGCGCACAGCGAGTACCTCGCAGCCAAGGAGCGGCTTGCGCTGCCGGCCGACCATGTCCCCCAGCTGGCCGAGGTCAGCGAGCGGCTGATGCCCCTGAGCGGCTGGAGCTATGTCTGTGCGCCGGGGCTCGTCGCGCTGCGCGACTTCTACGCGGACCTCGGTCGGCGGACCTTCAACTCCACCCAGTACCTGCGCCACGGCTCGCAACCCCTGTACACGCCCGAGCCGGACATCATCCACGAGGTGATCGGGCACGCCAACCAGCTGGCCTCGCCCCGCTTCGCCGCGGTCGTCGAGGCCGCCGGTCGGGCATCGCGGCGACTCGAGACCGATGCAGCGATGCAGCTCGTCGCGGACGTCTTCTGGTTCTCCATCGAGTTCGGCGTGATGCACGAGGACGGCGGGCCCAAGGCCTACGGTGCAGGGATCCTCTCGAGCTACGGGGAGATCCAGGAGTTCTCGCGGATGGAGATCCGCGACCTCGACCTCGTCGACATGGGCACGCTCAACTACGACATCACCGCCTACCAGCCGGTGCTCTTCGCTGCGCAGTCCGTCGCACACCTCGAGGACGTCGTCGGTGACTTCTTCGCCACCGTCGATGACGATCGCGCCCGGTCGGTGCGCCACGAGGCCGGACGAAGGGGACTGCTCCCCATGTGACGGAGGCCGGGTCTTCGCTACCTTGATCGCAGATGGGGGAGCGCCGGGTATCCTCCACGGCATCTGGAGGAGATGACATGACCACACGACGTGTGCGGGCTGCGAGCCTGCTCGCCGTCGCCGCGCTGGGCCTGTCCGCCTGTGGCGGATCCGATGACGAGGCGACGACCGAGGAGACCTCGAGCTCGAGCGAGGCCAGTGAGACGCAGGAGAGCGCCGCCGACGGTGAGGACGCTGCGGCCGAGGACGCCGCGGACGCGGACGCTGAGACGGCGGACGCCGAGACGGAGGATGCCGAGGAGTCGGGCGATGACGCGAAGGACTCCGAGGGTGATGACGCCCAGGCTGCGGACGCTGCCTCGCAGGAGCTGACCGAGCCCGGCACGGAGCTCACGGTCGGCGACAAGGCGACCGTCCCCCAGGGGGATGACGGCGCCGCGATCACCCTCACCGTCACCAAGATCACCAAGGGCTCGGCCGCAGATCTGAAGAAGCTCGAGGACGCGGACAAGTACACGGACTACACGCCCGTCTACGTCCAATACACGATGACCGGCACGGACAGCTCGGGGGAGCTCGGTGGCGACATCCTCGATGACGTCGATCCGATCACCACGGATGGGGCCAAGGCCGGGACGCTCGTGATCATCGGCACCTCGCCCTTCGAGAAGTGTGATTCCAACTCGATCCCGGACGACTTCGGCCCCGGTGACACCGAGACCACCTGCCAGGTGGCGATGCTCAGCGCCGGTCAGGAGATCGGTGGAGCGCAGTACGCGCCCTACGAGGGGAAGTACTCCGACGACGGCAAGGTCGTCTGGCAGCAGTGATCGCACGGGCATGACGAGGGGGAGAGCCGCGGCTCTCCCCCTCGTCATGTCGCGGTGCCGCGGGTCAGGTCGCCGGGTCCATGAGGGTGCTGATGCCGGATAGGACCATGTCGAGGCCGGTGCCGAAGTCCGTCGGGGCCCGCTCCGCGGTGAGGATACCGGAGCGGGCCGCCTGGGCCTGCGACTGCTCGTCGTAGGCGTGCCCGTAGACGAAGTGCAGGAGCGTGCGGGCCGCCGTGGGAGTGATCTCGGCCGGCAGGCCTGCCTCGGCCAGGAGGTCGCGGAGCCCGACGAAGGGCGCCTGGCTGCCCAGCCCGAAGGCCCACATGCTCATGACCAGATCGGCGCCGTCCGGGTAGGCGGTCACCGCCGCATGGACGTCCTCGCAGCGTCGACGCACGCGGTCCTGCCACGGGGACCCGGCCGCGGTCCGTCGACGCGGGCCCTGCGCGAGGATCTCGTCGGCGACCGCGCCCAGTAGCTCCTGCTTGTTGTCGAAGTGGTGGTAGAGCGCGCTCTGCTGCACCCCGAGGGCAGTGCCGATCGCGCGCATCGTGAGGTCGGGCAGCCCCACCCGCGCGAGGATCTCCAGCGCGGTGTCGACCACGTGCGTCCGGGTGAGCGGGCGCGTCCGGGGGGTGCGTGGGGGTGGCACGGGGGTCCCTTCGACATGAGGTCGTCGTATGAAGCGGTTTGACCCTACCCGTCGCGCACTCTAGCCTGAACGCCGTTCACCACAAGTGAACGTTGTTCAGTGACTCGAGAAGGGCCGCCAGCATGACGACCACCCAGCCGGTCGAGAGCCGCATCACCTCGCTCGACCTCGCGCTCGTCGCGGCCCTCGCCGCGCTCATCGCCGTGTGCTCGATCCTGCCGGCGATCAATGTCTCGGCCTTCGCGCCGATCACCCTGCAGACCTTCGGTGTCCTGCTCGCCGGCGCCCTCCTGGGGGCCCGACGGGGTGCGCTCGCGGTCCTGCTGTGGATCGCGGTGGGGGCTGCGGGCCTCCCGGTCTTTGCCAACGGCCGGTCCGGGCTGCCCGTCCTCAGTGGCCCGACGGGCGGATATGTCATCGGCATGGTGTTCGGTGCCGCGTGCATCGGCCTCGTCGCGGCGATGCTCGTCCGCCGGGGAGGGGTGCCGCACGCGCTGGGTCTCTTCATCGGAGGGCTGCTCGCCGTGGTGCTCATCCACGCGGCAGGGATCGTCGGGCTTCACCTGCGGGCGGGGCTGGACTGGCGAGCCGCCGCCACAGTGGACGCCGCCTTCTGGATCGGCGACATCATCAAGCTCGTCGTGACCGTCGTCGTCGCCGGCGCCGTGCACCGGGCCTTCCCCTGGCTCCTGCGCCGCGAGGCCTGAGGATGCGCATCGAGCTCGATGCAGTCACCGTCCGCCGGGTCACGGCCGACGGCGATCTGCTCGTGCTCGAGGAGACGAGCCTGGCGATCGCCGAGCCCCGGGTGGCCCTCATCGGCCCCAACGGCGCGGGCAAGTCCACGCTCGCACGTCTGGTCAACGGCCTCGTGACCGCGAGTACCGGCAGCGTGCGCGTCGACGGGCTCGACGTCGCCCGCCGGGGCCGCGAGGTGCGCCGACGCGTCGCCTTCTCCTTCACCGACCCCCGGGCCCAGCTCGTCATGCCGACGGCGGAAGAGGACATCGCCCTCTCCCTGCGCCGTACCCACCGGGACAAGGCGGCCCGGAGAGCAGCCGCGCGCGAGGTCCTCGCCGACTGCGGTCTGCCGGGACTCGAGGGGCGCAGCGTCCACGCACTCTCGGGCGGTCAGGCCCAGCTGCTCGCCCTCGCGGGCGTCCTCGCCACCGGCCCCGATGTCCTCGTCGCCGATGAGCCCACGACGCTGCTCGACCTGGCCAACGCGCGCCGGGTCGGTGACCTGCTCATGGGCCTGCCGCAGCAGCTGCTCCTCGTGACTCACGACCTCGAGCTCGCCAGCCGGTGCGACCGGGCGATCCTCGTCGTCGACGGGCGGATCGCCGCGGACGGGCCGGCCGCCGAGATCGTCGAGCAGTACCGGGTCAGCGCATGAGCACCCTGCTCCTCGGCGCCCACCGGCCGGGCACGACCCCGCTGCACCGGCTACCCGCCGGGACCAAGCTCGTCGCGCTGCTCCTGGCCGGCCCCGCTGTCGCGCTCACGCACGGCTGGCCGTCGACCCTGATCGGCCTCGGTGCCACCGCGGGGCTCATCGTGCTCGCGCGCCTGCAGGTCCTCGCCCTCGGCCGCGCCCTGCGCGGGCTCATCGTCATCGTCGTCGTCCTCGGGGGGTGGCTCACCTGGCAGGCGGGGTGGCAGCGGTCCCTCGAGACGGTGGGCGACCTCGTGACCCTCGTCCTCCTGGCCACGGTCGTCACGACGACCACCCCCGTCGACGCCATGCTCGACGCTATCGAGCGGGCGTTGCACCCGCTCCGGGTCGCGGGCGTGAACCCGGAACGCGTCGCCCTGGCCTTCTCGCTCGTCCTGCGGGCCATCCCCGCCACGATCGGGCTGGCCGAGGAGACTCGCGATGCGGCTCGCGCCCGAGGGCTGGAGCGCGATGTGCGAGCCCGACTCACCCCCTTCGCCATCCGGGTCGTCTCCGACGCGCAGGCGACGGGGGAGGCCCTCCACGCCCGTGGCGTGGGAGACGACTGACCCGACACCGAGATCTGGAGGTACCACCATGACCACCCACGACGACCTCGTCGAGCGCATCCTGGCGGGGGAGGGCGCCACGCCCGCGGACGCCCTGGCGATCCTGCGCACTCCCGACGAGGAGGTGATGGACCTCGTCGCGGCGGTCGCGCGGTTGCGGCGCCGGCACTTCGGCATGACCGTCAAGGTCAACTACCTTGTCAATCTCAAGTCCGGTCTGTGTCCCGAGGACTGCGGCTACTGCTCCCAGGCGCTCGGATCGACGAGTGAGATCCTGCGCTACACATGGCTCACGGAGGACGAGGCGCTCGCCCAGGCCGAGGCCGGGCTGCGCGGGGGAGCGACCCGGGTGTGCATGGTCGCCAGCGGACGGGGGCCGAGCGGCCGCGATGTCGAGCGCGTCGCCGGCATGGTGGGGGCGATCAAGGCCGAGCACCCCGATGTCGAGGTCTGCGCCTGCCTCGGCCTGCTGCGTGACGGGCAGGCCGACCGGCTGCGCGAGGCCGGCGTCGATGCCTACAACCACAACATCAACACCGCCGAGTCCCACCACGACTCGATCGTCACCACGCACACCTACGAGGACCGGGTGCGCACCGTGGCCAGGGCCCAGGGGGCCGGGTTGTCCGCGTGCAGCGGACTCATCGCGGGGCTCGGTGAGAGCGAGGAGCAGCTCGTCGAGGCGCTGTTCGCGCTGCGCGACCTCGGGTCGGAGTCGATCCCGGTGAACTTCCTCATCCCCTTCGACGGCACCCCCAAGCAGCAGACCTGGGAGCTGTCGCCCCTGCGCTGCATCACGATCCTCGCGGCCGCACGGGCTGTCGCCCCTGCAGCGGAGATCCGGATCGCCGCAGGGCGGGAGATGCACCTGCGCAGCCTGCAGGCGATCGCGCTGCACCTGGCCAACTCGATCTTCCTCGGTGACTACCTCACGGCGCAGGGGCAGGCGGCGCAGGACGATCTCGCCCTCCTCGAGGACAACGGTTTCGTCATCCTCGGCGCCGAGGCATCACCCGGTGTCGCGGCTGGCTCCGACGGGCCCGTCATCAGACGCCGGGGTGCGGGGACGCAGTCCCCGGCCAATGCCTGACCGGGTCCGCGCATGACGAAGGGGGGAGAGCCGCGGCTCTCCCCCCCTTCGCTGCTCGCGTGGTGGTCGATCAGTGGTCGACGACCTCGGCCACGCCGTGACCGGTGAGGCTGCGCACCTCCATCTCGGCGTACTTCGCCCGGTTGAACTCCTTGCTCGTCACCGTGCCGACGATGCCGAGGACGAAGCCCAGCGGGATCGAGATCAGGCCCGGGTTGGCGAGCGGGAAGATGTCGAAGTCCGCGCTCGGGATCATCGCCGTCTCGGACCCGGAGACCACCGGCGAGAAGGCGATGAGGACCAGCGCCGAGCCGAGACCGCCGTACATCGACCACAGGGCGCCACGGGTGTTGAAGCGCCTCCAGAAGAGGCTGTAGAGGATGGTCGGCAGGTTCGCGCTCGCCGCGACGGCGAAGGCGAGGGCCACGAGGAAGGCGATGTTCTGGTCCTTGGCGAGCATGCCACCGAGGATCGCGACGGCGCCGGTGGCCAGGGCCGCGATGCGCGAGACCTTGACCTCCTGCTCCTGGGTCGCCTTGCCGTGCTTGAAGACCTGGTTGTACAGGTCGTGCGCCACGCTGGCGCTGGCCGTGATCGTCAGACCGGCGACGACCGCGAGGATCGTCGCGAAGGCGATCCCGGAGACGATGCCGAGCATCCACGACCCGCCGAGCTCGAAGGCGAGCAGCGGAGCGGCGGCATTGGCCGCACCCGGGGCATTGGCGATGGTGTCCGGCCCGACGAGGGCGCCGGCACCGTAGCCGACGACGAGGGTGAGCAGGTAGAAGCCACCGATGAGCCAGATGGCCCACTCGACCGACTTGCGCGCCTGCTTGCTCGTGGGGACGGTGTAGAAGCGCTGCAGCACGTGGGGGAGACCCGCGGTGCCGAGCACGAGGGCGAGGGAGAGGGAGATGAAGTCGATCTTCGTCGTCAGGGACTCGCCGTACTTCAGGCCCGGCTCGAGGAGCTTCTCACCCGCCTCGGGATTACGGTCGACCGCGGCCTGCATGAGCCCGGAGAGGTTCATGCCGTACTTGCCGAGGACCCACACGGTCATGATGGCCACGGCGAAGATCAGCAGTACGGCCTTGATCATCTGCACCCAGGTCGTGCCCTTCATCCCGCCGATCATCACGTAGGCGACCATGACGATGCCGACGATGGCGATGACGATGTTCTGTGCGGCCGCGCCGTCGACACCGAGCAGCAGCGAGACGAGACCGCCGGCGCCGGCCATCTGGGCCAGCAGGTAGAAGAAGGAGACCGCGAGCACCGAGCTCGCCGTCGCGATGCGCATCGGGCGCTGCCGCAGCCGGTAGGACAGGACGTCCGCGAGGGTGAAACGACCGGTGTTGCGGAAGAGCTCGGCGACGAGCAGCAGGGCGACGAGCCAGGCCACGAGGAAGCCGATGGAGTAGAGGAAGCCGTCGTACCCCTGCAGGGCGATGGCGCCGGCGATCCCGAGGAAGCTGGCTGCCGACAGGTAGTCACCGGCGATGGCCAGGCCGTTCTGCCGACCGGAGAAGGACGCGCCACCGGTGTACATCTGGCTGGCCGTCTTGTGACCGGAGGCCACCTTGATGACGATCGTCAGGGTCGCGACGACGAAGACGACGAAGATCGTGATGTTCAGGACGGGGGAGCCCGTCGTGGTCTCTGCGGCGAGTGCGGGGATCATCCGTCCACCTCCGGGGTTCCGTGCCGGCCGACCGTCTCGGAGAGGGCCTCAGCGGCAGGGTCGAAGACCCGGCTGGCCCAGCGGACGTAGATGATCGTGATGGCGAAGGTGGTCACGAACTGGCCCAGTCCCAGGAGCAGGCCGATGTTGATGTTGCCGAAGACCTTCGTGCCCATGAATCCGGGGGCGAACATCGACAGCAGCACGTAGAGGAAGTACCACGTGAGGAAGAACGCGGTGATCGGGAAGACGAAGCCGCGGAACTTGCGGCGCAGGGTGCCGAAGTCCTCGGACTCCTGTACGGCGATATAGCGCTCGCCGAGCGTTTGAGCTTCGTTGCTCATGGCTCACCTCCGGGTCGTGGGTGGGGTCCGGGCACCAACGGCCGGACCGAGACCAGCGTGGCGCACGCCACAGCAGTCCCGAGGGAGGCTGTGGGCTCGTCGCGGTCGGCGGGAGCACTGCGTCGCTGTGCGGGCGCAGCGACTGCGATGAACGGTCGTCGGGCGACGACGAGCGGTCAGCCCGCGTCGGCGAAGACGTCCTCCGGTGTGTGCAGCCGGGTCATCGTGCGGGCCCAGCGTCGTGGTCGGGAGGCCGGCGTGAGGAGCGAGACGAGGATCGTCACGACGAAGGCGAGGGGCGTCGCCCAGGCCGTGGGGGCCGAGACGAGCGCACCGGTCCAGCCGTCGGGAAGGTGGCCGAGCACGGACATCAGCGCGGCCGCGGTGGTGGTCAGGCCCCCCACGGCCACGCCGGCGGCGGCTCCCTTCGCCGTGAGTCGCGGCCACCAGACGCCGAGGATCAGCAGGGGAGCGAAGGTGGCTGCCGCGATGGCGAAGGCGTGGCCCACCGCGGACGAGATGCCCACCGGGGCAGCCGAGACGGCGACGACGAAGGGGGCCAGCACCCCGGCTCCCGCAGCGATGCGGAAGGACGCGGCCGGGCTCGCGTCGCCGTGGGTCAGCCGGCTCAGGAGCGGACGGACGAGGTCCTGGTCGAGCGCCCCGGCGACCGACATCGTCACACCGGAGGCCGTGGAGAGGAAGGCCGCGAAGGCGCCACCGGCGACGAGGGCGGTGAGGAGCCGTCCGTCGATGCCGGACATCATCGCCCCGGGCAGGGCGAGGACCACGGTGCGGTTCGGGTCGTTCGCGAGGTCGGGCGCCTCGAGATAGGCCCGACCGAGGAAGCCGTAGACCGGCGGGAAGACGTAGAAGAGGCTGAGCAGTGCGAGGACGGCGACGGTGGTGCGGCGGGCGGCCACCCCGTCGGGGTTGGTGTAGAAGCGCACGGCGATGTGCGGCAGGCCCATGGTCCCGAGGCACAGGGCGGCGAGCGTGCTGTAGGTCGTGAAGAGTGACCGGCTCGTCGGTCCCTCGGAGGTGAGCGGCTCCCACCACGACGCATCGGCCTGCGGCGCAGGGGCGCCCGACTGCGACCAGACCGCGAGGAGGACGAAGGCCGGCACCGCGATCGCCGAGAGCTTGATCCAGTACTGGACGGACTGCACGAGCGTCACGGAGCGCATGCCGCCGGCCGCGACATTGAGCGTGACGATGACGGTGAGCACGGTGGCCCCGACCCAGGTCGGCATCCCCGAGACGTGGTGGAGGGCGAGCCCGGCGCCCTGCATCTGCGGGAGGAGGTAGAGCCAGCCGATGCCGACGACGAGCAGGGCGCAGCCGCGGCGCAACGTGGCCGACTCGAGCCGGGACTCGGCGAAGTCCGGCAGGGTGTAGGCGCCGGAACGGCGCAGTGGCGCGGCGATGAGGATGAGCAGGACGAGATAGCCGACGGTGTAGCCGACCGGCATCCACAGCATGTCGACGCCGTTCTCGTACACGAGGCCGGCGACGCCGAGATAGCTTGCCGCGGAGAGGTACTCGCCACCGATCGCGCTGGCGTTGCGCCACGGGGTCACCGCTCGACCGGCCACGTAGAAGTCGCTCGTCCCCTTCGCCAGGCGGAGTCCGAGCGCGCCCAGGGTGAGCGTCGTGAAGCACACGAGGATGATCGCGGCGACGCTGAGGGGTTCGTTCACCGGTGGCTCACGACATCACTGAAGTCGGCCTCGATGCGCTCGCTGGCCCGGGTGTACCAGCGCGCGATGAGCACCACCCCGGGGTAGACGAGGAGACCGAGGATCGGCCAGGCCACCGGCAGACCGGCGACCGCGAGGGTCCGGGTCGCGGGGACGAGCGCGAAGATCAGCGGCAGCGCCCCGAGCGTCATCATGCCGAGGGCGAGCACACCGAGGGTCAGCTGCAGCTGCGCGCGCATGAGCGAGGAGACGTAGGTCGTGCCCAGCCGGGAGGTACCGGCGATCTCCTCGCGCACGGTCGGGCGATGCTCGGCGTGCGCCTGGCGCGGGGTCCGGGTGACGCGCACTCGAGGAGGTGGGGTGCTCACCCTTCGCCCGGGTCGCGGCGCGGACGCAGGAGGGTGCTGCGCAGCTGCCGGGTGTGCCGCCGACTCACCTGCAGCTCGGTGTCCTCGATGATGACCGTGCAGCGGCCGGCCTCGTTGTGGACCTCGCTGATGTGTCGCGTGGACACCAGGGTCGAGCGGTGGATCCGCACGAACCCGGCCTCCGCCCACCGGTCCTCGAGGGTCGCCAGGGGGATACGCACGAGGTGGGAGCCGGACGGGGTGTGCAGGCGGGCGTAGTCGCCCTGGGCCTGGACCCAGCGGATCTCGCTGCGGTGGACGAACCGGGTGACCCCGCCGAGCTCGACGGGGATCGTCTCGTCCACCTCGGGACTCTCCGGCTGTGGCAGCTCGCGGTCCGCGGCAGCCAAGCAGCGGCGCACGGCCTCGCCGATGCGCTCCGGACGGACCGGCTTCATGATGTAGTCGACGGCACCGAGGTCGAAGGCGTCGACCGCGTGACTGTCGTGGGCGGTGACGAAGACGACCTGCGGTCGCTCGGCGAAGCGGGCGATGACCCGGGCGAGCTGCATGCCGTCGAGACCCGGCATCGAGATGTCGCTGAAGACGACGTCGATCTGCTCGCGCTCGAGCGCAGCGAGGGCCGTGGTGCCGCTGGCGGCGGTGAGGACCCGCGTCACCCGGTCGTCCTGGTCGAGGAGCCAGGCGACTTCATTGCGGGCGGGCGCCTCGTCGTCGACCACGAGGACCGTCAGCGCGGGTGGGGGCGTGGGCGGCATGGGGACCACACTAGGCCGGTTCCTCAAGGGCCGGGGAGTACTTGGGTACCCGGAAGGAGACGCGCATGCCCGAACCGGGTGCAGTGTCGACGACGAGCCCGAACTCATCGCCGTAGACCTGGCGCAGTCGCGCGTCGACATTGCCCAGGCCGACGGAGTCCGCACGCGACTGGCCGTCGAGGACCTTGCGGATCGCCTCCGGGTCGGCGCCGACGCCGTCGTCGTCGACCGAGAACTCGGCCTCGGCGCCGTGGTCGGTCGCGGTGAGGGTGACGTGGCCCGGGCCCTCCTTGGGCGCCAGGCCGTGCCGGACGGCGTTCTCCACCAGGGGCTGGATCGCCAGGTAGGGCACGCGGACCGGGAGGACCTCCGGCGCGATCTTCAGCGTGATCCCGAGCCGCTCGCCGAAGCGGGCCTGCTCGAGCACGAGGTAGCGCTCGACATTGCGCAGCTCCTCGCTCACCGTCGTGAAGGCACCGTCACGGCGCAGGGCGTAGCGGGTGAAGTCGGCGAACTCGAGGAGCAGCTCGCGGGCCCGGGCCGGGTCCGTCCGCACGAAGGAGGCGATCGCGGCCAGGCTGTTGTAGATGAAGTGCGGTGAGATCTGGGCCCGCAGCGCGCGCAGCTCGGCCTCCATCGCCCGGGTGCGCTCGTAGGACAGCTCCGCGAGCTCGACCTGGGCCGCGACCCACAGGGCGACCTCCTCGGCCGCCCGGGCCAGACCGGCGGAGACATCGGGGCCGAAGCCGGCGATCGTCCCGATGACACGCCCCTCGACGGTCACGGGGGCGATGACCGCGCTGCGCACCGGGCACTCCACCGAGGTGCAGGTGATGACATCCGGGCCGAGGACGAGCGTCTGCCCGGAGTCGATCACCGCCTGCGCCCGGTCCACGACCGTCGGGAGGTGGTGCCTCCCTTCGCCGTCCCAGACGATGACGCTGCTCGTGTCGCACACGGCCAGCGCCGGGGTCGCCAGCATGGCCCGGAGGTAGGGGGCCGCGCGCTCGCAGCCCTCGTCGGTGAAGCCGTCGGCGAAGTGCCGCCCCGCGACCGAGGCGGTGTGCAGGGTCTCGTAGGTGGCCTGGTCGGTCACGGAGATGAAACCGGGGCGTCGCCGGCGCCAACGGAGGAAGGCGATGAGCAGTCCGCAGGC
>JBQGNO010000072.1:0-13994 GCA_052087725.1 Janibacter sp. | reverse complement strand
CAGTCACTGCTGGCCACGCGCGTCCGCACCCCGGACCTGCTCCACGTCGCCGAGCACGTCTCCCGGCTCACCCCGCAGCTGCTCTCCGTCGAGGCCTGGGGCGGCGCGACCTACGACGTCGCGCTGCGCTTCCTCCAGGAGGACCCGTGGGAGCGCCTCGCCGCGCTGCACGAGGCGATGCCCAATGTCGCCCTGCAGATGCTGCTGCGTGGCCGCAACACGGTCGGCTACACGCCCTACCCGACGAGCGTCACCGATGCCTTCGTCGCCGAGGCCGCCCGCAGCGGCCTGTCGATCTTCCGTATCTTCGACTCGCTCAACGACGTGAGCCAGATGCGCCCGGCCGTCGAGTCCGTCCTCGCGACCGACACCGCCCTCGCCGAGGTCGCCCTGTGCTACACCGGCAACCTCCTCGACCCGAACGAGAAGCTCTACACCCTCGACTACTACCTGCGGCTCGCCGAGCAGATCGTCGAGACCGGCGCCCACGTGCTCGCGATCAAGGACATGGCCGGTCTGCTGCGGGCACCGGCGGCGGCCACACTCGTGCGCGCGCTGCGCGAACGCTTCGACCTCCCGGTCCACCTGCACACCCACGACACCGCGGGTGGCCAGGTCGGCACCCTCCTGGCGGCTATCGACGCCGGTGTCGATGCCGTCGACGCGGCGAGCGCCACGATGGCCGGGACGACCTCCCAGCCCTCGCTCTCTGCGCTGGTCGGCGCCACCGACGGCACGGACCGGCCGACCGGCCTCGACATCGAGCAGGTCTTCGCGCTCGAGCCCTACTGGGAGGGGGTCCGCGGGCTCTACGCCCCCTTCGAGTCCGGGCTCGCCTCCCCCACCGGCCGCGTCTACCGGCACGAGATCCCCGGCGGTCAGCTGTCCAACCTGCGTCAGCAGGCGATCGCCCTCGGCCTCGGCGAGCGCTTCGAAGAGGTCGAGGACATGTACGCCGCGGCCAACTCGATGCTCGGCAACATCGTCAAGGTCACCCCGAGCAGCAAGGTCGTCGGAGACCTCGCTCTCTCGCTCGTCGGGATCGGCGCCGACCCGGCCGAGTTCGAGGCCGACCCCGCGAGCTTCGACATCCCCGACTCCGTCATCGGCTTCCTCCGCGGCGACCTCGGTGACCCTCCCGGCGGCTGGCCGGAGCCCTTCCGCACCAAGGCCCTCCAGGGGCGGCGGGAGCAGCCCCCGACGGTCGACCTCACGAACGAGCAGGAGCAGGCGCTGCAGGACACTCCTCGGGAGACCCTCAACGAGCTCCTCTTCCCGGGCCCGACCGAGGACATGCTGGCGGCGCGGTCCTCCTTCGGCGACACCTCCGTGCTCGGCACGAGCCTCTTCCTCCACGGGCTGGAGCAGAACACGGAGCACGATGTCGAGATCGAGCCGGGCAAGACCCTCACCCTCGGCTACAGCTCGATCGGCGAGCCGGACGAGCACGGCATGCGCACCGTCATGGGCACGGTCAACGGCCAGCTGCGCCCGGTGCAGGTCCGCGACCGCACCGTCGAGGCCGAGGTGGTCGCCGCAGAGAAGGCCGACCCCGAGGTCGACGCCCAGGTGGCGGCCCCCTTCGCCGGGGTCGTCACGCTGCAGGTCGGCGAGGGCGACCGGGTCGAGCCCGGAGCCACGGTCGCGACGATCGAGGCGATGAAGATGGAGGCATCGATCACCACCTCCGAGGCCGGCACGATCAGCCGCGTCGCCGTCGGCGCTCGCCAGCAGGTCGAAGGGGGCGACCTGCTCGTCGTCGTGGGTGGCTAGCAGTCCTTCGGGGGACCTACCTCTGGTCGGGTCCCCCGGAGTCGGCGTCTGCGGGACCGCCGCCCTCGACGGAGCCGCTGTCTCCGCCGCTCCCACCCTGGTCGCCGAGCTTGCCGACGCCGTCCTTGGCCTTGTCCGTCGCCTGGGTGAGCTTGTCCTCGTACTTGCCGCCGGTCGCCTTGTTGGCCGCCTGGCCCGCCTTGTCGAGTCCCTTGCCGATCGTGTCACTGTGCTGACCGGCGAGGTCCTTCAGCTGCCCGCTCCGGCCGCGGAGCTTGTCAAAAAATCCCATGGTGCCCTCCAAGTGAGTGCGGGTTCGTCCCTCGACGATAGTCCACCGCATAGCCTGCACGCGTGAGCAGCGAGCCCGTCGTCATCCGACCCGCGACCCCGGTGGACGACCACGTCATCGGGAGCATCCTCGCGCAGGCCTTCGCGCAGGATCCCCAGACCCGCTGGCTCTTCGACCTTCCCGGGCACCGGGAGCGCCACCTGCCCGGCTACTACACGCACCTGACCCGGTGGAAGTACCGGCCCCGAGGCCTGGTGCAGGTGGCCGAGGTCGACCACGCCGTCGGCGCTGCCGCCCTGTGGCTCCCGCCGGATGCCGCGGGCTCGTCGATGCTCCGGCAGCTGGCCCTCGCGCCACGCCTGATCGCTGCCCTCGGCCGTCGCCTCCCCTCCGGTCTGGCGATGCAGCGGGCCGCAGCGCCGGTCCGGCCCCGAGCGCCGCACTGGTACCTCGGCCTGATCGCGACCGCCCCCAGCCAGCGTGGTCATGGCCTCGGCTCGGCACTGCTGCGCCACCAGCTGGCCGACATCGACGCAGCCGGGCTGCCGACCTATCTCGAGAGCAGCAGCCCGGCCAATGTGCCGGTCTACGAGCACTTCGGCTTCAGTGTCTGCGGGCAGGTCGACGTGCCCGACGGCGCGCCGGAGCTGACCGCCATGTGGCGCCCGGCGGGTCGCTAACCGCCGTCGGCGACGGACTGCTCGGCGTGGGCGACCTGCGCCTGCTGGGTCTCGTCGAGATCCTGCGAGGCGAGCCAGTTCTCCGGGAGCGCGACGACGCGCGAAGAGCCGGCGCGGCCACGCTGGCCCTCGGCCGCCTCTCCCGGCCACGGCGTCTGCGGGTCGAGGGTGGCGATGAGGTCGTCGAGCGCGGCGAGCGAGTCGACGAGCGCGAGCCGGTTGCGCACGGTCGACCCCGCGGGGAAGCCCTTGAGGTACCACGCGATGTGCTTGCGGATGTCTCGGCAGGCGCGCAGCTCGTCCCCGTCGTAGAAGTCGGTGAGCAGCTCCGCGTGCCGGCGCAGGGTCGCGGCGACCTCACCAAGCGTTGGGCGCACCCGCACCTCGGTGCCGGCGAAGGCGGCGGCGAGGTCGGCGAAGAGCCAGGGCCGCCCGAGGCAGCCACGACCGACGACGACCCCGTCGCAGCCGGTCTGCTCGACCATCGCGAGCGCTGCCTCGGCGGACCAGATGTCGCCATTGCCGAGGACCGGGACGGAGGTGATCGTCTCCTTGAGGAGCCGGATGCGCGACCAGTCGGCCGTGCCCGAGTAGGCCTGGCTCGCGGTGCGGGCGTGCAGCGCGACGGCGGCGACGCCCTCCTCGACCGCGGCGGTGGCCGCGTCGAGATAGGTCAGGTGCGCGTCGTCGATGCCGGTGCGCATCTTGATCGTCACGGGGACGTCCCCCTTCGCCCCCTCGGTGACCGCCGCGGAGACGATCGCGCGGAAGAGGTCGCGCTTCCACGGCAGCGCGGCGCCGCCACCCTTGCGGGTGACCTTGGGGACCGGGCAGCCGAAGTTCAGGTCGATGTGGTCGGCGCGGTCCTCGGTGACGAGCATGCGCACAGCGGCCGCGGTCGTCGCGGGGTCGACGCTGTAGAGCTGCACGCTGCGCGGCTGCTCGCCCTCGTCGTGCTCGATGAGGCGCATGGACTCCGGCGTGCGCTCGACGAGTGCGCGGGAGGTGACCATCTCGTTGACGTAGAGACTGTGCGCCCCGGTGGCCCCGCTCGCCGCGAGCCCCGCGTCGCCGGCCTCGCGGCACAGGCGGCGGAAGGCCCGGTTGGTGATGCCGGCCATCGGTGCGAGCACGACCGGCGAGTCGATGACGTGCCGGCCGATGCGAAGGGGAGGCAGCACCCGTTCGCCGGCCGTCGGGGCGTCGGTGGGATGGGTCAGGGTCGTCATGACGGTGCCCAGTCTCTCATCGGGTCACCGGACAGGGACAATCGTGGACATGAGCAGGGACACCACGAGGGGCTCGGCCCGGGACAGCGACGGGCCCACCACCCTTCGCCCGGCGGTGCCGTGGCTCGTCGTGATGCTGGCCCTCGGCCTGGTCGCCGTCCTCACCGGCGCGGTGCGCGTCGACGAGCTGCCCGACCCGTACCCGGTCCACTTCGGGCTCGCCGGCGATCCGGACCGCTTCGCCGACCGCTCGCTCGGTACTGTCCTCATGCCCGCAGTCGTCGGCCAGGTGGCCGGGCTGGCTGTCTTCGCCATGCTGCTGCTCGTGCGCGCCCAGGGCCATCGCCGGGTGGTGACGCCCCTCGCCGCGCTCGGCGGCGTGATCGGGGGCGGGATGGCCCTGACTTCCATCGCCCAGTACCTCTCCGAGGACGCAGTCGCACCCCCGTGGACCTTCTGGGCGCTTCTCCTGGGGACCGCCGTGGCCACCGTCTGGGTGGTCGCCGCCTCCGTCCGCGCGGGGCGGGAGAGCACCGACGACCGCGAGGGCTGGATGTGGGGCGGTCTGGTCTATGCCAACTCCGAGGACGCCGATGTCTTCGTCCCCAAGCACACGGGCGTCGGGACGACGATCAACTTCGGCCAGCCACTCGGGTGGCTCGTCATGGCGGCGATCCTCCTGCCGGGGATCATCCTCGTCGTCGGTGTCACCCTCTGGACATGACGACCTTCACCGGCTCCCGGCGGCACCTGGAGAAGTTCGCCTGGCTGTCGATCGCGGCAGCCCTGGCTACGATCGTGCTGAAGACCGGCGCGTGGTGGATCACCGACTCGGTCGGTCTCCTCGCCGACGCGGCCGAGTCGATCGTCAACCTCGTCGCCGCCGTCGCCGCGCTCATCGCGATACGGGTCGCTGGCCGCGTCGCCGACGACGACCACCACTTCGGCCACTCGAAGGCGGAGTACTTCTCCGCGGCGATCGAGGGGGCGATGATCTTCGTCGCGGCCGGCTTCATCATCTGGCAGGCAGTCGGTCGGCTGCTCGACCCGCGCCCCATCGACCAGGTCGGCCTCGGACTGGCGATCTCCGTGGTGGCGTCGATCATCAACGGTGCCGTGGCCTTCGTGCTCATCAGGGCCGGGCGTCGCCATCGCTCGATCACGCTGCGCGCCGACGGCCAGCACCTGCTCACCGACGTGTGGACCTCCGTCGGCGTCGTCGTCGGCGTGGGACTCGTCGTCGTCACCGGTATCGAGGTGCTCGACCCGCTCGTCGCCCTGCTCGTCGGCGGCAACATCCTCCTGACCGGGTGGCGGCTGCTCAACGAGTCGGGCACTGGCCTGATGGATGCAGCCCTCACCCCGGAGGAGAACGCCGACCTCGCCGACACCGTCGCCGCCCGGTGCACCGACGAGGTCACGGTCCACGGGCTGCGCACCCGCGCGGCCGGGCACGTCTCCTTCGCGGAGTTCCACGTGCTCGTCCCCGGCGCCTGGTCGGTGCGACGGGCGCACGACGTCGTCGAGGACATCGAGGAGGCCATCGCGCAGCAGCACCCCGACCTGCGCGTGACCGTGCACCTCGAACCCCGGGAGGACCCGCGCGCCTACGATGACTACGGCGGTTACGAGATCCCCATCGAGCCGCTGCCGGACACCGACGTCCCCAGCGAGAAGGAGACCCCGTGAGCGCCCTCGTCGCCCCCTCGTCCCTGCGGGGCGAGCTCACCGACCACGCCCGGCCAGGACTCGTCGTCCTCGACGTGCAGTACACCCTCGACGGGGACGGCCCACGGCTGTACTCCGTGGGCCACCTGTCCGGTGCGCCCTTCATCGACCTCGATGCGGTGCTCGCCGGACCACCCGGGGAGGGCGGGCGCCACCCCCTTCCTGATCCTGCGGTGCTCCAGGAGGGGCGGCGCGCGGCCGGGGTCGGCGATGACTCGTCCGTCGTCGTCTACGACCAGGCCAACTCGCTCGCCGCCGCGCGGGCGTGGTGGGTGCTGCGCTGGGCCGGGCTCGAGGACGTGCGCGTCCTCGACGGTGGGCTGGCAGCGTGGGGTGCCGCCGGCGGTGAGGTGACGACCGCAGCCGTCGAGCCCACTCCGGGGGACGTGCACGTCGACCCCGACCAGCTCGTCGAGCTCGACGCCGAGGACGCCGTCGCCACGGCCAAGCTCGGGGTGCTCATCGATGCCCGCGCGCCGGAGCGGTACCGCGGGGAGAGCGAGCCGATCGACCCCGTTGCCGGTCACATCCCGGGTGCCGTCAACGTCCCGATGGCCGACCTGCTCACCGACGAAGGGAGGCTCCGCTCCCCCGCGCAGCTGAGCGCCCGATTCGCGAAGGCCGGGGTGGACGAGCTGGGCGTCGTCGGCACGTACTGCGGCTCCGGCATCACCGCCGCGCACACCGCGCTGGCCCTGCACGAGATCGACATCGAGGCCGACGTCTACGTCGGCAGCTGGAGCGAGTGGGTCACCGACTCCTCACGTCCGGTGGCGACCGGCCGCGGCTGAGACGAGTCGCGCGGGTGGCTTGTCGGTCAGGCGGGGAGAGAGGCCGCGAAGGAGCGAATGGCCCGGGCGACCGGGACGGGGTGGGTCATCGGCGCGAAGTGCGTCGCGCCGGGGATGTGCACGACCTCGAGGTCGTGCCGCAACCGCCGGGCCGTGCTCTCCCCGACCCGGAACTGGTCGTACTCGCCGTTGATCGCGAGCACCGGCACGTCGACCTCCGCCAGTGACTTCAGGTCCACCCCGTCGATGATCGCGTCCCAGGCGTCCGGGATCGCGTGCAGTCCGGTGCCGCGCTCGACGATCGCCTGCGCGGTGCGCTCACCGAGCATCCGGCGCAGGGACGCCGCATCCGTCTCGTGCAGGGACTCGGCCCGCCGCTCGTCACCGAGGCCGGCGCGCAGCGCGCTCCCGAAGGCCCGGTAGATCCCCGCCAAGCGTGAGGACGGCTGGGCGGTCGAGCCCATGAGCACGACCCCGGCCAGGACATCGTGGTGGCGTGCCGCCCACTCCATGGCGACGTACCCGCCGAGGCTGTGCCCCGCGAGGATGATCCGGTGACGGCTCGGGTCGAGGGCCTCGACCGCCTCGCCGACGCCCTCGAGCGCCGCGGCCATGCTGAAGTCGATCTCTCGCTGCTCCCCGTGGCCGGGGAGGTCGAGGTGCTCGCAGACGATCCGACCGAGGAGGATCTCCTCGAGAGGGATCCACGAGGCGGCGTTGAGCCGGCTGCCGTGGATGAGCAGCAGCCGGATCGCCCTACCTCCCCCGGTCATGACGATCAGGCCCCGAGCAGCCTGGGGGCGAGGTAGCTCTCGACCTGGTCGATGGAGACGCGCTCCTGCGCCATCGAGTCACGCTCGCGGATGGTCACCGCGTTGTCCTCGAGGGTGTCGAAGTCGACGGTGATGCAGAAGGGGGTGCCGATCTCGTCCTGGCGCCGGTACCGCTTGCCGATGGCCTGCGCGTCGTCGAAGTCGACATTCCAGTGCTTGCGCAGCCGGGCGGCGAGGTCACGGGCCTTCGGTGAGAGGTCCGCATTGCGCGAGAGCGGCAGCACCGCGGCCTTGACCGGGGCCAGCCGGTGGTCGAGGCGCAGCACGGTGCGGCGGTCCACGCCCCCCTTCGCGTTGGGGGCCTCGTCCTCGGCGTAGGCATCGACGAGGAAGGTCATGATCGAGCGCGACAGACCGGCCGCCGGTTCGATGACATAGGGCGTGTACTTCTCGTTGTTGGCCTGGTCGAAGAAGGACAGGTCCGTGCCGGAGTGCTCGCTGTGCTGGGTCAGGTCGTAGTCGGTGCGGTTGGCGATGCCCTCGAGCTCGCCCCACTCGTTGCCCGCGAAGTTGAAGCGGTACTCGATGTCGACGGTGCGCTTCGAGTAGTGGCTCAGCTTCTCCTGCGGGTGCTCGAAGTGACGCAGGTTGTCGGGGTTGATCCCGAGGTCGATGTACCAGCGGGTGCGCTCGGCGATCCAGTACTCGTGCCAGTCCTCGTCCTCGCCCGGCTTGACGAAGAACTCCATCTCCATCTGCTCGAACTCGCGCGTGCGGAAGATGAAGTTGCCCGGCGTGATCTCGTTGCGGAAGGACTTGCCCGTCTGCGCGATGCCGAAGGGGGGCTTCTTGCGCGAGGTCTGCAGGACGTTGTTGAAGTTGGTGAAGATGCCCTGGGCGGTCTCCGGACGCAGGTAGTGCAGGCCGGACTCGTCCTCGATGACGCCGAGGTAGGTCTTGAGCATCATGTTGAACTCACGGGCCTCGGTCCACTCACCGCGGGTCCCGCAGTCGGGGCAGGCGATCTCACTCATCGGCACCGAGTCCGGGTCGATGGTCTCGCCCTTCTTCGACGCCTTGTCCGCGACGGCCTCCTGCAGGTGGTCCGCGCGGTGGCGCCGGTGGCAGTTGCGGCACTCGGTCAGCGGGTCGGTGAAGGTGCCGACGTGCCCCGAGGCGACCCACGTCTCGCGCGGCAGGATGATCGAGGAGTCGAGGCCGACGACGTCGTCGCGGCCGGTGACCATCGACTTCCACCACTGGCGCTTGATGTTCTCCTTCAGCTCGACGCCCAGGGGGCCGTAGTCCCACGCGGACTTCGTCCCGCCATAGATCTCGCCACAGGGGAAGACGAAGCCTCTGCGCTTGCAGAGATTGACGACGGTGTCCACGGTGGAGGTCTGCTTGGCCATGGGGCAGAGGCTATCCGGGACCGTGTCGGGACGCCGCATCGGGCCGCCTACCCTGTGGGGGTGCCGACACCGCCCGAACCCCACCCCGAACCCGTCGCGACGAATGCCTTCGAGCGCGCCAGCCTGCCGGCGACCCGCTTCCTCGCCGGCCTGCCGCCCCTCGTCCCGATCCTCGCCGTCTTCGCCCTCGTGCTCATCGGCGGCTTCATCGGCCCCTGGGGTGCCATCCCGCTCGGGCTCGTCGTTCTCTTCCTCGCGTGGATGCTCGCCCTGAGCTGGCCCCGCCTGCGGCAGAGCGAGCGACTGATGCGGATCGCAGTCATCGCCCTCGTCCTCGCACTGACGATCGTCAAGGTCGTCCCCCGCTGAAGTTGACAACGGTTCTCATCGACATCGAGAATCGTTCTCATGCCTCGTACCCGCCCCCTCGTCACCGCCTGCGCCCTGCTCCTCACCCTCACCGCGTGCGGGTCCGGTGAGGACGAGAGCGGCAGTGACGGCCGGATCCAGGTCGCGACCTCCTTCTACCCCCTCGAGTACGCCGTCGAGCAGGTGGGTGGCGAGCACGTCGACGTCACCAACCTCACCAAGACCGGCGCCGAGCCGCACGACCTCGAGCTGACGCCGAAGCAGATCCTCGAGGTGAGCGAGGCGGACCACCTGATGTACCTCAAGCAGTTCCAGCCGTCCGTGGACGACGCGGCCCAGGAGGCCGGCGACGCCGCCTTCGACGTCACCTCGGCGGCCCGCCTCGACATCGAGGCCGACCACGGGCACGAGCACGAGGGCGAAGGGGGCCACGAGGGGCACGATCACGGCTCCCAGGACCCGCACTTCTGGCTCGACCCGACGCGCTATGCGGACGTCGCCGACGCCATCGCCGAGCGCCTGGCCGAGGACGACCCCGACCACGCGGCCGACTACCGCGCCAACGCGAAGGCCTTCGGCAGCGAGCTGACCGACCTCGACAAGGAGCTCAAGGCCGGCCTCTCCGACTGCGAGCAGACCGACCTCGTCACCGGCCACGCAGCCTTCGCGTACTTCACCGACCGCTACGGTTTCCACCAGGAGTCGGTCTCCGGCCTCGCCCCGGGTGCCCAGCCCAGCCCGTCCGCGATGGCCGACCTCGTCACGCACATCAAGGAGGAGGAGATCTCCACCGTGTACGCCGAGACGCTCGTGCCGAAGGACCTCGCCGAGACCATCGCCCGGGACGCCGGGGCGAAGGTCCTCGTCCTCGACCCGATCGAGGGGATCACGGATGCCTCCGAGGGGGACGACTACTTCGAGGTCATGCGCAGCAACCTCGACGCGGTGCAGCAGGGCCAGGGCTGCCGATGAGCACCGCGTCCGCGAGCACATCCGAGCCGGTCCTCTCCCTTCGTGACGCGGCCTTCGGCTACGAGGACCGCAGTGTCGTGCACGGGATCGACCTCACCATCACCCGCGGTGAGGTCGTCGCCGTGCTCGGCCCCAACGGTGCCGGCAAGTCCACGCTCGTCAAGGGCCTGCTCGGCCTCGCGGACCAGCACGCCGGCAGCGCCACGGTGCTCGGCTCCCCCATCGCCTCCCGCGCCGCCCGCGGCGGGGTCGGCTACGTCCCGCAGCGCCACACGCTCGCCTCCGCCGTCAAGGCGACCGCGGCCGAGATCGTGACCATGGGACGCACGGTGCGCACCCCCTGGTGGGCGCCGTGGCGGATCCGGTCCCGCGCCAACCGGGCACTCGTGGCCGAGGCCCTCTCGGTCGTCGGCCTCGGCGACCTCGCCGACCACGACGTCGCGACCCTCTCCGGCGGGCAGCAGCGACGGGTGCTCATCGCCCGTGCCCTCGCCAGCCAGCCCGACGTGGTCCTCCTCGACGAGCCGACCGCCGGCGTGGACCTCGGCCACCAGCAGGTGCTCGTCGCCGTCCTCCGGCGCCTCGTCGAGCGCGGCGCCACCCTCGTCATCGTCACCCACGAGCTCGCGGCCCTGGCCGACCTCGTCAGCCGAGCGGTCGTCGTGCGCGGTGGCCGTGTCATCCACGACGGCCCGCCCGGCAGCCTGCACGCCCACGACGTCGACCACGCCGCCCACCACGCGAGCGTGGCCGGGTCGCCCCCTTCGGCCATCCCGCAGACCATGGTGCCGACGACGGGAGGCCCGCGGTGATCGACATCCTCAGCCTGGAGTTCATGCGCAACTCCCTCATCGCGGCCCTGCTCGTCGGTGCCTCCGCGCCGCTGGTCGGGGTCTTCCTCGTGCAGCGCGGGATGTCCCTCATCGGGGACGGGATGGGGCACGTGGCCCTCGCCGGCGTCGGCATCGGGGTGCTCACGAGCAGCTCGCCCGTGCTCACCGCGCTGGTCGTCGTCGTCCTCGCGGCGGTCGCCGTCGAGATCCTGCGTCACCACGGTCGCGCCGGCGGCGACCTCGCTCTGGCGGTGATGTTCTACGGCGGCCTCGCGGCCGGAGTGGTGATCATCGCCAAGGCGCCCCAAGGGAGCTCGACCAACCTCGAGGGCTACCTCTTCGGTGCGCTCAACACCGTCTCGCGCGCGGACCTCATCGCCTTCGCCGTGCTCGCCGTGGTCGTCCTCGCCACCGTCCTGATGCTGCGCGAGCGCCTCTTCGCCGTCGCCCAGGACGCGGAGTACGCGCGGGCCTCGGGCCTGCCGGTGCTCGCAACCAACATCCTGCTCGCCGTGCTCACCGGCGTCACCGTCGTGATCTCCATGCGGGTCATCGGCCTGCTGCTCATCAGCGCGCTGATGATCCTGCCCAATGCCACCGGGCAGCAGCTCGGCCGCTCCTTCCGCGGCAGCCTCGTGTGGGCGGTGGTCATCGGCCTGGCGACGAGCGCCGGGGGCGTCTTCACCAGCTTCTACGCCGACACCCCCTCCGGCGCGACGATCGTCCTGCTCGCCATCGGCGTCTTCATCCTGTCCGCACTCGGCACGTGGGCGGTACACGCCGCCACCCGCGGCCGGCACCGGACCGCGGAGGAGCACGAGCACGTCCACTGGGAGGACTGCGGCCACGAGGTCGTCCTCCACGGCGACCACGTGGACTTCCTCCACGACGGCCACCGGCACGCCCGCCACGGAGACCACTGGGACGAGCACGCCCCCGACCACACCGACACCGAGTCCACTCTCGAAGGGAGCCAGCGGTGACCGACACCCGCACCCGCCGCCCCACCAAGCAGCGCACGGCCATCGAGGCCGACCTCGAGCGGTACGAGGAGTTCCGCTCCGCGCAGGAGATCCACGCCAGCCTCCACGCGAGTGGCGACAAGATCGGTCTGGCGACGGTCTACCGGGGTCTGCAGGCCATGGTCGAGGAGGACATCGTCGACACCCTGCGCACCGACGACGGTGAGCAGGTCTTCCGCCGGTGCAGCACCGGGCACCACCACCACCTCGTGTGCCGTGACTGCGGTCGCACGGTGGAGATCGAGGGCCCGGCCGTCGAGCGGTGGGCCGCGGCGGTCAGCGCCGAGCACGGGTTCACCGATGTCGCGCACACCCTGGAGCTCTTCGGCCGCTGCGCGCAGTGCGGCGGGCACTGACCCCCTTCGTCAGCCGGCCGTCGGCGCGTCCACGGCACCGCCGTAACGACGGTCCCGTCGGGCGTAGGTCTCGATCGCCTCCCACAGGTGGCGACGGTCGTAGTCCGGCCAGAGGGTGTCCTGGAAGACCATCTCGGCGTAGGCGGCCTGCCACAGGAGGAAGTTGCTCGTGCGCTGCTCGCCGGAGCTGCGCAGGAAGAGGTCGACGTCGGGCATCGACGGCTCGGTGAGGTAGCGGGCGATCGTCCGCTCGTCGATGCGCGATCCCTTGAGCCGGCCGGCCTTGACGTCCCCGGCGATGCCCCGCACGGCATCGGCGATCTCCGCCCGCCCGCCGTAGTTGACGCAGAAGTAGAGCGTCATCGCGTCATTGTCCCGGGTCATCTCCTGGGCGATCTCGAGCTCCTTGATGACCGAGCCCCACAGCTTGGGCCGACGGCCCACCCAGCGCATGCGCACGCCCCACTCGTGGAGCTGGTCGCGGCGTCGGCGGATGACATCGCGGTTGAATCCCATGAGGAAGCGGACCTCCTCGGGCGAGCGGCGCCAGTTCTCCGTCGAGAAGGCATAGGTCGACAGGTGCG
This sequence comes from Janibacter sp., assembly GCA_052087725.1. Lineage (GTDB taxonomy): Bacteria > Actinomycetota > Actinomycetes > Actinomycetales > Dermatophilaceae > Janibacter. The sequence continues at coordinate 1,180 of JBQGNO010000072.1, read as the reverse complement.
TGACGCCGATGTCGAGCGCGCCGGCGACGACGTCGAGCAGCGCCCCCTCGCCGGCCTCATGGCCCTTGGTCCGCGGCAGGCCCCGCTGGTTGGCCCACCGCCCGTTGCCGTCCATGACGATCGCCACGTGCTCCGGGACGAGATCCGCGGGCACGGGCGGCGGTGTGGCACCGCTGGGATGGGCGAAGGGGGTGGCGTAGCGACTCATCCGATCCTCTGCTGCTGGGTGCGGTCGACGTGACGAAGGGAGATGACCCCGCGCTCGAGATGCCACTGGAGGAAGGCCGCGGTCAGGCCCGAGCCCTCACGGCGGTGCCGCTCGAAGGACTCGTCGGCGAGGGCCCAGTCGCCGGCGAGGAGTGCAGCGAGCAGGCCGAGGGTCTCGGGGGCAGGTGCGGATGCACCGGGGACGCGGCACTGGCGGCACAGCACCCCGCCGGAGGCGACGTGGAAGGAGCGGTGCGGACCCGGGTCGCCACAGCGGGCGCAGTCGTGGAAGCTCGGCGCCCAGCCAGCGATGGCGAGTGCGCGCAGCAGGTAGGCGTCGAGGACGAGCTCGGGGGCGTGGTCGGCCTGGGCCAGGGAGCGCAGGGCACCGGCGAGCAGGAGGTACTGCTGCACCGCCGGCTCGTGCTCCTCCGTGAGCCGGTCAGCCGTCTCGAGCATCGCCGCCGCCGCGGTCCAGCGGCGGTAGTCGCGGGCGAGGACGTCACCCCAGGCATCGAGCGACTCGGTCTGGGTCACGGTGTCGAGGTTGCGACCCTCGTAGCACTGGACGTCGACGTGCATGCCGGGCTCGAGGCGGGCGCCGAACTTGGACTTGGTGCGGCGGACCCCCTTCGCCACGGTGCGGACCTTGCCCCGGCCGCGCGTGAGCACGGTGATGATCCGGTCGGCCTCACCCAGCTTGTGGGTGCGCAGCACGACCCCGGAGTCGCGGTAGAGGGGCACTTCTACATTCTCAGTCATTGTCGCCTCGTTTGGCGACACGCACCCCCACGCCGGACACATCGGGCTGCCCTACCCGGCGATGGGCACTCGCGCGGAGCCGATGAAGAGCACCTGCACCCCTCCTAGGCGTGCGAGGAGCGCGACCGAAGCCTGCGGTCCAGCCAGATGAAGGCCACTCCGGCCAGCGCCGTGCCCACAGTCACGGGAAACACCCAGAGCTCAAAGTATG
>JBQGNO010000071.1:10465-14051 GCA_052087725.1 Janibacter sp. | reverse complement strand
CACCTCGGGGATCCGGGCGGTCTCTGCGTGGATGAGGACGATGGCGGTGATCACGAGGCCCACCCTAGGGCAGGCGCCAGCTCCTCGTGGGCAGCGGCTGCGCCGCCGACGGGACAGGTCCACTCGCCGTCGATGTCGACCAGGCGGGTGCCCTCGGCCTCGAGCCAGCGCAGGACGAGCTCGGTCTCCGCGGGCAGTGCGCTCGTGCCGGGTCCGGTCGGCGCGGCGACCACCTCGGCGCTGGCCTGCAGCGCGGTGACATAGGGTATCGGGTCGGCTCCGGCAGGGGAGTGGGTGCTCCCGGCGAGCCGGCCATGGCGCACACAGACGAGGTCCCAGCCACCCCGGGGAGCGCGTCGTGCGGCGACGATCTCGGTGGCCTCGCGCACCGGGGCCGCACGCTGGTTGCGTGAGGTGGCCTTGACGAGGGCGGCCAGCCGGTCGCGCAGCGCCGCAGCCTCCTCGAAGCGCTCCCCGTCGGACAGTGAGCGCATCCGCGCGCGCACGGTGGCGACCGCGGGGCGGGAGTCACCCACGAGCACGCGCACGGCGTCGGCGACGGTCACGGCGTACTCGTCGACGGTCGTGGCTCCGGTGCACGGTGCGGCGCACCGCCCCATGTCCGCCAGGGCACATGCCGAGGTGGGGCGGCTCGGGGAGATGCGGGTCAGGCACTGACGCAGCGGCACCGCGTCGTGCAGTGCGGCCATGGCGTCCTCGGCGGAGCCGCGGGAGCCGAAGGGCCCGGCGAAGGCGAGATCGTCCGGGCCGACCGTGCGCACGATGGACAGACGGGGGAAGGCCTCGTCGGTGAGCTTGAGCCACCACGCCCGCTCGGGGTGGCGCGAGCGGCGGTTGTAGCGCGGCTTGTGCTCGGCGATGAGGCGCAGCTCGCGGACCCCGGCCTCCAGGGTCGTCGCGCAGACGATCGGGGTGATCGTGGTGGCCAGACGGACCATCTCGCTCATCCGACGACGCTGCTCTGAGGCGGTGAAGTAGCTGCGCACCCGGGAGCGGATGTCGACGGAGGTGCCGACGTAGAGGGGCTCGCCGTGCTCGTCCTTGAAGACGTAGACCCCCGGCGCGGACGGCAGGGCATCGGCGAGGTGGCGCTTGCGGCGCTGGGCGTCGCTGACCCGGGAGGAGTAGGAGCTCAGCTCCTCGAGCGTGTCGACCCCGACCGAGCCGAGGCGCCCGATGAGGCCGTGGAGCACGTCGACGGTCGCCCGGGCGTCGTGCAGTGCCCGGTGGTCGGGGGTGGTGCGGGTGCCGAAGTGGCGGGCCAGCGTGCCGAGCTTGTGGTTGGCCACCTCATCGCGGCTGACGACCTGCCGCGCGAGCTTGACCGTGTCCAGGACCGTGGGAGCAGGCCACCGCAGCCCGTGGGCCGCGCAGGCCGCCTTGAGGAAGCCGATGTCGAAGCCCGCGTTGTGGGCGACGAGCACTGCTCCCTTCGCGAACTCGAGGAAGGTGGTCACCGCCTGCGCGGTGCGCGGTGCGTCGGCGACCATCGCGTCGGTGATCCCGGTGAGGGACTGGATGAAGGCGGGGATCGGCTCGCCGGGGTTGACGAAGGTCTGCAGCTCGCCGAGCTCTTCGCCGCCGCGGACCTTGACCGCCCCGATCTCGGTGATGCCGCAGTCGCGGGGGGATCCCCCGGTGGTCTCGAGGTCGACGACGACGAAGGTGACCTCGGCCAGCGATGTGCCGAGATCATCCAACCTGTCCTGCACGACCTTCATGCCCCTGACGGTAGGCGGGGCCACCGACAACGCTCGGGAGGCGCCCCGGTGTGGCAGTCTGACCGCCATGCGCGCGATGGACGACCTGGCTGATGTCGGCGGCTTCTACCGGCACTTCGCCGAGCACGAGGCGAAGGGGGAGTCCCTGACCTTCGAGCGATGGGCTGCCGGGGTCGCCGACGACCCGCAGGTCCGCGCGCTGCTCGAGCAGCTCCCGGTGACCAAGCGCCAGCCCAACCTCGTCTTCGCCGCCGCGCGGTGGCACGGGGCCACGACGTCCTCGGTGGACCCCGACTATGCGGCACTACGCGCGGTCCTCCTCGAGGAGTGGGCGGCCGTGCGTGAGACGATCCTCGCGCGCTCCACCCAGACCAACGAGGTCGGCCGGTGCGCGACGCTGCTGCCCCTCCTCGTGGGACTGGAGGGCCCGCTCGCCCTGATCGAGGTCGGTGCGAGCGCCGGTCTGTGCCTGCACCCGGACCGGTGGTCCTACCGCTATCTCGACGAGCGGGGGGATCAGCTCGCCCGGATCGACCCGGCGGAGGGGGCGTCCCCGGTCGTGCTCGACTGCACGGTGCGCGGGCCGGTGCCGCTGCCCCCTTCGCTGCCGGAGGTGGTCCACCGAGGTGGGGTCGACCTCAACCCGCTCGACCTGTCCGGTGGTGACACCGCGGCGTGGCTGGAGACGCTCGTGTGGCCCGAGCACGACGACCGGCGGGCCCGTCTGGCCGCCGCCTGCCGCGTCGTGGCCGACGAGCCGGTCGACCTCGTCCGGAGCGACCTGCTCACCGGGCTCGACGAGGCGATCGGGCGGGCGCGAGCAGCGGCGCCGGAGGCCACCGTCGTCGTCTTCCACTCCGCCGTCATCGCCTACCTCGACGAGCCCGGGCGCGAGCGGTGGCCGGGAGTGGTCGAGGCGGCGGTGGAGCAGGTCCGTGGCGAGGGTGGCCGCGCGCACTGGATCAGCAACGAGAGCAGTGGTGTCCTCCCCGGCGTGGGCGCGACCGCCCGGTGCGGGGCGGGGGAGACGGACTTCTGCCTCGGACTTGACGGGCAGGCCCTCGGCTGGGCCCACGGCCATGGACGCAGCCTCACCTGGTGCTGACCCTTCGAGGCTCGGGCGCGGGGCGCCCTCGCACCTCAGGGACCGTCTGGACGGACGGACGCGGGGCGCTCTCGCACCTCAGGGACCGTCTGGACGGACGGACGGACGCGGGGCGCCCTCGCACCTCAGGGGCCGTTCTGGAGGCTCGGGGACCGAGGGCTGTCGGTGGCCCCTCCTAGCGTGGTCGGTGCCGGGAGGGACCCGGTGAGCCGGAGGAGGTGACGGACATGAGCCGTCGAGCAGGAGCACCCCTGACGATCGACTGCGCCACGTGTCCGGTGCAGCACATCGCGTGCGCCGAGTGCATGGTGACCGCACTGCAGTCGCCGATCGCTCTCGAGGAGCCGGGCGGGTCGTCCGACCTGACCCTGGACCGCCATGAGCGCGAGGTGGTCACCCGCCTCGTCGCCAGCGGACTCGTGAGTGCCGAGAGCGCGACCAGGGCCCGCGCGCGGCGCGAGCCCTGGTCGGAGTACGGGGAGGTGGCCCACCGGGCGGGGTGAGCGCGCCGTGCGCACCTGCCCGCCGGGTCGACCCGGTGGGTCAGTTGCCGTAGAGGCTCTCCACCTCGTCCACGAAGTCGCGCATGATCACATTGCGCTTGAGCTTCATCGACGGCGTGAGCGTGCCGTTCTCCTCGGTGAAGTCCTCGCTGAGGATGGAGAACTTGCGGATCGACTCCGCCTTGGAGACGGCCTTGTTCGCCTCGTCGACCGCGCCCTGGATCTCGGCGAGCACG
>JBQGNO010000071.1:0-10455 GCA_052087725.1 Janibacter sp. | reverse complement strand
GGCCTGCTCGAGCGTGAGGCTCTCCGACTCGCCGTGCGTCTTCAGCCAGGCGGGCAGCATCTCGGGATCGAGGGTGATGAGAGCCGCGATGAACGGCTTCTGGTCGCCGACGACGACGACCTGGCCGACGATCGCGTTCGCGCGGATCGGATCCTCGAGCATCGTCGGGGCGACGTTCTTGCCGCCCGCGGTGACGATGATCTCCTTCTTGCGGCCGGTGATCTTCAGGTAGCCGTCCTCGTCGAGCTCGCCGAGGTCACCGGTGGCGAACCAGCCGTCCTGCAGCGCCTCGAGGGTGGCCTTCTCGTTGTCGTGGTACCCACGCAGGATGTTCAGACCCTGGATGAGGATCTCGCCGTCGTCGGCGATCCTGATCGAGACACCCGGCAGCGGCGGACCGACGGTACCGATCTTCACCTTCTCCGGGATGTTGACCGTCGCGGGAGCGGTCGTCTCGGTCAGGCCGTAGCCCTCGAGGATCGTCACGCCGATGCCGCGGAAGAAGTGCCCCAGGCGGGTGCCGAGCGGCGCACCGCCGGAGACGGCGTACTCGACCTGGTTGCCCATCTTCGCGCGCAACGTGCTGTAGACGAGCTTGTCGAAGACCGCGTGCATGACCTTGAGCTTGAGCGGCACCGACCCGGCGTCCCGCGACTCGGACCAGGCGATGGCGGTGTCGGACGCCTTGGCGAAGATCGTGCCCTTGCCCCCGGCCACCGCCGTCTCGTTGGCCTTGTTGTAGATCTTCTCGAAGACCCGCGGCACCGCGAGGATGAAGCTCGGACGGAAGGCCTGGAAGTCGTCGAGGATGTTCGCGATGTCGGCGCTGTGTCCCATCCGGCGGCCGGCGGCGACGGCCAGGACCTCGATGAAACGGGCGAAGACGTGGGCCAGCGGCAGGAAGAGCAGCGTGGAGGCGTTGTCCTTGTTGAGGACATCACCGAGCTTGGCGATGGTGTTCTCGGCGAGACCGAGGAAGTTGTCGTGCGTCAGCTCGCAGCCCTTGGGGCGGCCGGTGGTGCCCGAGGTGTAGATGATCGTGGCGAGGGAGTCACGCTGCAGGGTGGCGACGCGGGCCTCGAGGTCCTCGTCGCTCACGGAGGAGCCGGCCTCGACGAGTGTGTCGAGATCGCTGTTGTCGATGACCCAGACCTGCTCGAGGCTGCCCACGTTGCCGCGGACCTCCTCGGCGATCGAGGCGTGGCTGCTCGTCTCGACGACGAGGAACTTCGTGCCGGAGTCCTTGACGATCCACTCGACCTGCTCCGCCGAGCTCGTCTCGTAGATCGGCACCGGGACGCCGCCGGCGGTCCACGCGGCGAAGTCGAGGACCGTCCACTCGTACCGGGTGCGCGCCATGATGGCCAGCCGGTCGCCGGTCTCGAGACCCGAGGCGATGAGCCCCTTGGCCAGGGCGCGGACCTCGTGGTTGAACTGCGCGGCGGTGACGTCCCGCCAGGCGCCCTGCTCCTTGACGCTGAAGGCCACCCGCTGAGGATCCTTCTCCGCGTTCCTGGCCGGCAGGTCTGCCAGCGAGTCGGTCGGGTTGCCCTCGATGAGTCGGGGCATCACGCTGTCGTTCACGGGATCTCCTTCGTTCGCCGTCCGTGCCACCTCCCAGTGGCTGGCCCACGGCGAGCCTACCGTCGAGTCTCGGCTGCCCAGGAGCCCGGGATCGTGACGATCGCCATACTGTGTGCCTGCCGTCCCCGACCGATCACCACGCCCCGGAGGTGCTGTGCCCATGCGATGGCGACCGCCACCTCTCGTCGACGTCGTCGACGAGACCTTCGTGCGCGCCGACCCCCTCGCCGTGCGCTCACAGCTCGAGGAGTCGGGGGTGCTCGACGCGCTGTGGCCCGGCCTGTCTCGGGAGGTCGTGCAGGACCGTGGAGCGAAGGGGGTGCGCTGGCGGACCGGGGGAGAGGTCACCGGGCGTCTCGAGATCTGGTTGGAGGAGGTGCCGGGCGGCACGATCGTCCACCACTTCGTCCATGGCACGCAGGACGGGGGCCCGAGGGCCTGGGCGAAGGCTCACCGACGACGGTGGAAGAGCGGCCTGCACGACATCAAGGACCGTCTCGAGGGCCGTACGCGATAGTGTGCCCGCCATGGCCGACAGCACCCGCTCCAGCATCGTCGTGAACGCACCCGCTGGCGACGTCCTCGACATCGTCGCCGACCTCGAGGCCTACCCGGAGTGGATCAACGAGTTCTCCGGCGTCGAGATCCTCACCGAGGACGGCGACGGCTGGCCAGATCAGGCCCAGTTCAGCCTCGACGCCGGCCCGATCAAGGACACCTACGTCCTCGACTACTCGTGGGATGTCGACGAGGATGGTCAGGGCATCGCCTCCTGGAGCCTGGTCGAGGCGAGCATGCTCAAGGCGATGGACGGCTCCTACACCCTCACCACGACCGCCGACGGCGGTACCGAGGTCGTCTACGACCTCACTGTCGACGTCAAGGTCCCGATGCTCGGCATGCTCAAGCGCAAGGCCGAGAAGGTCATCGTCGACTCGGCACTGCGTGATCTCAAGAAGCGCGCCGAGGCCTGAGAGGCCCGTGCGCGCACATCTGGTCATCGGTGGGGGCGAGCACGCCGCTGCCGTGACGGACCGGGTCCTCGCCGGGGTCACCTCCCTTCGTCCCGCCGCTCGCGCTGCCGGACCGGAGGAGCACGACCCCGTCCTCGAGGCGGTGGAGACCCATCTCGACCGGGTGCTCGCCGCCCTCGACCTGCCGGCTCCGGTCGTGGCCGACCTCATCGGTCGCCTCCTGCCGCCGGAGCTGCCTGCACTCCTGCGTCTCGCGCGCCGGATCGAGCAGGCCGCCGCCGACGACCACGACCTGGTCATCGAGCTCGACCTCGAGGTGGCCCGACTCCTCGATGTGCCGCAGCGTGCCGCCCGGGCCTTCGCGGCCTTCGTCCCCGTCATCGCCCGCTGGGAGGTGCTCGTCGCTCCCGAGGGGGTCGGCGCCCTTCCGCCTCCCTCCCCACCGGTCCTCGACGCGCTGCGAGAGGGGGCGCAGCTGCTCGAGCGGCTCGACAGCGCCCTCGCCGACCCCGACGCGGTCGCTCTGCACCTCGCCCTGCCGGCCGGCCCCGTCGGCGCGGCCCGCCGGGCCGACGCCGAGGTGCTGCTGGCCCTCATGGGTCGCACGCTCACCGCCGTGCACCCCGCCGGAGGCTCCGGGGTCGAGCACCTGCCGACGCCGCCGGAGCCGACCCGCCCGCAGGTCGAGCGCGGCGACGGGGAGTGGGTCCTGCGGCTCGACGTCCCCGGGGTCCGGGCCGTCGACCTCGACCTCGTGCGCCACGAGGACGAGCTCGTCCTCGGCTGCGCCGGACGCACCCGTCGGGTCCTCCTGCCGTCCGTGCTGCGCCGCTGCGACATCGAGCGCGCCGGTGTGGCCGGGGGTGTCCTCACGGTGACGATGACGCCCGATGAGAGGGTGTGGCCCCGTGGATGAGGAGACCGACCCCCAGGACGTCATCGTCCAGCTCCTGCGTGTCCTCTCCGAGGTCGATCTCGACGGCATCGGTGAGGACCTGCGCGCCCTCGACGGTGCGACCGCCCGCCGGGCCATGGCCGGCGCGACGATGCTCGCCGAGGCACTGACCCGGGCGACCTTCGGTGGCGAGGCAGTGGGCGAGGCCCTCGGGGTGGACCTGTCCGGACCGGGGGAGCACGAGCCGTACCGTTCCCGGGGCGTGCGGATCGACGTCCATGACGACGAGGCCGACACGGCCCTGGACCCCACGAGCGAGGCGTGATGCATCGATGAGCGACTCACCGGCAGTAGGCATCGACATCGGTGGCACGAAGATCGCGGGAGCGCTCGTGTCCGGCGACGGAGAGATCACCCACCGTGAGCAGGTCGAGACCCCCGAGGACGACACCGCGGCGATCCTCGACGCGACCTCCGAGCTCATCGCCGCCCTCGAGCGGGCGGCCGAGGGCCCCGTCGCCGGCGTCGGCATGGCCTGCGCGGCCTTCGTCGACGGATCGTCGGGGCACCTGTGGTTCGCCCCCAACCTGCCCTGGCGCGACCTCGACGTCGCCGACGAGGTGGGCCGGCGCATCGGGCACGAGGTCCTCGTGGAGAACGACGCCAACGCGGCCGCGTGGGGGGAGTACCGCCACGGGGCCGGACGGGACTGCGAGGACATGCTCCTGGCGACCGTCGGCACCGGAGTCGGTGGTGGCTGCATCGTCGACGACCGCTTGATCCGAGGGGCGCACGGGATCGGCGGCGAGATCGGTCACATCACCATCGACCCGACCGGCCCGCGCTGCGGCTGCGGCAACGACGGCTGCCTCGAGGTCTTCGCCTCCGGCACCGCGCTGGAACGCACCGCCCGCGAGCTCATCGCCTCCGGAGCAGCGAAGGGGGCCGGGCTGCGGGAGCGCTGCGGCGGAGACCCCGAGGCGCTCACCGGCCAGGACGTCACCGAGCTGGCCCGCGCGGGCGACGAGGGCGCGGTGGCCCTCTTCGCCCAGCTCGGCACCCGTCTCGGGGAGGGCCTCGCCTCGATCTGCGCGGTCCTCGACCCGGCGCTCGTGGTCATCGGCGGTGGAGTCGCCGATGCCGGTGCCCTCCTCCTCGACCCCGCCGAGGAGGCCTTCGCGGCCCACCTCATCGGCCGGGGGCACCGCCCTTCGCCCCGGGTCGTCGCCGCGACGCTGGGCAATGACGCCGGCCTGGTCGGTGTCGCCACCCTGGCCCGGGAGGTCATCGCGTGAGCACGAGCATCGGCATCGACATCGGGGGGACCAAGGTCTCCGGCGGGGTCCTCGACGACGACGGGCGCATCCTCGTGCGCACGCGCCGAGACACCCCCGACCGGTCCAACGCCCCCCGGGTCGTCGAGGACACGATGGTCGAGGTCATCGAGGAGCTGCTCGCCCTTGCCGTGGAGGCCGGCGTCGAGCGCCCGACCACGGTCGGGGTCGGCGCCGCCGGATTCGTCGCCGCCGACCGCGCGACGGTCGTCTTCGCCCCGCACCTCTCCTGGCGCAACGAGCCCCTGCGGGCCTCGCTCGGCCAGCGGATCGACCTGCCGATCTCCATCGACAACGACGCCAACGCCGCCCTGTGGGCCGAGCACCGCTTCGGCGCCGCCCGTGGGGCCACCCATGCGGTGATGATCACCCTCGGCACCGGCATCGGCGGAGCGATCCTCGTCGGCGAGCAGCTGATGCGCGGCCGCTACGGGATCGCGGGCGAGTTCGGCCACATGCAGGTCGTGCCGGGTGGCCAGCGGTGCGAGTGCGGCAACCGCGGCTGCTGGGAGCAGTACTCCTCGGGCAATGCCCTCGTGCGCGAGGCGCGCGGCCTGGCGCTGGCCAACTCCCCGATGGCCACCGACCTGCTCGCCCACGTGGACGGCGACGCCAGCGCGCTCACCGGTCCGGTGCTCACCGAGGTCGCCCGGGCGGGGGACCCGACGGCCGTCGAGCTGCTCGCCGAGATCGGGCACTGGCTCGGGGTGGGCATCGCCGACCTCGCCGCGGCCCTCGACCCGGAGGTCTTCGTCATCGGTGGCGGCGTGAGCGCGGCCGGTGACCTCCTGCTCGGTCCGGCCCGGGACACCTTCGCCCGGCAGCTGACCGGGCGTGGCTACCGGCCGGCGGCGCGCATCGTCGCGGCCCACTTCGGTCCGGATGCCGGGCTCATCGGTGCGGCCTCGTTGGGGGCCGAGCAGCAGATGTGACCCCACCCGGCCCTGGGCGCCGGGCTCAGACCCGGGCGCCCTGGTCCGGGTCGTAGCCGCGGTCGGTGGGCTGGCGCAGGACGAGGCAGGCGAACCCGCCGAGGATCAGGCCGATGACGATCGCCTTGGGCCAGAAGCCACCCGGGCGCGCGAGCGCGATCCAGATCAGTCCGAGGGGACCGAGGACGAGCCCGACCATGGCGCCCCAGAAGAGCCGGTCGGTCGCCGGTGGCAGGGGAGCGGGGGGCGGCGGGGTGAAGCCCTCGTCGTCATCGGCGTCACCGGGGACGTCGTCGTTGCCGAGCAGGATCTCGGAGACCGAGTGCGTCGGGTCGGTGCGCCACGGGACCGGCTCGGGGTCGGCGGGTGCCGCGGGCGGTTCCTCGGTGGGGGCATCCGGCTTGGTGGCCGGGGGCGAAGGGAGGTGGACGTCGCCGGTGCTCTGGCGCCGGGGCACGACGGGATCGACGGTCGGGGGATCGACGCTCGAATCCGCCGCCGGAGGGTCGTCCCACCGGGCGACGATCGACGCGAAGATCGCGTCCACGTCCCGCTCGTCCGGGTGCTGTCGCTCCGCCATCTGCCTGCTCCGCCAATCGGTGACGCCATGCTGGGCTCGAGCCCAGTCTCGCACGCCACCCGGACCCCTCGCGGTGTCGTAGAGTTCGACTCGATCGAAGGAGGCGCAGCGTGCTGTATTGGATACTCAAGCGGGTCATTCTCGGACCCCTGCTCAAGGTGCTCTTCAGACCCAAGGTCGAAGGGCTCCAGCACATTCCCGAGGACGGCCCGGCGATCCTCGCCAGCAACCACCTCTCCTTCTCCGACTCGATCTTCCTGCCGCTCGTCCTCGAGCGGCGCCTGACCTTCCTGGCCAAGGCCGACTACTTCACCGGCACCGGGATCAAGGGCTGGCTCACGGCCGCCTTCATGCGCGGGGTCGGCCAGCTGCCCATCGACCGCGGCGGCGGCAAGGCGAGCGAGGCCGCGCTCGCTGCCGGCCTGAAGGTCCTCGACTCGGAGTCACTCCTGGGGCTCTACCCCGAGGGCACGCGCTCCCCGGACGGACGTCTGTACCGCGGCCGCACGGGCGTGGCGCGGATGGCCCTCAGCGCCGGCGTCCCCGTCATCCCGGTCGCGATGATCGACACGGACAAGGCCCAGCCCACCGGACAGCTCATCCCCAACATCCGGCAGATCGGGATCAAGATCGGCCAGCCGCTCGACTTCTCCCGGTACGAGGGCATGGAGGGCGATCGCTTCGTCCTGCGCTCGGTGACCGACGAGATCATGTACGACCTCATGCAGCTCTCCGACCAGGAGTACGTCGACATGTACGCCACGTCGATGAAGGAGCGTCTGCTCACGCGGGCCAAGCGTCGCGCGCGCGAGCTGCAGGAGGCCGCTCGCCCCGGGCGGGCCGACCCGCAGCTCGAGGAGGCGCTCGGGGGCAACGACGCGGACAACCCCTGGGCCGCGGAGAGCAAGGACGGGCTCTAGACCATGTCCGTCGCGCCCGGCGCCGAGTCGCAGCGTCGGCAGTACAACCCCTCGCCGCTCATCGACAGTGTCGGCGGCCGGGGACTGGCCCTCTACCGCTTCCTCTCGATCTTCTACGCGGCCGTGCTCGTCGGCGTCCACCGCGAGCACGTCATCCACTGGTGGCCGATCATCGTCTACGGGCTCGTGGCGCTGGCCTGGTCGGTCGCTGCGCCGCTGCTGCCCCGCCCGACCCGGGCCGCCATCGGGGTGGAGCTGGTCATCGCCTGCGTCGGGATATTCCTCACCAGCGAGGTCTACAGCCCGGCCGAGGTCACGGCCGGCATCTCCACCGTCCCGGGTGTCTGGGCCGCGGCGCCGGTCATGGCGGGGGCGCTGCTCTCCGGCATCAGCGGTGGCGTGCTCGCCGCCACGGTGATCGCCGTGGCCAACCTCATCCAGGCGGAGGAGCCCAGCCAGCTGACCTACCACAACATCATGCTGCTCTACCTCCTCGGCACCCTCGTCGGACTCGCCGTCCAGCTGGCCCGCGAGAGCCAGAAGCGCCTCGAGGAGGCGCTGAGCATCAGCGAGCGCCTGGCCGAGCGGGAGCGCATCGGGCGTCAGGTGCACGACGGCGTGCTCCAGACCCTGGCGATGATCAACCGGCGTGGTCGTGAGATGGGCGGCGAAGGGCGGGCCCTCGCCGATCTCGCGGCCGACCAGGAGCGCTCGCTGCGCACGCTGATCTCCCGGGTCGAGCCCCCGGCCCCGGCCACGGGCACCGCGACGGAACCCCAGGACTACATCGACCTCGCGGGCGCGCTGACGCGACTGCGCTCGGCCACGGTCGAGGTCGTCCTGCCACCGGGCGCCGTGCGCCTGCCGGCGACGACCGCCCGGGAGATCGAGGCCGCCGTGGTCGCCGCACTCGACAACGTCGACCGGCACGCGGGGGAGGACGCCCGGGCCTGGGTCCTCCTCGACACCGACGAGACGGCACTCCAGGTCGCCATCCGCGACAACGGCTCCGGCATGGCCGCGGACCGGCTCGTGGAGGCGGCCGACCAGGGACGGATGGGGGCGAGCAGCTCCATCCGCGGCCGGATGCTCGACCTCGGTGGTGACGCCGAGTGGCGCTCACCGAACGGGCGGGGGACGACGGTCACCCTGACCCTCCCGGCCGAGTACATGGCAGGCTCTGCCCCATGAGTGAGCACCCCGGCCCCCTGACGGTCCTCGTCGCCGATGACCACCCGCTGTGGCGCGATGCCCTCGTCCGCGATCTCGAGGAGTCCGGCTTCGAGGTCGTCGGCACCGCGGCCGATGGCCCCGCCACCGTCCGGCGCACCCGGGCGACCGTCCCGGACGTGCTCGTCCTCGACCTCAACCTGCCCGAGATGCGCGGTGACGAGGTGTGCCACGCCATCGCCGACCTCACGACCACGGTCCTCATCCTCTCGGCCAGCGGTGAGGAGGCGGATGTCCTCGCCGCGGTCAAGGCCGGTGCGAGCGGCTACCTCGTGAAGTCCGCCTCCCCGAGCGAGATCCGCGAGGCGGTCACCGCAACGGGCGCCGGCGATGCGGTCTTCACGCCCGGCCTCGCCGGTCTCGTCCTCGGCGAGTTCCGCGAGATGAGCAGCCAGGCCCGCGCCGCGGCACCGACCGAGGAGGTGGCGAAGGGGGAGCCCTCCGGCACCCCCGGGGTCCCCGAGCTCACCGAGCGCGAGACGCAGATCCTGCGCTACGTCGCCATGGGGATGACGGCCAAGGAGATCGCGGCCGACCTCGTGATCTCCCACCGCACGGTGCAAAATCACGTGCAGAACATCCTCGGCAAGCTCCACCTGCACAACCGGGTGGAGCTGACGCGTTTCGCCATCAGCCGGGGCCTCGGCCAGCCGGAGTGACCCTCCCTTCGTCCTGAAGATGGACTGGTGCGAGGCCGGGTGGGACTGCCGCCTATCCTTGGGGGGTGACCACCGCAGTGCCCTCCTCCACGTCCGCAGCTCCCATCGCCAGCGACCTCCCGGCCGCCCAGCAGCCCAGCTGGCCCGACCGCGCTGCCCTCGACGAGGCCGTGGCGGCGCTCGGGAGCTACCCCCCGCTCGTCTTCGCGGGCGAGTGCGACGACCTGCGTGACCGGATGGCGGCCGCCTCCATCGGCGAGGCCTTCGTCCTCCAGGGGGGCGACTGCGCCGAGACCTTCGTCCACGCGACCGCCGACAACATCCGCGACCGGATCAAGACGATCCTGCAGATGGCCGCCGTGCTCACCTACGGCGCGGGGATGCCCGTGGTGAAGACGGGCCGGATGGCCGGTCAGTTCGCCAAGCCGCGGAGCAAGGACACCGAGACCCGCGACGGGGTGACCCTGCCGGCCTACCGCGGCGACATGGTCAACGACTTCGCCTTCACGCCCGAGACCCGTGAGCCCGACCCGCAGCGTCTGCTGCGCGGCTACCACACGAGCGCCTCGACGCTGAACCTCGTGCGGGCCTTCACCCAGGGTGGTTTCGCCGACCTGCGCCGCGTGCACGACTGGAATGTCGGCTTCGTCGCCAATGCGGCGAACCGCCGCTACGAGGGCCTCGCCCGCGACATCGACAAGGCGATGCGCTTCATGGCCGCGTGCGATGTCGACTTCGACGCGATGAAGACCACCGAGTTCTGGTCCGCCCACGAGGCGCTGCTCCTCGACTACGAGCGACCGATGACGCGCGTCGACTCGCGCACCGGGGATCTCTACGACACCTCCGGCCACTTCCTGTGGGTCGGGGAGCGCACCCGCCAGATCGACCACGCGCACCTCGACTTCGTCAGCCGGATCCGCAACCCCATCGGCATGAAGGTCTCCGACAAGGCCGACCCGGACGAGCTGCTGCGGATCATCGACCTGCTCGACCCGGACCGCGAGCCCGGACGTCTGACCTTCATCACCCGCATGGGGGCCGGCAAGATCCGCGAGGCGCTGCCGCCGATCATCGAGAAGGTCCGCGACTCCGGCGCGATCGTCACCTGGATCTGCGACCCGATGCACGGCAACACCTTCGAGTCGGCCTCCGGCTTCAAGACCCGTGACTTCGAGGACGTCGTCGACGAGGTGCGGGGCTTCTTCGAGGTGCACCGGTCGCTGGGCACGGTGCCGGGCGGTCTGCACGTCGAGCTCACCGGCAATGACGTCACCGAGTGCGTCGGCGGCGCCGAGCACATCGTCGACGAGGACCTCAACAAGCGCTACGAGAGCGTCTGCGACC
>JBQGNO010000070.1:2549-14282 GCA_052087725.1 Janibacter sp. | reverse complement strand
ACAACCTCGACCCCGAGGTTGCCGAGCGTCCCGAAGACCTCGTCGTCTACGGCGGGACCGGCCGGGCCGCCCGCTCGTGGGAGGCCTTCGACGCCATCGTCGAGACGCTGACCGACCTCGCCGACGACGAGACCCTGCTTGTGCAGTCGGGCAAGCCGGTCGGTGTCCTGCGCACCAACCCGTGGGCGCCGCGCGTGCTGCTCGCCAACTCCAACCTCGTCGGGGACTGGGCCACGTGGCCGGAGTTCCGCAAGCTCGAGGCCGAGGGCCTGATGATGTACGGCCAGATGACCGCGGGGTCGTGGATCTACATCGCCACCCAGGGGATCCTCCAGGGCACCTACGAGACCTTCGCCGCGGTCGCGCAGAAGCGGTTCAACGGCACCCTCGCCGGGACGATCACCCTCACCGGTGGCTGCGGCGGCATGGGCGGCGCGCAGCCGCTCGCCGTCACCCTCAACGGTGGCGCCTGCCTCGTCGTCGACGTCGACGAGACCCGGCTGAAGCGTCGCCAGTCCAAGCGCTATCTCGACGAGGTGACCACGGACCTCGACGAGGCCCTGGCCATGATCGGTCAGGCGAAGGGGGAGCGCCGCGCCCTGTCCGTCGGTCTCGTCGGCAATGCGGCCGAGGTCTTCCCCGAGATCCTGCGGCGGCACACCGCCGGCGACATCGAGGTCGACGTCGTCACCGACCAGACGAGCGCGCACGACCCGCTGAGCTACCTGCCGGCGGAGATCCCGCTCGAGGACTGGGACCGCGAGGCCGAGGGCGACGCGGAGGGCTTCACCAAGAAGGCGCGGGAGTCGATGGCCGCGCAGGTCCGGGCCATGGTCGAGTTCCAGGACGCGGGCGCCGAGGTCTTCGACTACGGCAACAGCATCCGTGACGAGGCCCGGCACGCGGGCTGCACGCGGGCCTTCGAG
Source organism: Janibacter sp. (assembly GCA_052087725.1). Classification (GTDB taxonomy): domain Bacteria; phylum Actinomycetota; class Actinomycetes; order Actinomycetales; family Dermatophilaceae; genus Janibacter. The sequence continues at coordinate 13,356 of JBQGNO010000070.1, read as the reverse complement.
TTCCCCGGCTTCGTTCCGGCCTACATCCGGCCGCTCTTCTGCGAAGGACTCGGCCCCTTCCGCTGGGTGGCGCTCTCCGGGGACCCGGAGGACATCGCCGTCACCGACGCGGCGCTCAAGGAGCTCTTCCCGGACCACGAGCACCTGCACCGGTGGCTCGACGCCGCAGGGGAGTTCGTCGACTTCGAGGGGTTGCCTGCACGCATCTGCTGGCTCGGCTACGGCGAGCGGCAGCGGGCCGGTCTGCTCTTCAACGAGCTCGTCCGCGACGGCAAGGTCAAGGCACCCATCGTCATCGGCCGCGACCACCTCGACTCGGGCTCGGTCGCCTCGCCGTACCGCGAGACCGAGTCGATGCTCGACGGGTCGGACGCGATCGCCGACTGGCCGTTGCTCAACGCGCTCATGGCGGCCAGCTCGGGCGCGACCTGGGTGTCGATCCACCACGGTGGCGGCGTCGGCATCGGCCGCTCGATCCATGCCGGTCAGGTCGGCCTCGCCGACGGCACCGATCTCGCCGCGCAGAAGCTCGAGCGCCTGCTGACCAACGACCCGGGCATGGGCGTGCTGCGGCATGTCGACGCGGGGTACTCACGGGCGGCCGACGTCGCGCAGGAGCGGGGCGTGCGTGTCCCGATGACGCCCACCATCCGCGACGGGGAGACGCCCGCATGACCACCGCCTCCGAGTGGACCGGTCGTGACGACGGCCCCGGGCCGGAGCACCGCCGGTTCTTCCGCACCGTGACCCCACCGGGGTCTCGAGGCTCGTCCCTCGCACCTCGACCAGCGAAGGTGCGTCCCGACGCGGCGCTCCTCGGCTTCGCGAGCGACGAAGGGGTGCACCGCAACAAGGGGCGCGTCGGTGCGGTCGACGGGCCGACCGCCCTTCGCTGGGCGTTGGGCTCACTCGCCGTCCACGACGAGCTGACGGTCGTCGACCACGGGGACGTCGCGGTCGAGGGCACCGATCTCGAGGACGGACAGCGGCGGCTCGGGGAGGCCATCGAGGTCGCCCGTCGGGACGCACCCCTGACCGTCGTCCTCGGCGGCGGGCACGAGACCGCCTACGGCAGCCACCTCGGGCTCGGCCGGCGGCCGCGCCTGGGCGTGCTCAACCTCGACGCGCACTTCGACCTGCGGCAGGAGGACCGGCCCACCTCGGGGACCCCTTTCCTGCAGATCGCGCAGGACCGGCAGGCGCAGGGGTTGGACGTGCACTACGCGGTGCTCGGGGTGAGCTCGGCGAGCAACACCGGAGTGCTCTTCGACACCGCGCAGCAGCTGCAGGCTCCCTGGCTGCTCGACGACGAGTGCCAGCAGGTCGATGCACCGCTGGCCTTCGTACAGCGCTTCCTCGACGGGGTCGACGAGGTCTACCTGTCCATCGATCTCGATGTGTTGCCCGCGGCTGCGGCTCCTGGAGTGAGCGCGCCTGCGGCACTGGGGGTTCCCCCCTTCGTCATCCAGGCGGTGTGTGATCTGGTGGCCGACAGCGGCCGGCTGATCCACCTCGACGTCACGGAGCTCAGCCCACGCTTCGACGTCGACCAGCGCACGGCCAAGATCGCGGCGCGACTCATCCACCGCGTCATCACCCGCGCACGCACAGTCAGGAGCGGACCATGAGCACACTGGTCACCAACATCGGCGAGCTCGTCACCTGCGACGGCACCGGCGAAGGGGGCGTCGGCGCACGACCCGACCAGGCCCTGGTGGTCGTCGGCAACCGGATCGCCTGGGTCGGGGAGGCCTCCGCCGCCCCCGCCACCGACGAGGTCGTCGACGTCGGGGGGCGGTGCGTCCTGCCGGGATTCGTCGACAGCCATGCCCACCTCGTCTTCGCCGGGGATCGCTCGAGCGAGTTCGCGGCGCGCATGGCAGGGGAGCGCTATGACGGCGGCGGCATCGGGGTGACCGTCGCCGCGACCCGTGCCGCCGAGGACGCGTGGCTGCGCTCGGCGCTCGCCGCCCGGGTCGCCGAGATGCGCGCCCAGGGCACGACGACCGTCGAGATCAAGTCCGGCTACGGGCTCGACGTCGCACAGGAGACCCGCGCGCTGCGGCTGGCGTCCGAGGTCACGGACGAGACGACCTTCCTCGGGGCGCACTTCGTCCCCGCGGAGATGCGCGAGGACCGCGCCGGCTATGTCGACCTCGTGACGGGCGAGATGCTGGCCGCCTGTGCGCCCCACGCCCGGTGGATCGATGTCTTCTGCGAGCCCAGCTCGCCGCACGCCTTCACCGGCGACGAGTCGCGGGCCGTCCTCGAGGCCGGCCGCGCTGCCGGGCTCGAGCTGCGGGTCCACGGCAACCAGATCGACCACGGCCCGGGGGTGCAGCTCGCCTGCGAGCTCGGCGCTGCGAGCGTCGATCACTGCACATACCTGTCGTCCGCCGACGTCGAGGCCCTCGTCGGCGCGGCCGGGACCACGAGCGCCACGCTCCTGCCGGGCGTGGAGTTCTCCACCCGCTCGCCCTACCCGGACGCGCGGGCCCTCCTCGACGCCGGGGTGTCGGTGGCGCTCGCGAGCGACTGCAACCCCGGGACCTGCTACTCCAGCTCGATGCCCTTCGTCATCGCGCTCGCGGTCCGCGAGATGGGGATGACGCCGAGCGAGGCCGTCGTCGCCGCCACCCGCGGCGGAGCCCGCGCCCTGCGAAGGGAGGACATCGGCCGCATCGAGGTCGGTGCCCGGGCGGACCTGGCCGTCCTCGACGCCCCGAACCACCTGCACCTGAGCTACCGGGCCGGCGTGCCGATCGCGCGGGTGCTGGAGGTCTGATTCCGAGGGGCAGAACTCCCGGTTGGTGGCTCGCCGCAGCCTCCGTACCTTCGCCAGACACCACCACGGGGCAACGAGGCCCGGTGATCGGCGGAGAGGTGCCACGCATGTCGGCTACAGCTGCAGAACCCCGAGGGCTGCGTCGCGTCGTCGCGGCCAGCTTCATGGGGACCACGATCGAGTACTACGACTTCTTCATCTACGGGACGGCCGCAGCGCTGGTCTTCCCGGCGATCTTCTTCCCGGCGCTCGGAGCCGCAGGCGGGACGGCAGCGTCCTTCGCCACCTTCGGTGTCGCCTTCCTGGCCCGGCCCATCGGTGGCCCGAGCGGCTCATCTCGTCCGATCCGGTGGCCTTCCTCCACGCCGCCCTCGCCGGCCTGTCGGGTCCGCTGGAGGTCTTCCGCCCGGCCGCCCTGGCCGACTACGAGAGGGCGGCGCGACGCCCTTCGGTCGTGGCGGCCTGGTGCGGTGACCATGCCGCCGCGGCCACCACTGACCGCGAGCACGACCGGGCCGATCTCGGGCGGTCCGTCGACCTCCCGGCGCTGGTCCTGTGGGGAGCGAAGGGGGTGCTCGGCTCGCTGGGTGACCCCGTGGAGATCTGGCGACCGTGGCTGCCTCGGATCACCGGCGGGGCGATCGATGTAGGGCACTTCCTCGTCGAGGAGCGGCCTGAGGACTTCCTGGCGCGGGTGCGGCCGCACATGGCCGCCGCGGAGGGGTGATCGTCAGGCCGGCCGGCGCGCGACCATCAGACCGATCGACCCCTGCTGCACGGTGGTGCCGTCCTGATTGGTCAGGACGAACTCGCGCTCGAGGATGCCGGCGTCCCCCTTGCTCGTGGCCCGTGCGTCGGTGATGTGGATCGTGCACGTCACGGTGTCGCCGACGACGACCGGGTGCGTGAAGGTCCATCCGTCGATGCCCAGCAGCGCCACCGAGCAGCGCTCGAAGATGCCGAGCCGGGAGGCCAGACCCATGGCGACCGACAGCCCGAGGACGCCGTGGGCGATGGGCTGACCGAAGCGTCCGCGCGCACTGTGCTCGGCATCGGTGTGCACGGGATTGGTGTCCCAGCTCCATCCGGCGAAGGAGACGATGTCGGTCTCGGTGATCGTGCGTCCCTGGGTGCGGAAGACCTGCCCGGCCTCGAAGTCCTCGAAGTACCAGTCCGCGGGTGAGCCCATCTCGTTCGTCATGCCACGAGCATGGCGTCTCGCGCGTCGCCCTGCCGGCCGGGGGTTCCGCGGGTCGGAAACACGAGGAGGGCCACCGGCCTCGGATGGGTCAGCATCGGGCCATGGCAGACAACGACGTCATCATCGTGGGCGCCGGGCCGGTGGGCCTCATCGCCGCACTCGGGCTCGCTCAACGTGGGGTCGGGGTGACCCTGCTCGACGCGGCGGACGACATCCTCGACGAACCCCGGGGCATGACCTACCACTGGGCCGTGCTCGTCGGGCTCGAGCGCCTCGGGGTGCTCGACGACGCGATGGCGGCGGGGTGGCTCAACCACGACTGGAGCGCCCAGGTGCACGCGACCGGTGAGCGGCTGACGATGGACATCGGCCTGCTCAAGGACGACGTGCGTCATCCGTACAGCCTCATCCTCGGGCAGGACGCCCTGGCTGGTGTCGTCCGTGACCATCTGGAGAAGCTGCCGAACGCACGCATCCTCTGGGGGCACGCCGTGACCGGCGTGGAGCAGGACCCGTCCGGGGTCACGGTGCACGTCGAGGGGGAGACCGACCTGCGTGCGCGGTGGCTCGTCGGCGCGGACGGGGCGCGCAGCGTCGTGCGAAGGGGGCTCGGGCTCGGCTTCGAGGGGATGACCTGGGGTGAGCGCTTCGTCGCGACGAACTGTCGTGGCCGCTACGCGGACCACTTCGTCTCCGGCTACCTCATCGACGCGGAGTACGGGGCCGTCCTCCACCAGATCACCACCGATGGGCTGTGGCGGCACACCTATGCCGAGTCGCTGGACCTGCCGGAGGAGGGGATCGAGGAGCGGATGGCCGACCACTTCCGTGCGGTCCTGCCCGAGGCGGACTTCGAGCACGAGATGCTCCTGTGGCGGCACTACCGGATGCACCAGCGGTCTGCCGAGACCTACCGCGTCGGCCGGGTACTGCTCGCCGGTGACGCCGCCCATGTCACGAACCCCACCCGTGGCTTCGGTCTTGTCGGGGGCATGTTCGACGCCTTCACGCTGACCGAGGCGCTCGGGGAGGTCGTGCTCGAAGGGGGTGACGACGCCCTGCTCGATGAGTACGCGCAGGCGCGCAAGCGGGTCTTCTGGGACTACACGACGCCGATCTCCAGCGACAGCAAGCGATTGGTCTTCGAGCCGACCGAGGAACGACTCCAAGGAGTCCGCGACGTGGCGGCGGACCCGGAGAAGACCCGCCGCTATCTGCTGAGTGGCGTCGCGCTCGCGACCCCGTCATTGCTCGGGACGATGGATGTCTGGGAGTCGGTCGGGGCATCACCCGGGTTGGGTGCAACCCTCGACGGCTGAGCTGCGGCCTGCTCATGTCGCGCTGCGGGGGCGACGCAGCGCTGCCACACTGACGCCGATCAGCCACGCCACCCGGGGAGCTCATCGTGCGCCACCGTCCATGGTCTGCCACCGCCGTCGGCCTCCTCGCCGCCACCGTCGCCGTGACGTCCAGCGCGTCCGCCGCGGCACAGCCCGTCCCGGACCCCGAGCGGGTCCCGGAGAAGGTCACCGGAGTCCCGGAGCCGGCGCAGGGTGTCCCCGCCGCGCCCCCGAGCGCCGACCGGTCGGCGGCCGTGCCGGACGCCACGCTCGCGGCGCGACTCCAGTCACGCAGCGAGGCGCTCGTGCCATCCCTCGGTGGTCGGGTCGTCGATGTCGACTCGGGCGAGAGCGTGTGGTCACGTGGTGGACCGGTCGGTCTGCGCCCGGCCTCGTCGACGAGGGTGCTCACTGCGCTGTCCGCGGTCCAGGTCCTCGGTGCGGACTACCGGTTCCGCACGCGCGTCCTCCAGCCGAAGACGCACGACGACCGGGTCTACCTCGAAGGCCGGGGCGACCCGACGATGTCCACCGCCCGGTTGAAGAGCCTCGCGACGAGCACGGCCAACCGACTGGACGCCCAGGGCGTGAAGGACATCTACCTGCGCGTCGACGACTCGTTCTTCCCCGCACCGACCAGTGCCCACGGCTGGGAGGCCGGTGATGTCCCCGAGTACGTCGCGCCGGTGCGGGCGCTCGTCGTCGACCAGAAGAACTCGATGGACACGAGCATGCAGGCGGCGAAGGTCTATGCCGACGCCCTGCGCGCCCGCGGTATCGGGATCCGGTCGACGACCCGGATGAAGGCGCCCGCGACCGCGAGGCAGGTCACCTATCGCACCTCACCCGTCCTGCGGACGGTCATCGCGGACATGCTGCGCGTCTCGCAGAACGACTATGCGGAGGCGCTGGCCTGGACGACGGCACTGGAGGCCGGCGGCTCGCGGACGTGGGAGGCGGTCAACTGGCGGACGCGAAGGGAGGTGGCCCGCTACGGCATCACGACGTCGGGGATGAAGCTCTACGACGGGTCGGGCCTGTCCCGGGCCAACCGGATCTCCGCGACCACGCTGTCCTCGCTCATGGCGAAGCTCTACACGGATCGGCAGATGAAGCCGATCGTCTTCCGTGACGACGCTCTGCCCATTGCCGGGCGCACCGGGACGTTGGAGAACCGCTTCGGGACACCGCCGTCCAGCTGTGCGGTCGGGCGGGTGCGCGCCAAGACCGGGTCGCTGCGGGACACGACGGTGCTCACCGGGATCGCGACCGGTACTGACGGCCGCACCCGGGCCTTCGCCTTCCTCTCCGGCGACCGCGACAACACGGCCGCTGTCCGTCAGCGGATCGACGAGCTGGCCGCGACGACGGTCACCTGCATGTAGTCAGGCGGGCGACCACGGAGACACCCAGTCCTCGTCGGGGTCCTCGCCGACTCGCCCGTCGACCGCCTCGCGCAGGAGGTCGGCGTGCCCCGTGTGGCGGCCGTACTCCTCGAGGAGGTCGAGGAGCAGCCGACGCAGGTTGGCCTCGCCCACCTCGGGGATGCCCATGTGCGTGGCCTGATCGAGGTCACCCTGCTTGAGTGCCTCGGTGATGCGCTCGCGTGAGCGGGACACCGCGTCGTCATAGAGGGCGTAGAGCTCGTGCGGTGTCGCGTCCGGGCTGAAGTGCGCCGTCCACCCGCCCTCCTGCTGGAGGCTGTGCCACCGAGCATCCACGTCGGCGCCCGAGAGCTCGTGGCCGGAGTAGAGGTCCTCGACGAAGGCGAGGTGGTTGAGCAGGCCGCCCAGCGTGAGGGACGACGCACCGATCCGTTGGGTGAGGCCGTCGACGTCGAGGCCATCGGTCTTCCAGCGGAAGGTCGAGCGTTGGCGGTCGAGAGCGGCGACGATCTGCTCGGCATCGGTGCCCGTCAAGGGCGGCTCCCAGTCGGGTGGGCTCCCGGGAGTGGATGTCATGACGCCTCCTCGCGGCGGTCGGTCTGCCCATCCTTGCGCTCCCGGCCCGTCAGCGGAAGACCCTCGAGGTCCAGCTCCGGACGCGAGTCCTGCGCGGCCACCGCGTCGAGGAGCTCGGGGGCGGTCAAGGGCCGCGGCGTCGTCGTCACCGGCGGCACCTCGTCGATGGCGTCGTGGGTCAGCCCGAGCTCGCCCATCCGCCGAGCGCTCACGAGCACCCGGGACTCGAGCGAGCCGACGAGGCGGTTGTAGTCCTCGACGGAGCGCTGCAGGGAGCGCCCCATCCGGGTGGCATGCTCACCGAGCGTGCCGAGCCGGGCGTAGAGCTCGCGGCCGAGCGCGAGCAGCTCACGGGCCTCGCGGGTGACCGAGTCCTGCTGCCAGGTGAAGGCCACCGTGCGCAGCAAGGCGAGCAGGGTGCTCGGTGAGACGAGGACGACCCGGCTGTCCATGGCCTCCTCGTGCAGGCCGGGGGCCTGGGCGAGGGCCGCCGCGAGGGTGGCATCGGAGGGCACGAAGCACACGACCATCTCGGGGGAAGGGTCGAAGGCCGTCCAGTAGGCCTTGCCGGCCAGCGTCGTGACGTGGCTGCGCAGGGCGGCGGCGTGCCCCTCCATCAGGCGCGCCCGGTCTGCCGGGTCGATGTCCTCGGCCTGGGCCTGCAGCCACTGGCTCATCGGCGCCTTGGCGTCGATGACGAGGTGCTTGTCTCCCGGCAGGTGGACCACGACATCAGGGCGCACGTCCCGGCCGTCGGGGGTCACCCCCTTCGCCTGCTCGTCGAAGTCGCACCGCGCCATGAGCCCGGACACCTCGAGGACCCGACGCAGCTGCACCTCACCCCAGGCGCCCCGCACGGACGAGACCCGCAGGGAGGAGGCGAGTGACGCGGCCTCGTGGCCGACCCGGGTCGTCGTCTGCTCCACGCGACCGAGGGCATCACGCACCGTCGCGAACTGGTCGATCCGCTCCCGCTCGAGCTCGTCGACCTTGTGCGAGACCCGTCGTAGGGCCTCGCCCATCGGTGCCAGGGCGGCCGCGGTCTCGGCGTCCTCGCCGAGGCTGGCCTCGAGGTCGGTCACGCGCTCGCGCAGGCCGTCCCGCTCGGCCCGGGCTCCCACGACCTGGGCGCGAGCAGCCAGCCAGGCCACGAGCGCTCCGATGAGCGCTCCGAGCAGCAGTCCCGTCACGAGAGTCGTCATGTCCATGGCTCCACCCAAGCAGGGGCCACCGACAGCGGGCAGGAGGTCGTCGTCATGGGGATGGTGGGGATCAGAAGGGCGGCGGGTCGAGCTCCTGCGCCGTGGGCGCCCCACTGGTCCCCGTGGACGGGGACGAGTCACCGCCGAGGCCAGCTTCCTCGCCCGCGGTGGTCCCCGCCAGCGGGGACGAAGCGCTGTGGAGGTCAGCGCCCTCGTCCGCCCCGTCCGTCTCGTCATCCGCGTCCACCGCGTGGACCGGGAAGGTGAAGGCCGGGGTGCCGCCCGGCGTGAACCACTGCGTCGACCCGTCCTCGCGCAGCCGGTGGCTCCAGCGGGGCGAGTGCTTCACCCGGTGGTGGTGCCGGCACAGGGCCGAGAGGTTGACCGGGCTCGTCTCGCCGGCGGGCCAGGGTGTCGCGTGATCGACATCGGCCTGCCAGCCGAGCCGGGTCGAGTGCACCGGCCGGGTGCAGCCCCACATGCGGCAGGTGCCGTCACGGGATGCGACGAACTCGCGTTGGGCCTTGGGGATCGCATAGCGCGGCGTCGACGTCTCGAGCAGCGTCCCGGTGCGCGCATCGAGCAGCGCCCGGCCGAGCTTGGTGTCGAGTCGGCCGACGAGGGCCGCGACGACGTCCGGCGGGACGAAGCCGACCCCGGGGATCGTCGTGCCCGACACCCAGGGGGACCCACTCGCACCGTCGACGCGCACCTGTGTGATGACGTCCGACATCCACTCCTCCGACAGCACGTCCACCTGCTCGGTGCCCGAGCCGGTGACGATGCGCACGGTCTCGCTCGTCCGACTGGTGTGGGTCACTCCCTCGCCCAGCAGGTCCTCGAAGGGATCGGGGTCCTCGTCGTGACAGCCGGTGCAGGAGGGCGCTACCGGAGCGAAGGTCAGGCGGGAGACCGCCGAGGCGATGACCGGGATCCCGAGCCTGACCTCGGCGGAGAGCTCGACGCCTCGCAGGACCAGGTCGGTCAGCCCCAACGCCCGCGCGGTCCCCACCGTCAGGGACGGGTCCTCCTCGCGACGCAGACGGCCGGCCTCGTCGACGGCCGACTTCACCGCCGCGCCCACCTCCGTCGGCAGGGTCGCGGTGAGACAGCTCGTCCCGACCGGACCCGGATCGGAGCGCACATCGAGCCGGGTGGCGCGGTTGTCCTCGGCGCGCCGCTGCATGAGGTCGGGGTCGAGCCGGGAGATCAGACGGCGACAGGTCTTGGCGATCTCGTGCGGCTCCATCTCGGTGATCCGGATCGAGTCGGGTCGGCCGCGCTTGGCCCCGAGGAGGTGGTCGACGATCGCCCGCGTCGTGTCGTCATCGGTGTCGCGCGTGTGCTTGCGGACCTGCTCCAGCGCTCGGCGGCTCACCTGCCCGCTCGCCAGCAACGCGGCGAGGTCCGCGAGGTCGGTGGCCGCGCGGGCGGCGAGACGACAGCGTCGGGTGGACTCGCTCGACCCGACGCCGAGGGTCAGCGCCACCGCGTCCGGGGCCATCTCGGCCACCTGCCCCTGCGCGAGACGGACCTCGCGGAAGAGTCCGTCCGGCCCGCGCTCCTCGCCTCGTCGGTTGACCTCTGCGACGAGTGTCAGCTCCAGTGCATCGACCGCCCGGCGGGCCGACTCCGTGGCGCGCAGCGCCCCCTCGAGCTGCGCGTCGTCGAGCGACGGCGCCGTGGACTCCGCTCGCTCCCGGGCACTCCTGACGAGCCGCAGCGCCGTCCCCAGCGCCCCCTCCGTGACCTTGTCCTGCGCACTCGGCTCTGCCGTCAGTGGCTCCGCCTCGATGACGTCCATGTCATCTCCCTTCGTCCCGTGTCGACGACCCATGTCCCACTGTCTCGTCGGCCACCGACAACGCTCCATGGCTTCGAGGCTGCTCGCCGGGGCTCGCAGCGCCTCAGCCGGCGTCGGTGGTGCGCGCCTCAGCCGGCGTCAGGGTGCCGGGTAGCCTCGTCACCATGCCGACGCAGGAGCCGACCGAGGACGAGGTCAAGGACACGACCAGGCGACCGGACCTCGCGACGGAGAAGGGCCGGCGAGCCTTCATCCGCGTCCTCAACTCCCGCCTGCCGAAGAAGCGCCTCATCGCCCAGGGGGTGCTGCGCACCGATGATGACCGGATCGCCCTGTGCCAGCTGGTCTACAAGAAGGACTGGGACCTGCCCGGTGGCATCGTCGACCCAGACGAGTCGCCCGCGCACTGCGTCGTGCGCGAGGTCAAGGAGGAGCTCGGCCTCGACGTCACCGTCCAGGGGCTGCTCGCGGTCAACTGGCTGCCGCCCTACCGCGGGTGGGACGACGCCCTGCT
>JBQGNO010000070.1:0-2539 GCA_052087725.1 Janibacter sp. | reverse complement strand
CTGCTCTGCCTCTTCGACCTCGGTCACGTGCCCGAGGAGACCCTCGACGCCGCTGTGCTGCAGGCACGGGAGATCAAGGCCGTCCACTGGGCCGACGCTGCCACCGTCGAGGCGACCACGGCTCCCTACACCGCCGCGATGATCGCCGAGGTCGTCTCCGGCGGGGCCGACGGCACCCTCTTCCTCGAGAACTCCACACCGCGGGAGGGCATGTGAGCGGCCAGATCCCGGAGGGGGCGCCTCGGCCCCGCCCCCCGCGGCCGTCGCTCTTCGAGATGTGGGGGCGGGAGACGGTCAAGGACCTGACCCTCGTCGTCGCGGCCCTGCCGATGCTCGTGTGCTTGCTCTACGCGCCGGTCCTGGCGTCGTCCGGCGGCTCCTGGCTGCGCCTGCTCGGCCTCTTCGTCCTCTTCGCGGTCATGTGGCTGATGCTGCGTGCGGGCCTGCGCCGCTGGGTGGCTGCGGGGGACCGAGGTGGGGATTCCCCTTCGCGCGGTTAGACTCCTGTACCCGTGGCACTCTCCATCGGAATCGTCGGTCTCCCCAACGTCGGCAAGTCGACGATGTTCAACGCACTGACCAAGAACAGCGTCCTCGCCGCGAACTACCCCTTCGCGACCATCGAGCCCAATGTCGGCGTCGTCCCCCTGCCGGACGCCCGGCTGAAGCGGCTCGCCGAGATCCACGGCAGCGAGAAGATCCTCCCCGCGACGGTGTCCTTCGTCGACATCGCCGGCATCGTGCGCGGCGCGAGCGAAGGGGAGGGGCTGGGCAACAAGTTCCTCGCCAACATCCGTGAGTCGGATGCCATCTGCCAGGTGGTGCGCGCCTTCGTCGACGACGACGTCACCCACGTGGACGGCAAGATCGACCCGGCCTCCGACATGGAGACGATCAACACCGAGCTCGTCCTCGCCGACCTGCAGACCCTCGAGTCCGCCGTCCCGCGGCTCGAGAGGGAGCTCAAGGGCAAGAAGATCGACAAGAGCGTCCTCGACACCGCGCTCACCGCGCGTGAGGTGCTCGAAGGGGGCGACACCCTCTTCGCGAAGGGCGTCGCCGCGGGTGTCGACATGGAGGTCGCCCGCCAGCTCGGGCTGATGACGACCAAGCCCTTCCTCTACGTCTTCAACGTCGATGAGGACCAGCTGACCGACACCGACCTGCAGGCGCAGTGGCAGGCCCTCGTCGAGCCGGCCGAGGCGATCTTCTTGAACGCCAAGCTCGAGTCCGAGGTCGCCGAGCTCGAGGACGACGAGGCCCGTGAGCTGCTCGAGTCCGTCGGGATCGACGAGCCGGGGCTGGACCAGCTGGCGCGCAAGGGCTTCAACACCCTCGGCCTGCAGACCTACCTCACCGCCGGCCCCAAGGAGTCGCGCGCGTGGACGATCAACCGTGGGGACAAGGCGCCGCAGGCTGCCGGCGTCATCCACACCGACTTCGAGCGGGGCTTCATCAAGGCCGAGGTCGTCTCCTTCGACGACCTGGACTCGCTGGGCTCGATGGCGGAGGCCAAGTCCGCCGGCAAGGTGCGCATGGAGGGCAAGGAGTACGTCATGGTTGATGGCGACGTGGTGGACTTCCGCTTCAACGTTTAACCGGATCGTCCGAAGTCGCCGACTCAGTGAGCGCGGCGGCGTAGTTGCGCATCGAGCGCTGGTATCGGGGCAACGTTCCTATCTGCGCTTCGATGGCGACCCGCAGTGCTTCATCCTTGCGTCCGGCGCTATGGAGTGCCAGAGCCAATATGACGCGGGGTGCGGAGCCCGTCGATTCATGCGTCGGCGCAGCTTGCAGGACGGCGATCGCCTCGTCGAGGCGGCCGAGATTGCGAAGGGTCGATCCGTACTGGACGGCGAGCTGCGCATGTCTGGCTGCGTTGAGGCCGAGTTCGAGAGCGCGCTCGTACTCGGCACCGGCCTCAGCCTCGAATCCCACGGAGTCGTACATGCCTGCGAGTTCGAATGCGGCTCTGCCGTCGGTGGCAGGGCATGTCGCGGCCACGTGGCGCATAGCAGCCACGCCGTCATCGCAATCCAACGAGGCGAATCGCTCCCAGAGATCAGCGACGGAGGCTTCCCACTGCTCAACTGCTGGTGTCAAAGCACCAACTCTGCCACGACGCGAAGCTCGTGGACATCGTGATCGGATGGGCGATGTCAGCGACAGGTGACCCAAAGGTTCGTCTGTGCCGGAACGCGGTGGAGTTCCGCTTCGCGCTCTAACATCTGTGCACGTTTGGGCGGTCTGCGAGCAGGCACAGCCAGATGGCGGCGAGCGCCCTTTCCGTAGGCACGGTCTACGCTTCGTCGGAGAACTGGTAGAGGAGTACTGCATGACCGGAGAAACCTGGCTATACCTCTATGAGGACCGCAGCGAGAAGCGTCTATACGTAGGGATCGCAGATCGCCTGGATCGCGTGTGGGGGCCGCACAACGCAGACGCCGAAACGGTCCGCGACGCGCCCGGATCTCAGATCCTTCAAACGGTGGAACCTTTCTCATCTCGAGACGACGCGCTCAAAGATCGGAAGAGCACA
>JBQGNO010000069.1:0-14386 GCA_052087725.1 Janibacter sp. | reverse complement strand
GGGAGCGGCCCACCCCCTTCGCCCGGTCGAAGGGGGTGGGCCGCAGTCCGGTCGGTCAGTACGTGATGACCACGCGGCCCTCGATGTGACCGCCCCTCATCTCCTCGAGGATGTCGTTGATCTCCTCGAGATTGCGCGCCTGCCAGGTGGGCTTGGCCTGGCCGCGGGCGTAGAGGTCGATGGCCTCCACCATGTCCTGGCGTGTCCCGACGATCGAGCCGCGGACGGTGAGCCCCTTGAGGACGATGTCGAAGATCGGGGCCGGGAAGTCGCCCGGGGGCAGTCCGTTGAAGACGATGGTGCCGCCGCGGCGGGTCATGCCGATCGCCTGCCCGAAGGCGGAGGGGTGCACGGCGGTCACGAGGACGCCGTGGGCTCCACCGGTGGCCTGCTGCACGGCCTCGACGGGGTCGGAGGTGCTGGCATTGACGACGACCTCGGCGCCGAGGCTCGTGGCGAGCTCGAGCTTGTCGTCGGCGATGTCGACGGCGACGACGCGCAGCCCCATGGCGACGGCGTACTGCACGGCGACGTGCCCGAGCCCGCCGACGCCGGAGATCACGACCCACTGCCCCGGCCGGGTGTCGGTGACCTTGAGGCCCTTGTAGACGGTGACGCCGGCGCAGAGGATCGGGGCGATCTCGGCCGGGTCCACACCGTCGGGGATCCGGGCGGCGAAGCGCTCGTCGACGAGCATGTACTGCCCGAAGCTCCCGTCGACGGCGTAGCCGCCGTTCTGCTGCTCCTCGCAGAGCGTCTCCCAGCCGGTGCGGCAGTACTCGCAGGTCCCGCACGCGGACCACAGCCAGGCATTGCCGACGCGGTCGCCGACGGCGAGCGTGGTCACGCCCTCGCCGACCTTCACCACGGTGCCGACCCCCTCGTGCCCGGGGATGAAGGGCGGCTCGGGCTTGACCGGCCAATCACCCTCGGCCGCGTGGAGGTCGGTGTGGCACACCCCGCTCGCGATGAGCTTGACGAGGGCCTGCCCGGGGCCGGGCTCGGGGACCTCGACCTCGGAGACGTCGAGGGCGTCCCCGAAGGTTCGGACGACTGCTGCCTGCATGGTGGTCATGGCCTTCTCCTGATCTTCCGGTGGAAGGGGAGGACGGCGTGCGGCTGGCACCGTGTGGCCTGACGCTCCGTCGCGCCCCTTGTCGTGCGCCGGACGCTAGGGGGACAGGGGTTGGCCGAAGGTTGGTCGCGGCGGACAGTGCCCAGCGCCTCGGTGAGCGCTGGTCAGCGCAGCGAAGCCGCCAATCGGGCGGTCAGTGGCGCCCGCGCGCGGTGCCTGGCCTCGCCCAGGGCGTCGAGCGCTCGCTCGATGACCTCGGCGTCGGCGGGCACGACCTCGCTGTAGGCGAGCGCAGCATCGGGATCGGGGTCCTGCAGGAGGCACTCGCGGACGGCGACGGCGAGGTAGTCGGCAGTCTCGATGAGCAGGGGCGAGTTGGTCCCGGGCACGAGATCGCCGCCGTAGGCGTCGACCGCGGCGCGGGCATCGCCCTGACGCACGGCCGCGTGCAGCACCGCGACATCGCTCGTCACCGGTAGGTCGAGGCGGTAGGGACGCGAGGCCAGCCGACCGCCGAGGGCGGACCGCAGGTGGCTGACCTCCGACTTCAGCGTGCTCGGCGAGACCTGTTGGTCGCCGTAGAGGTGGGCGTGCAGCTCGCCCAGACCGAGCCCCTGGGGGTGCATGGCGAGCAGCGCGAGGATCTCGCCCTGGCGCCGGGTGAGCAGCAGCCGCACGCCGTCGAGGTGGGCCTCGACGGCCCCGAGCAGGCGCAGGTGCAGACCGTTCTCGGGGTGCCGGCTCGGAGTCGTCGGGACCGCGGAGGTCGGGATCGCGGTCTCCAGGAGCCGGGCGAGGGCCTGCGCGGTGGCCGTACCGATCGGATGGGCGCGGTCCCACGTCGTGGACAGGTCGAGTACGCCGAGCTGGGCGCCGGTCACGGGATCGTGGACCGGTGCGGCCCAGCAGACCCAGTTGTGCACGATCTCGGCATAGTGCTCGGCGGCGAAGACCGTCGACACCCGGTCACTGCGCAGAGCGAGGTTCAGGGCATTGGTGCCCACGCTGCCTTCGTCCCACCGCCCACCGGCGACGAAGTTGATCTCCTCGGCCGCGTGCCGCATGACCCTCCCGCCGTAGGTCCACAGGATGCGGGTCTGGGGATCGGTGACGCCGACGACGAGGTCGCCGTCCTCCGCGGCGGAGCGCAGTGCACCCTCGAGCCGGGTCACCGCGGCCGACAGCGGTGACTCCTCGAAGAGGCTGCGGGTCTCCCCTTCGTCGGCCAGGGGTGCGGCATCGACCTCTGCCGGCAGGTGCTCGGCGGAGCGCTCCCACGAGGACAGGATCTCGGGCCGCACCTCGCTGGCCGGGTCACCGTCCTGGCGCCAGCGGGTCCACGCGCGCTCGCTGGAGCGCCGCTCCGACGAGCCGGACTGCAATGTCACCACGCCATCACCTCCCTGTGATCGCTCCCAGAGTAAGACCGCGTGTGGCCGGGGTCTAGGGGCCGTCACGCCCTGAGGGCGGCGTCGACGACCCCCTTCGCGTCCGCCTGCACCTGCGTGAGGTGCTCCGGACCGCGGAAGGACTCGGCGTAGATCTTGTACTTGTCCTCGGTGCCGGACGGGCGCGCGGCGAACCACGCGGACTCGGTGACGACCTTGAGCCCACCGATCGGGGCGCCGTTGCCGGGGGCCTCGGTGAGCTTCGCGGTGATCGGCTCGCCCGCGATCGAGTCGGCGGTCACGGCATCGGGGGTGAGGGCCTTCAGCGCGGCCTTCTGTGCGCGGTCGGCCGGGGCATCTTCGCGGGCGTACGCGGGCTCGCCGTGCCGCGTGACGAGGTCGGCGTAGTGCTGGCTCGGGGAGCGACCGGTGGCCGCGAGGATCTCGGAGGCGAGGAGCGCGAGGATGATCCCGTCCTTGTCGGTCGTCCACACCGACCCGTCGAAGCGCAGGAAGGACGCACCCGCCGACTCCTCGCCGCCGAAGCCGACGCTCCCGTCGAGCAGCCCGGGCACGAACCACTTGAACCCGACCGGCACCTCCCACAGCTCCGTACCCAGGTCGGCGGCCACGCGGTCGATCATCGAGCTGGACACGAGCGTCTTGCCGATGCGCTCGCTCGACCATCCCGGTCGCGCGCCGCCGTAGAGGTACTGCAGCGCGACGGCGAGGTAGTGGTTGGGGTTCATCAGCCCGCCGTCGGGGGTGACGATGCCGTGCCGGTCGGCATCCGCGTCATTGCCGGTGGCGATGTCGTAGCGGTCCTTGCTCCGGATCAGGCCGGCCATCGCGGCGGGGGAGGAGCAGTCCATGCGGATCTGCCCGTCCTTGTCGAGCGTCATGAAGCGCCACGTCGGGTCGACGAGTGGGTTGACGACGGTGAGATCGAGGCCGTGGCGCTCGCCGATCGCGCCCCAGTAGTCGACCGCGGCGCCACCCATCGGGTCGGCGCCGATGCGCACGCCCGCGTCCTTGATCCGTTGCAGGTCAACGACATTGGGCAGGTCGTCGACGTAGGCGGTCAGGTAGTCGTGGTCGGTGGCCGCGGCCCGCGCCCGGGCGAAGGGGGTCCGCCGCACCTGCCGCAGCCCATCCCGCAGGTGGGCGTTGGCCGCGTCCGCGATCGCGCTCGTCGCGTCGGTGTCGGCCGGCCCGCCGTGGGGCGGGTTGTACTTGAACCCGCCGTCGCTCGGCGGGTTGTGCGAAGGGGTGACGACGATGCCGTCGGCCAGGCCACCCCCCTTCGCCCTGAGGTCCTTGCCCCGGTTGGCGGCGAGGATCGCGTGGCTGATCGCCGGGGTGGGGGTGTAGGCGTCGCGGGAGTCGACGAGGACGGTGACGTCATTGCCGACGAGCACCTCGAGTGCGCTGGTCCACGCCGGCTCGGACAGGGCGTGGGTGTCACGGCCGAGGAAGAGCGGTCCGTCGATGCCCTGCGACCGCCGGACGTCCACGATCGCCTGGGTCGTCGCGAGGATGTGGTGCTCGTTGAACGACCCGTCCACGGACTTGCCGCGGTGCCCGCTCGTGCCGAAGGCGACCTGCTGGTCGACGTCCTCGGGGTCGGGCCGGACCGCGTAGTAGGCGGTGACGACGTGGCTGACGTCGATGAGGTCCTCGGGCAGGGCGGGCGTACCGGCGCGATCGGCGGCTGTGCTCATGCCACGACGGTAGCGCTGTGCACAAGAGGCGGTCCTGGTGCATCCGGACCCACGATTGCGATGCTTCCCACCTCAGGGCCGCTCTGTGTGCACAGGGTGGTTGGGGTCCCGCCGAGGTGTGACGTCCCCACGGTCCCTGAGGTGCGACGAAGGAGCCTCGAAGGGACCTCCCTCGACATCGATACGCTCGTCCACATGACCGCCGCCGGAAACCTCACCTGGACTCCCGCCGCCGACGCGCCCCACCTGATGGCGCCTCCCGTGGCTGCCGCGATCGCTCGGGTGCCCTCGGCGCAGGTGGCCGAGATCGACCCGGAGCTGGCGGACACGGCCGCCTTCTGTGAGGCGTACGAGTCCTCGCCGGAGCACTCGGCCAACTGCGTCGTCGTGGCCGGACGAAGGGGAGGGGAGACGACGTACGCCGCCGTCCTCGTCCTCGCGACCGACCGCGCCGACATCAACAACGTCGTGCGCCGGCACCTCGGTGCCCGCAAGATCTCCTTCGCCCCGATGGACGACGCCGTCGAGCTGACCGGGATGGAGTACGGCGGGATCACCCCCGTGGGCCTGCCCGAGGAGTGGGGGGTGCTCGTCGACGAGCGGGTGGTCGAGGCCGGCGAGGTCGTCATCGGCTCAGGCATCCGCGGATCGAAGCTCCTCATCGACGCGGCCGAGCTCGCGGCCCTTCCCTCCGCCGAGGTCCTCGCCCTGGCCCTCTGACCCCCACACCTGCGAATCTGCCGAGGCAACTTCGCGCAGGGGGAGGGAGTCTCCTGTCCGTCAGCAGCCCCCGGCAGGTGTGTCGGTGGTCGCCCTACGTGACAGGCGGTGAGAGCTGGGTCAGCCGCTCGGTGAATGCCTCGGCCCGTGCGGTGGCCTCCTTCAGCTCGGCCACCCTGGTGAGGGCGTCGTCGTGGATTGCGCCGACCTGCGCCCGGGCGGCCGCCACGTCCGCCTCACGTGCAGTGCGGTCGGCGAGCGTGTCGAGGGCGTCGAGCAGCTGACGCATCTGCTCGATTGAGAACCCGAGCGGCTTCATCGGCTTGATCAGCAGCAGCCGCTCGACGCCGGCCTCGTCGTAGAGCCGGAAGCCGCCCTCCGTCCGGGCTGAGGGGGTCAGCAGACCCATCTCCTCGTAGTAGCGGATGGTGCGGTGCGACAGGCCGGTGCGGGTGACGACCTCACCGATGTGGACGTGGGCGGTGGTCACGGGCGCACTCCGTCGTCATCACCGAACATGGGCGGAAGGCTACCCTCCGGCAGTTCGCTGGCGATGGTGCGCATCCGCCACTTGTCGCTGAAGAGCGCGACCGCCATGCCGTCGGTGCGCTCGAGTACCTCCGCGCCACGCTTACGGTCGACGATGGATGTCGCCTCCGGCAGGATGCGGCGCGCCACCTCGTACCCGAGCCGCTCCTGGTTGGCCGGGGCGCCGAACTCCTGCTCGAGGCGGTGGGCCGCGACCTCGAACTGCATCGGCCCCACCGCAGCCAGGACCGGCGCCTGGGCGCCGCGGCGGTCGGAGACGAGCACCTGGACGATGCCCTCCTGGTCGAGCATCTGGATCCCCCGCCGGAACTGCTTGCCGCGTCCCGCGTCACGGGGCGTGAAGATGGCGAAGTGCTCGGGGGTGAAGCGTGGCAGCCCGGGATACGTGACTGGGCGGGAGTCGTAGAGGGTGTCGCCCACGAGGAGTGCGTGGGCATTGACCAAGCCGACGACGTCGCCCGGGTGGGCCTCGTCGATGGTCTCGCGCTCGCGTCCGAAGACCGACTGGGCGTACTTCGTCTGGAAGGGGCGTTTGGTGCGGGCATTCGTCAGGACGGAGCCCCGCTCGAAGCGCCCGGAGCACACCCGCATGAACGCCAGCCGGTCCCGGTGGGCCGGGTCCATCCCGGTCTGCACCTTGAAGACGAACCCGGAGAAGGGCGCGTCGACCGGCCGCTGCTGCTGCTCGACATCGGTCCACGCGCTGGGCGGTGGCGCCAGGTCGATCACGGCCCGGAGCAGCTCCGCGACGCCGAAGTTCAGCACCGCCGCACCGAAGAGCACGGGTGTGGTCCGGGCCGCGAGGAACTCCTCCTGGTCGTGCCCGTGGCCCGAGGCGGTGAGCAGCTCGAACTCCTCCGCCGCGCGCGTCCAGTCGTCCCCGTGCCGGCGGGCCGCCGCGT
This sequence comes from Janibacter sp., assembly GCA_052087725.1. Taxonomy (GTDB): domain Bacteria; phylum Actinomycetota; class Actinomycetes; order Actinomycetales; family Dermatophilaceae; genus Janibacter. Next base: position 8,031 of record JBQGNO010000069.1, on the reverse strand, counting down.
CGGCGTCCAGCGCCTGGCCGACGGCGATGGTCGCGCCCCCGGGGGTCCGGGTGAACTCGGTCATCCCGCCGGTCTCCGGGTCGGTCACCCCGCGGAAGTCACCGGCGATCCCGACCGGCCAGTTCAGCGGCGTGGGGTGGATGCCGAGCCGGTCGCTGATCTCGTCCAACAGCTCCAGGGGTTCGCGGCCGGGTCGGTCCCACTTGTTGATCATCGTGATGACCGGGGTCCCGCGCGCACGGCAGGCCTCGAAGAGCTTGAGCGTCTGAGGCTCCAACCCCTTGGCGGAGTCCAGGAGCATCACGGCACAGTCGACGGCCGACAGGACCCGATAGGTGTCCTCCGAGAAGTCGGCGTGGCCGGGGGTGTCGAGGAGGTTGATGACGATGTCGCCGACCTTGAACTGCAGCGCGGCCGCGGTGATCGAGATCCCGCGCGCCTGCTCCATCTCGTTCCAGTCCGAGACCACTCCGCGGCGGGCCCCCTTGCCGTGGACGGCCCCGGCCTGGGCGATCGCCTGGGCGTGCAGCGCGAGGGCCTCGGTCAGCGTGGACTTGCCGGCGTCCGGGTGGGAGATCACCGCGAACGTGCGTCGCCGCGCGGCCTCAACGCGAACGTCGTCACTCATGCATCCTCCTGCGGCCGCAGCTCGGCGGCCATGTCGGTGGTGGTCCATCCTTGCTGCCGCCAGTGGTCGGCCAACGCCGTGATGGTGCGCCGGGCAGGGCCCGCGTCGGCGCCTGCGCCCCAGAGGCCCTCGGCCCAGGAGCGCACAGCCTCGGGGTCGTGGCCGGCAGCGGTCAACCCGTCCAGTCGTGTCGCGGGCCCCAGACGCTGCCCCAGCAGCAGGGCCACGGTCGGGTCGAGCGTGGTGCCCTCTTCGGCCAGCGCCATCTACGACCGCTCCAGGGCCTGCCGGACCGTCGTGGGTGGGCGAGGCGGGGGTGGTGCTGCTGGTGGTGGCCTCCGTGCCGGCACAGAAGGCGAAGGGGTTGGGGCCGCCGGAGGGGGCTTCGGCCGGTCCGCAGGTGGCGGCGAAGGGGTGGTCGTCCAGCAGGGCAGCTCGACGTCACCGGCGTGATCATCGACTCGACCGGTGACGTCGTCCTCGCTCCCGCAGCCCGGGCAGGTCGTGCGGTGGGATGCTGGCACCCGACCACTCTAACGTTTCGGTAGAGTTCCCTCTGCGCCGCGGTCGCAGACCGCCCCGTACCCCCCCTGCCGGGGCGGTGCGCCGCGGCGCACCCCGGCCGACACCGCCGTCGCCACCTCGGCTTCGGCCCCACGACTTTGTCCGTTCCCACGTCCCGAAGGACTCCCCGTGCCTGAACCCTCCGTCAACACGCTGCCCGGCGGCCCCGACGTCTCCGCGGTGCCCGAGGCCGGCGCCCGCGAGACCTCCACCCGGGCCGCACTCCGCGACCCCCGCCGCCTCAAGACCGAGATCCTCGGCGGTCTCGTCGTCGCGCTGGCCCTGATCCCCGAGGCGATCTCCTTCTCGATCATCGCCGGGGTGGACCCACGGGTCGGGCTGTTCTCCAGCTTCATCATGGCCGTGACGATCGCCTTCGTCGGCGGACGCCCGGCGATGATCACGGCGGCCACCGGGGCCGTCGCGCTCGTCATCGCGCCGGTCGCCCGTGAGTACGGCATGGACTACTTCCTGGCGACGGTCATCCTCGCCGGGGTCCTGCAGATCGTGCTGTCCCTGCTGGGCGTGGCCAAGCTGATGCGATTCATCCCGCGGATGGTCATGGTCGGCTTCGTCAACGCGCTGGCTATCCTGATCTTCATGGCGCAGCTGCCCTACCTGCTCGGTGTCCCGTGGTTGGTCTACCCGATGGTCGCGGTGGGGATCCTCGTCATGGTCGGCCTGCCCCGCCTGACCACCGTCGTCCCGGCGCCCCTCGTCGCGATCGTCGCCATCACCGCCCTGGCCTGGGCGATGGGCTGGCGCCTGCCGGACGTCTCCGACCAGGGGGAGCTGCCGCAGTCGCTGCCGCAGTGGATCCTGCCGAACGTCCCGCTCACCCTCGAGACACTGCAGATCATCGGCCCCTTCGCCTTGGCGATGGCGCTCGTCGGCATCCTCGAGTCGTTGATGACCGCCAAGCTCGTCGACGACATCACCGACACCCACTCGGACAAGACCCGCGAGTCGCGCGGGCAGGGCATCGCCAACATCGCCTCGGGCTTCTTCGGCGGCATGGGTGGCTGCGCGATGATCGGACAGACGATGATCAACGTCAAGGTCTCCGGCGCGCGCACCCGCATCTCCACCTTCCTCGCCGGTGCCTTCCTGCTCGCGCTCGTCGTCGGTGCCGGCCCGCTCGTGGGCATGATCCCGATGGCCGCGCTCGTGGCCGTGATGATCATGGTCTCGGTCGGGACCTTCGACTGGCACAGCATCCAGCCGGCCACCCTGAAGCGGATGCCCAAGAGCGAGAACCTCGTCATGGTCACGACCGTCGCGGTCACCGTCGTCACCCACAACCTCGCCTATGGCGTCATCGTCGGTGTCATCGCGGCGATGATCTTCTTCACCCAGCGGGTTGCCCACTTCGCCTACGTCGACCGGATCACCGAGACCGACGTGGACGGGGACGGAGCCGCCGACGTGCGGGTATACAAGGTCAACGGCGAGCTCTTCTTCGCCACGAGCAACGACCTCGTCTACCAGTTCGACTACGCCGGGGACCCCGCCCGCGTCGTCATCGACCTGTCCGCCAGCCACATCTGGGACGCCTCGACAGTCGCCGCGCTCGACGGCATCCGCACCAAGTACGAGCGGCTGGGCAAGAGCGTGGAGATCGTCGGGCTCAACCAGGCCTCGGCCGACCGCCACGAGCTGCTCTCCGGACGCCTGGGCGAAGGCCACTGACGCCACGCCGGTTCGTTGGGGCCAGGGGTGGGACAGTGGCGGTAGAGGCAGCTGACGCCCACCCCGGCGAGGAGGATCGATGGCGAGCACTGGCGTCCTGGCGCGTCGACTGACTCTGGTCGACGCGATCGCCATCGGACTCGGGTCGATGCTCGGCGCCGGCGTGTTCGCCGCTTTCGCGCCTGCAGCAGCCGCGGCCGGATGGGGCCTGCTGCTCGGGCTGGTGGTCGCGGCCATCGTGGCGTACGGCAACGCGACGTCGACGGCGCAACTTGCATCGCAGTACCCGACCTCGGGCGGCGCATACATCTTCGGGCGTGAACAGCTGGGTGAATGGCCCGGCTACCTCGCCGGGTGGTCCTTCGTGGTCGGCAAGACCGCGAGCTGCGCTGCGATGGGTCTGACATTCGCCGCCTACGTCGCCCCGGCGGGATGGGAGAAGGCGGTCGCGATCGCCGCGGTCCTGGCCGTGGCCGGAGTCAACTGCATCGGGGTGACCCGAACTGCTGCAGCGACCAAGGTCATCGTCGTGATCGTCATCGCGGTGCTGGCACTCGTCGTCGCCGGGGCCTCGTCGGGCGCCGGTGACGCTCCCGGCCAGTTCCTGGACCTCGGTGAGCACGGGTGGTACGGGGTGCTGCAGTCGGCCGGGCTGATCTTCTTTGCCTTCGCCGGGTACGCGCGCGTCGCGACCATGGGCGAGGAGGTCCGCTCTCCCCAGCGCACGATCCCGCGTGCGATCGTGACCTCGCTCGGGCTCACCCTCCTCATCTACGCGACGATCGCGACTCTGGCCCTGATGACCCTGGGGCCAGAGCGGCTGGCTGCATCGCCCGCCCCGCTGATGGACGTGGCCAGCGCCGGCGGATGGGACTGGACCCGACCGATCGTCCGCATCGGCGCCGCGGCTGCCACGCTCGGGGCGCTGCTGGCGTTGATCGCGGGTGTGGGGCGCACGAGCCTGGCGATGGCCCGCAACAGTGACCTTCCCCAGGGGCTCGCCGCTGTGCATCCTCGGTTCCAGGTCCCGCACCGTGCCGAAGTCACACTGGCAGTCGTCGTCTGTGCGCTCATCCTGCTGACCGACATCAGGTCCGCGATCGGGTTCTCCTCGTTCGGGGTGCTGTTGTACTACCTCATCGCGAACATCGCTGCCTACACGCAAGGCCAGGAGGGCCGCCGGTTTCCCCGGCTGCTCCAGGTCGTCGGGGCCACCGGGTGCATGGTGCTCGTCGTGACCCTGCCAGGGCAGTCGATCGTCGGAGGTCTCGCGGTCCTCATGCTGGGGATCGTCTACCGCGTCGTGCGTCTGCTGGCGCGACCGGGGCCGTCGCTATGAGCGCAGCGACTCGACGAGGTCACGCACTCGCGCCCTGATCTCGTCTCGGATCGGCCGCACGGCAGCGACTCCCTGTCCGGCCGGGTCCGCCAGCTCCCAGTCCTCGTAGCGCTTCCCCGGGAAGATCGGGCAGGCATCGCCGCAGCCCATCGTGATGACGACGTCCGAGGCCTGTACTGCGTCGGTGGTCAGCACCTTGGGTGACTCGGCGGAGAGATCGATGCCCTCCTCGAGCATGGCGTCGTGGACGGCGGGGTTGATCGAGTCGGCCGGGGCGGAGCCGGCCGAGCGCACCTCGACGGCGCCGTCGGACAGCACGCGCGTATAGGCGGCGGCCATCTGGGAGCGGCCGGCGTTGTGCACGCAGACGAAGAGCACGGAAGGGCGGTGGGTCATGGCGGCCTCTTGGGGGGCGTTGGTCTCGGTCATGCGAGCACCTCGCGCAGCAGCGTCGTGACGCGCGACTGGATGTCGTCGCGGATGTCGCGCACGACCTCCAGCGGCTGGCCGGCGGGGTCGGCGACGTCCCAGTCCTCGTAGCGCTTGCCGGGGAAGATCGGGCAGGCGTCGCCGCAGCCCATCGTGACGATGACGTCAGCGGCTTGGACGACTCTGTTGGTCAAGGGCTTCGGGTACGGCGTGGTCAGGTCGATGCCTCGCTCGTGGAGCGCCTCGATTGCCACTGGGTTGACTTCGTCGGTCGGTTCGGAGCCGGCGGATCGGACGTGGACGCGGCGGGCCGAGAGGTGTTCGGTCAGCGCGGCGGCCATCTGGGATCGGCCGGCGTTGTGGACGCAGACGAAGAGGATCTCGGGGACCTGTTTCGCGATGCGGCCCTCGGACTGGGCGATCGCCATGAGCTGCTCTCGGGACTGTCGGGCGACGAAGACCGGGAGGTAGCGCGTGACCCTGGCGGTCGCCTCCAGGGTGGTGCGGGCCTGGTGGACGACCTCGGTGACGGTTGCGCGGGAGAAGACTCCGTCGTAGGTGTAGCTGAGGTCATCAATGAGCCGGTCATCGCTCTCATCGTGGTCAGTGGTCATGTCGTCTCCTGGGAGCGAGCCGGGGCATGGACGGCGGGTTGTGAATGGGGGAAGCGTCGGCGTAGAGCGAGGCTGACGTAGACGAGGCCGACGAGGACGGGAACCTCGATGAGCGGACCGACGACGCCGGCCAGGGCCTGTCCGCTGGTCGCTCCGAAGGTCGCGATCGCGACGGCGATCGCCAGCTCGAAGTTGTTGCCCGCGGCAGTGAAGGCGAGCGTGGTCGTGCGCTCGTAGCTCATCCGCAGCAGCCGGCCGGTGAGGTACCCGATGCCCCACATGATCGCGAAGTAGGCCAGCAGCGGCAGCGCGATCCGCGCGACGTCCTGCGGCTGTGAGGTGATCGCCTCACCCTGGAGGGCGAAGAGCAGGACGACCGTGAAGAGCAGTCCGTAGAGGGCCCAGGGGCCGATCCTCGGGAGGAAGGACTCCTCGTAGCGCTCACGGCCCCAGCGCTGCTCGCCGACCCGGCGGGAGAGGTACCCGGCGAGCAGCGGGATGCCGAGGAAGATCAGGACGGACTTGGCGATCTGCCAGGGAGAGACGTCGAAGTCGGTCTGGGGCAGGCCGAGCCACCCGGGCAGGACGGAGAGGTAGAACCAGCCGAGCGCGGCGAAGGCGATCACCTGGAAGATCGAATTGATCGCCACCAGCACGGCGGCAGCATCGCGGTCGCCGCAGGCGAGGTCGTTCCAGATGATGACCATGGCGATGCAACGCGCGAGGCCGACGATGATCAGGCCCGTGCGGTACTCGGGCAGATCGGGCAGCATCAGCCAGGCGAGGGTGAACATCAGCGCCGGCCCGATGAGCCAGTTGAGCACCAGTGAGGAGCCGAGCAGCCGCCGGTCGCCGGTGACGGTGTCGAGCCGGTCGTAGCGCACCTTCGCCAGGACGGGGTACATCATGACCAGCAGCCCGATGGCGATGGGCAGCGAGATCCCGTCGATCTCGATCGCGCCGAGCGCCTCGCCGAGTCCGGGGACGATGCGTCCCAGGAGGAGGCCCGCGACCATGGCCAAGCCGATCCAGACCGCGAGGAAGCGGTCGAGGGTCGACAAACGCGCTGGCGCTTCAGGGGCCGTGACGGACATTTCAGCTCTCCTTGCGGGCACGGATGAGGGCACTGGCGAAGGCGCCATCGAGCTCGTCGACGATGCCCGCGATGGTCCAGCCCTCGGGGACCTGGTCGCCGACCATGTCGGACATGCGGTGCAGCTCGTCCCGGTCGAAGGTGCGGGTCACCTCGACACCGGCCTCGGTGAACCCGGCGGCGGTGAGCGTGGCGATGTAGGCCGCATCGAGCAGCGCACCGGAGACGCATCCGGTCCACAGGCCGACGATCCCCCGCAGCGCGTCCGGGATCTCACGCAGCAGCACGATGTCGGACACGGCGAAGCGCCCGCCGGGACGCAGCACCCGATGGGCCTCGGCGAGCACCTTGTCCTTGTCGGGGGAGAGGTTGATGACACAGTTGGAGATGAGGACGTCGATCGACCCGTCGGGCAGCGGGACGTCCTCGATCGTGCCCTTGAGGAAGCGGGCATTGTCGATGCCGGCCTCGGCGCGGTTCCGCTCGGCCAGATCGAGCATCTCGTCGGTCATGTCGAGGCCGTGGGCGGTGCCGTCCGGACCGACCCGGCGGGCGGACAGCAGCACGTCGAGGCCTCCGCCGGAGCCCAGGTCGAGGACGTCCTCGCCCGGGGAGAGGTCGGCCAGCGCGGTCGGGTTGCCGCAGCCGAGCGAGGCGGCCAGGGCGGAGTCCGAAGGGGAGTCCGTCCCCTCGTAGAGGCCGACCGTGATCGGGTCGGTGGCCTCCGGGCCACAGCATCCGGAGCCCGAGTCGAGAGAGACGCGGGCCGCGGTGGCGTAGCGGTCGCGCACGGCATTGTGGGTGGCTGCGGTGTCGGACTGGACCACGGGAACTCCTGTTTTGAAGATTGCCGAATCAGGGAACGGGGACAGCGTGACCCGTGATTTGAAGTGTGTCAAGATAGAGCGCATGACCACCCTCGAGTCCGATCCGCAGGTCCGTGCGGTGACGTGCTGCGGCTTGGCGACCTCCCCGGTGTCTGAGGATGACGCGGCCCGGCTGGCGCCGGTCTTCAAGGCCCTCGGTGACCCTGTGCGGTTGCGGATGGCCTCGATGATCGCTGCGCAGCCGGAGCTGTGCGTCTGTGAGATCACGCCGGCCTTCGACCTCTCCTCCGGCACGATCTCGCACCACCTGAGGCTGCTGCGTGAGGCCGGGCTCGTCGGCTGCGAGCGGCGCGGCACCTACGTCTACTACTGGATCAACCCCGAAGCGCTCGGGGCGCTGTCGGCCCTCCTGGCGGTCGGGGTGCCGGCCTGACCACCCGCCGGGGGCAGGGTTTTGACGCGCCGTGGCCCGGGGTGTCCCATTGGCCCATGACCGACCTCGCGATCGTCGACTCCACTGCCACCCCCCTTCGTGCCCGGGTGGGGACGAAGTTCGCGTACGGGACCACCGGCGTGCGTGAGGCGCTGCTCTCCTTCGCCGTCTCCAGCGCGCACGACATCCTCGAGGAGGAGATCCTCATCCACGCGGCCGGGCGTCGCGTCGAGGCGGTTGAGCTGGCCGGCAACCACGGCACCCGACTCCACCTCGTGGAGGAGGTCGGGGACGGCTGGCTCGAGGTAACGTACTCGGCCCTCGTCGACATCACTCGCCCGGCCGGCGACCAGGTCGGCGCCGAGATCGACTTCGACCGCTGGGTCTTCACCCGGCCGAGCCGCTACGCGGAGTC
>JBQGNO010000068.1:0-14406 GCA_052087725.1 Janibacter sp. | reverse complement strand
GAAGCCGGTCGCCCCTGCCTCCTCGTGGCGCGAGCCGACGCCGACCCACATGTTGACCGTGACGGTCGGCGTCGTGGGGTCGGGTTGCACGATGAGGCGCAGCCCGTTGGGCAGGGTGTGGTCCTCGAGGGTGAAGTCCAGCATGCTCGCACCCTACGACGCGTCGCGCTGCTCCTCGTGGCCGCGTCGCGGCAGCTCGGGGTAGGCGTCCGGCCCGAGGTCGTCCATCGCGTTGCGCGCGAAGACCTGCTGCATCGTCGTCGCGCGCTCGTTGCGGTTGTCACCGACGAAGGTGAGGATCCAGTTGAGCAGCGTCGAGACGCGGTTCTTGAAGCCGACCATGGCCATGAGGTGGACGGCCAGCCAGGCGACCCAGGCGAAGAAGCCGGAGAAGTTCAGCTTGCCGATGCTGGCGACGGCCGAGTACTTCGAGATCGTCGCCATGGAGCCCTTGTCCTGGTAGGCGAAGGGGGCCTGCGGCGCGCTGCCCTCGAGGCGCCCGGCGATCTCCTTGGCGGCGTAGCGCCCGCCCTGGATCGCCAGCTGGGCCACGCCCGGGTACCCCTTGAGGTTGATCATGTCGCCGATGAGGAAGACCTCGGGGTGCCCCTTGAGGGTGAGGTCCTCCTCGACGTGCACCCGTCCGGCGCGGTCGACCTCGGCGCCCGCCTGGTCGGCGACCATCCGGCCGAGCGGGGAGGCGGCGACGCCGGCGGCCCAGACCTTGGTCATGGCCTCGATGCGACGCACGGTGCCGTCCTCGTCCTTGACCTCGAGGCCGGAGGCGTCGACATCGGTGACCATGGCGCCGAGCTGCACGTCGACGCCGCGGTCCTGCAGGCTCTTGCGGGCCTTGGTGCTCAGGCGGTCACCGAAGGTCGGCAGGACCTTGGGGGCGCCGTCGAGGAGCACCACGCGGGCGTCGTCCGGGTCGATGTGCCGGAACTCCTCGGCCAGCGTGCGCTGGGACAGCTCGGCGATCTGGCCGGCCATCTCCACACCGGTCGGGCCGGCGCCGACGACGACGAAGGTCATCAGCCGCTCGCGCTCCTGCGGGTCCGGAGTGATCTCGGCCAGCTCGAAGGCGCCGAAGATCCGGCCGCGCAGCTCGAGGGCGTTGTCGATGTCCTTCATCCCCGGCGCGTAGCGGGCGAAGTGGTCGTTGCCGAAGTACGACTGACCGGCGCCCGCACCGATGATCAGGCTGTCGTAGGGGGTGACCGTCTCCTGGCTCAGGGAGCGGGAGGTCACGGTGCGCGACTCGAGATCGATGTCGTGGACATCACCGAGGATGACGCGGACATTCTTGTCCTTGCCGAGGATGTCCCGGGTCGCCGGAGCGATGTCGCCCTCGGAGAGGATGCCGGTCGCGACCTGGTACAGCAGCGGCTGGAAGAGGTGGTGGCCGGTGCGGGAGACGAGGGTGACCTCGACGTCCTTGCCGCTCAGGGCCTTTGCTGCAAAGAGTCCACCGAAGCCGGACCCGATGACGACGACACGGTGCTTGCCAGAGTTAGCGCTCACACGTTCCATTGTGCCTGAGCGTGCCGGTGCCCCACCAATCCGGGCCACACGGTGGTTGTTGAGGTGCACCCCGACGGTGGGTGAGGTGTGAGGGCCGTCTGCGGCCCGAGCCTCGAAGCCACCGCCCAGCAGCGTGATTTCGAGGCTCCTCGCTAGCGCTCGTCACACCTCAATCACCGATCCCCGCCCACGGGTCCTCGCGCCGCCAGAGCGTCGGCAGGTGCAGCTCGACGCCCTGCTCGGCCGCGAGCTCGCCGAAGACCCGCAGCGTGACGTCGAGGTCGTCGACCGCGTAAGGCAGGGCCCGCAGGGGGCGGTCCAGCGGCGCGAAGAAGTCGTCCCAGTGGGTGAGGACGACCCGGCGTGCCCCCAGCGTCTCGACGGTCTCGGCCCAGTACTGCCGCAGGTAGGACTCGTCGAGCACCCCGATCTGACCGACGCCGAGGTAGGCGACGTCCGCGCGACGCCCGGCGAGCGCGCCCGGCACGAATCCGGCGCTGCCCTGGATGAGCGCGCTGCGGCCACCGGAGAGCGTCACGAGCATCGACCAGGACTCGCCACAGCGATAGCTGGAGACCTTGGCCGACGGCGGGACGGGCTCGGTGATCTCCCCGGGGTACCGGTCGGGCGGGCAGTGCGAGCTCTCGATCCACGTGACCTCGAAGCCCCCGAGCTGCGCGGTCTCCTCATGGCCGACGACCCGGACCTGTTCCGGGTCCAAGCCGTGGCCGCGGCCGATGTTGGCGGTGGACTCGCCGCCGACGAGGGGCGCGCCGGTGTGCTCGGCGACCGCAGCCGAGTCCATGGCGTGGTCGTAGTGGCTGTGCACGGGCAGGACGCCGTCGAGGCGAGTGGTGCCGGTCCGCTGCAGCGCGGCATCGATCCGCTCCGCCCTGGAGCGAAGGGGGCGCAGCCCCACCTCGAGCAGCGAGGGCCGGGAGAAGAAGCCGTCGGTCATCAGGGCGGAGTCCCCGTCCTGCACGAGCAGGGTCGAGACGCCGAGGAAGGTCACGGAGGTCTCCCCCTTCGCCTCGGGCACGCAGAAGTGGTCGGCGTAGCGATCCAGGTCGGGACGTCCGGGCTTGAGGCGCATAGTCGCACCGTACTGCCGCCATAGACTCGATGCCGTGACTTCACCGGACATCGTCTGGCACGACGACCGGCTCGGCTCCGACGATGCCCTGCGGGCGCACGTCGCCGACGCCCTCGACCTCGATGCGACGCAGGTGAGGGTCGGGCGGCACTGCAAGTGGTGCGGCTCCGACCGGCACGGGCGCCCTTGGGCCAGAACGCCCGACGGACGCCGCCCCCACGTGAGCCTCGCTCGGGCATCCGGGCATCTCGTGACCGCGCTCGACCACCGGCCCGTCGGCGTGGACCTCGAGTCGGTGCAGTCGGTCGACGAGCGCTGGGACCCGGCCCTCGTGCTGCACCCCACCGAGACCGCCGACACCCCGCAGGCACGCGCCGCCCTGTGGTGCCGCAAGGAGGCGATCCTCAAGGCCACCGGTGACGGGCTCGAGGTGGCGATGGACTCCCTTCGCTGCACCGACTGGTCCGTGGAGGACCTGCCGGCCCCGCCCGGGCTGTGGGCCAGCGTCGCGACCGTCCCTCAGGCGGGCAGCGGCGGCAGCTCGACCTCGTAGACCCACTCCCGGAAAAAGTCCTCGAGGTCCTCCACCGTGGTCTCCTCCACGTGCTCGACGAACATCGCCGTCGTGACATTGCGGTACTGCTGCGCCTCGCTCCAGGTCCGCAGCACCTCGAAGAAGGCCTTGTCCCCCAGCCGGGTCCGCAGCGCATGCAAGGTGAGCGCGCCCCGCTTGTAGACCCGGTCGTCGAACATCAGCTCGGGTCCGGGGTCGCCGAGGAGGAGGTCCGGCCCGGAGTCGGTGCGCACCCGCTCGTGGTGGTGGGCCGCCCACTCCGCCGCGGTGTCCAGCCCGATCTCCTCCGACCAGAGCCACTCCGCATAGCAGGCGAAGCCCTCGTGCAGCCAGATGTCACGCCAGTGCGTCAGCGTCACCGAGTTGCCCCACCACTGGTGGCTCAGCTCGTGCGCGACGAGCCGGATGCTCTCCCAGTCGTCGTCCATGAAGTTGCGTCCGAAGGTCGACAGGCCCTGCGACTCCAGCGGGATCTCCAGGTCATCGTCGGTGATCACCGCGGTGTAGGAGCCGAAGGGGTACTCCCCGAAGAGCCTCGAGAAGAAGGTGAGCATGTCCGGCTGGCGACCGAAGGCGGCCTCGAAGCCGTCCGTGGGCCGGTCCGACGGAGCCACCACCCGCACGGGGACCGGTGCACCGGTCTGCTCGATCTCCTCGTACCGCCCGATCTGCACGGTGGCCAGGTAGGTCGCCATCGGGGTGTCCTGCTCCCAGGTCCACGTCACCGCGCTGCCGCCGGCCCTGCGCCCGAGCAGCTCCCCGGCCACGGCGACGTGGTATCCCTTCGGCACGGCGAGGGCGATCGCATAGGTCGCCTTGTTGTCCGGGCGGTCGTTGCACGGGAACCACGACGGCGACCCGTGCGGCTGGGCAGCGACGATCACGCCGTCCTCGAGCTCCTCCCAGCCGGCCTCGCCGAGATGACGCTTGCGCAGCTGCTTCGGGGTGCCGGAGTACCTCACGCGGACCTCGAAGTCCTCGCCCTCGGGGATCGTGCGTCCGAGCGTCACCGCGAGCCGGCCCAGCCGGTGGCTGTACCTCACCACCGAGCCGTCGACGAAGACCTTGCCGACGCGGAGCGAGTGCAGGTCCAGGTCGATGCGGCTGATCGGCTCGAGCGCACGGCAGCGCAGCGTCGCCTCACCGCCCAGCCGGTTGCTCTCGACCCGGTAGTCCAGGTCGAGGTCGTAGTGCTCCACGTCGTACGAGGCGTCCCCGTGGCCGGGGATGTACGCGTCCGTGCCTCGCTGCATCACGTGTCCTCTTCCTCCCAGGGGCCGATCGGGTTCCCGATCCAGCGTGTGCGTGACGGTACGCCCTCGCCGCGCATGACCAGCGACACGGGCCCGACGGTCGCATTCCGGCCGAGGCCGGAGGCGGGCAGGATCACGCTGTTCGGCCCCAGCGTGGCCCCCGCGCCCAGGCTGACGGTGTCCATGCTCAGCACGCGGTCGTGGAAGAGGTGGGTCTGCACCACGCAGCCGTGGTTGACCGTGGACCCGGCGCCGAGCTCGACGAGATCGCTCTCCGGCAGCCAGTAGGTGTCGCACCAGACCCCGGCCCCGATCTTGGCTCCCATGAGCCGCAGCCAGGCGTTGAGCGCCGGTGTGCCGGCGGTGATCCGGGCGAACCACGGGGCGGCGAGCATCTCGGTGAAGGTGTCCGCGAGCTCGTTGCGCCAGACGAAGGAGGTCCACAGCTCGTGCTCCCCCGGGCGGTGCCGGCCGACGATCAGCCACTTCGCGAGGACGGTGACCCCCGCCGCCACGTGGCTGCCGAGGATCATCACGGGACCCGCGAGCAGCACTGCAGCCCAGACGGAGACGTCGAGCAGAGCGAGGATGGTCGCGCCGACCGCGAGGTTGAGCGCGACGGTGCACCACAGCGGCACGACCCGGGCCAGCTCGACGAGGGAGCGCAGCACCTTCAACCGCGTCGGCGGGTCGTAGGTGCGGCTGGAGTCCTGCTCCTCGGCGGCCCGCCGCAGCTTGCGCGGTGGTGAGCCCAGCCAGGACTGGCCGGCCTTGGCGACGGCGCGGCCGGGTGCGGCCGAGAGCACGGCGACCAGGGACTGCTTGGGCACGCGACGCCCGGGAGCGAGCATCCCGGAGTTGCCGACGAAGGAGCGCTTGCCGACCTTGACCCGCTCCACGCGGATCCAGCCACCACCGAGCTCGTAGGACCCGATGAGGGTGTCGTCGGCGAGGAAGGCGTGGTCGTTGACGCGCACGAGCGTGGGGATGAGCAGCACGGTCGAGGCCTCCACGCCGGTGCCGACGCGGGCGCCGAGGAGCCGCAGCCAGACCGGGGTGATCGCGCTGGAGTAGATCGGGAAGAGCCAGTCCCGCGCCTCGTCAAGGAGGCGGATGGTGCCCCAGATGGCCAGGCCGGTGGCGGAGCGCACGGGGTAGTGGCCGGGCCGGATCACCGTCCCCAGCAGGCGGGTCAGTCCGAGGACGAGCAAGGCGAGGACGAGGTAGCCGACGAGCGCGGCCAGCGGCAGCCAGGGAAGGGCGGCACGCACCGCCTCCCCGGCGCCTGCGGACCCGGAGACGGCCGGCCAGAGGAAAGCGGCTCCTGCGAGGACCGCCAGCCCGGGAAGGGAGGCGATGAGCAGCGAGAGCGCGGCGTAGCCACCCAACCAGCCGGTCGGGGCCGGGGCCTCCTCGGGTGACCACGGGCCGCGCGCCTTGGCCTGGCGCTCGGCGGGCGATCCGGACCAGAACTCGGCGGGCGCGACCCGACCCATGACGTGCGAGCCGGGAGCGATCTCGGCGTCCTTGCCGACCACAGCATCCGGGGAGAGCGTGCTGCGAGCGCCGATCCGGGCCCGCGCACCGATGGTGACGGGGCCGACGTGGACCCGGTCACCATCGATCCAGTAGCCCTGCAGATCGACCTCGGGCTCGATCGCGGCTCCCTTCCCCAGGTCGAGCCACCCGGTGACGGGCGGCAGGGCGTGGAGGTCGGCCCCGCGACCGACCTTCGCTCCGAGCAGCCGGGCGTACCAGGGGAAGAAGACGGCACCGGACAGCGCGGCCGCGGCGAGCTCGTCCTGGATCCGGGACGCGAGCCAGAGCCGCAGGTGGACCTTGCCTCCCCGTGGGTGCGATCCGGGCGTGACCCCGCGCAGCACGACTCGGGCGAGCAGCGCGGCGAGGCCCATCCGCCCGGGGGCGGTGAGGAAGAGCGCGGAGGCGATGACCACGAGCCAGATCGGGAAGGTCGGGAGCCACGTGAGGTCGGCCAGGCTCGAGGCCACGGTCGACCCGAGCATCAGCCAGGCCACCCAGCGCAGGCCGGCGAGCGCCCGCAGCGGGACGAGGGCGAGCAGCTGGGCGACCTGCGTCTTCGGGCGGATCGGCTTCACCTTGCGGGTGGACAGGATCATGGTCGAGGCGGCCGCCGCTTCGTCCAGCCAGGCCGCGAGGTCCCCGATCGTCGGGTGCGCGTAGAGGTCGCCGACGGTGGTCTCGGGGTTCTTCTCCCGCAGCCGGCTGACGACCTGCGCGGCGGTGAGTGACCCGCCGCCGAAGTCGAAGAAGTCGTCGCCCGGTCCGCTGACCTCGGCACCGATGACCTCGGCCCAGATCCCGGCGATCCACTGCGCGGTCTCCCCGAGCTCACCGGAGCGAGCACTGTCCGTCGTCGTCGGCAGCGGCCAGGGAAGGGCGTCCCGGTCCACCTTGCCGGAGGTGCGGGTGGGCAGCTCGTCGACCACGGCGAGGCGGGGCACGAGCGCCGCTGGCATGCGGGTGCGGAGCAGGTCGCGTGCGTGCGCACTGTCGTACTGCTCGTTGGTGGTGAGGTAGCCGACGAGGAGCCGGTTGCCGGCCTGCGTCGAGCGGACCGCGGCTGCGGCCGAGACCACGCCGGGGAGACGGAGCAGCTGCTCGTCGATCTCCCCGAGCTCGATCCGGCGTCCGCCCAGCTTGATCTGGTCGTCGGCACGGCCGGCGAAGACCAGGCCCGCCGGGTCGTTGCGGACCACGTCCCCGGAGCGATAGGCCCGGTCCCACGCGAGGGTCGGCATCGGAGCGTACTTCTCGGCGTCCTTCTCCGGGTCAAGGTAGCGGGCCAGGCCGACCCCGCCGATGATCAGCTCCCCGGACTCGCCCTCGGGGACAGGGTGGCCCTCCTGGTCGACGACTGCGAGGTCCCAGCCGTCGAGAGGCAGACCGATGCGGACGGGGTCCGAGCCGTCGAGCATGGCGCCGCAGGCGACCACGGTGGCCTCGGTGGGGCCGTAGGTGTTCCACACCTCGCGGCCGTCCTTCTGCAGCCGCGCGGCCAGCTCTGCAGGACAGGCCTCCCCGCCCATGATCAGCAGCCGGACGCGCTCGAGGGAGCTCGGCGGCCACAGCGAGACGAGGGTGGGGACGGTCGAGACGATGGTGATGTCGTTCGCGAGCAGCCACGGCCCGACGTCCACACCCGAGCGGACGAGCGACCGCGGAGCCGGCACAAGACAGGCGCCGTAGGCCCAGGCCAGCCACATCTCCTCGCAGCTCGCGTCGAAGGCGACCGACAGGCCGGCCATGACCCGGTCCCCCGGACCGATCGGGTCCTCCTGCAAGAACATCTGCGACTCGGCGTCGACGAAGGCCGCGGCATTGCGGTGGGTGACGGCGACCCCCTTCGGCTTGCCCGTGGAGCCGGACGTGAAGATCACCCAGGCGTCGTCGCCGAGGCCGGGCGCTGTGGGATCAGCCGGGCCCCTCCCTTCGCCCGCCGTGGTCGTCGTGATGACCAGGTCGTTACCGAGCACCGCGACCGCACCGGACTCCTCGAAGACCACCCGGGCCCGCTCGTCGGGGTCGTCCGCGTCGACGGGGACATAGGCCGCGCCCGCGACGAGGATGCCGATGATCGCGACGTAGAGGTCGGTCGAGCCGGACCTGATCCGCACGCCGACCTTGTCGCCGGGCACGACCCCGGTCTCCGCAAGGCGTTCTGCGACAACGGTGGCCGCCTCCCCCAGCTCCGCATACGTGAGCCTCTCCCGGCCACTGTCGACGGCCGGTGCGTCCGGGTGGTCGGCCACGACGCCCGTGAAGATGTCGACGAGGGTGCGCGGTGCCGGAGCCCGGTCACCCGCAAGGAGCTGCGGGAGCAGCGTCGCGGCGTCGGGATCAGGGGTCACGCGCGCAGGATGGCTTGCCAAGGTGAACAGTTGGTGGCTTCGAGGCTTCGGCCGCAAGCGGCCTCGCACCTCAACCACCGTCATCGGTGCAGACACGACAAGAGGCCCGGACCATTGGTCCGGGCCTCTTGCGGTGTGGTAGCGGGGGCAGGATTTGAACCTGCGACCTCCGGGTTATGAGCCCGGCGAGCTACCGAACTGCTCCACCCCGCGTCGTTGCGTCACTAACTCTACGTGAACGATCGGGGCACACCAAATCACTTCTCCTCGAGGTTCGCCGAGCCCCCTTCTGGCTGTGCGGAAGCCGCGTCCTCGAGGTGCTTCTTCAGCTCCTTCTGGGCCTTGTCGTAGGCCGCGAAGTCCCCCTCCTTCAGGGCGTCCTGACCCTCCGTGTAGGCCTTCTCCATGCCGGAGATCGCGGCGCTGAGCTTCTGCCCGTCGGTCGTGTCCTTGCCGCCGGAACCGCCGTCACCGGAGTCGCCTCCACCGCCGGAGCCACCTCCACCGCCGGAGCCGCCGTCTGCGCCCTCGACGCCGGCATCACCCTCGAAGAGCTGGTCGAGGGCGTTGTCGAGAGTCTGCCCCCAGGCGACCTTGCCGCCGAAGGTGGCGATGACGATGCGCAGCTGGGGATACGAGGTCCCCGACGCCGAGGAGAGGTAGATGGGTTCGACGTGCAGGAAGCCCTCACCCACCGGGAGCGCCATCTGGTTACCGAAGTGCACCTGGGAGCCGCCACGGTTGGCGTTGTTGAGATAGTCCTGCAGCGTCTGACTGCCCTCGCCCGAGGTGGCGTTGGAGGAGACGATGTCGTTTTGTACCTGCCCGACTCCGGGCACAGTCGTGTTGCGTGGCACCGACAACAATCGAAGTTGCCCGTATCCGGACGCGGGTTTGCCCTTGGTCGTGCCCGCATCCGCATCGACCGCCAGGTAGCCGGCCATGACATTGCGGGACCCCCGCGGGATGTAGCTCGAGGTGAGCGACCAGGAGGGGTTCCTCTGGTCCGGCATCGCCATCGAGAGGTAGTACGGCGGCTGGGCCACGCCGTCATCACCGCGCGACGGGTCGTCCGGCACGCGCCAGCGGTCCTGCCCCGCACGGAAGTCGCTCGCGGAGGTCACGTGGTAGTCGGCGAGCACCGCGCGCTGCATCCGGAAGAGGTCCTCCGGGTAGCGCAGGTGCGACATCAGCTCTCCGCTGATCTCGCTGCGGTCCTTGAGCAGGTCCGGGAAGGCCCGATCCCACGCATCGACGATCGGGTCCTCCTCGTCCCACTTGTAGAGCTCGACGGACCCGTCGAAGGCGTCCACGGTCGCCTTGACCGAGTTGCGCATGTAGTTGACCCGGTCACCGACGAGCGAGCTGTCCTGCTGCGTCTGGACCGAGGAGACCTGACCCGACTGGACGCCCGAGACCGAGAAGGCGGTGCTGTAGGGATACTCCTGCGAGGTCGTGTATCCGTCGACCACCCACTTGACCCGACCGTCGACGATCGTCGGGTAGACGTCGTCGTCGACCGTCAGCCAGGGGGCGACCCGCTCGACGCGCTCCTTGGGCTGGCGGTGCTCGATCAGCCGTGAGCTGTCGCCGACCGCGTCGGAGAGCATGAACTTCATGTCCCGGTGGGTCAGGGCGTACGCCGCCTGACGAAGGGGGGACCCGATGGACACTCCCCCGTCACCCTTGTAGGAGTAGCGCGAGTCGTCGCCACCGCTCGGCTTGTCGATCTCCCGCGGCTCGTTGGTGTCACCGCGCCCGACGATGGAGAAGTGCTCCATCTCCTCGCCGAAGTAGATCCGCGGCTCGTACTCACCGAACTCCTTGGCCGGGTCGATCCACTGCGGGTTACCGGCCCGCACCTGGGTGCCCCGGGCCATGACCAGGCCGTAGCCGTGCGTGTAGACCGTGTGGTCGTTGACCCAGTCACGACGGTCGGAGGGGACATTGTCGAGGTCGAGCTCACGGGCGCCGACGACGACGTCCGTGGACTCGCCGTCGAGCTCGTAGCGGTCGACGTCGAGCTCGTCCTGGAAGGTGTAGTAGGGCTGCTGGGCCTGCAGCTCCTGGTAGCTCTGGCCGACGACGGCCGGGTCGAGCAGGCGGATGCCGGGGATGGAGTCGGCGTCCTCGCGCAGCTGCCCGGATGAGACGTCCGAGACCGCGTCATAGCTCTTCTCGGACACGTCGGTCACCCCGTGGGCCGCGCGGGTGGCGTCGATGTTGCGCTGGAGGTAGGGCTCCTCGAGCGAGTTGCGCGAGGGCGAGACCTTGTAGGTCTCCACGAGCGCCGGGTAGATCGCGCCGACGACGACGGAGACCACGACGAGGCTGGCGACGGCGATGAGCGGCAGGCGCCAGGAGCGGCTGCGCACGGAGACGAGGAAGAGGACGGCGCACATCACTGCCGCGATGGCGAGGATGTACTTCGTCGGGATGATCGCGTGCGCCCCGGTGTACCCGACACCGGTGAGGACCTCCCCTTCCTCCGTGGTGAGGTTGTGGGCGGCGAGCAGGTAGCTCCAGCCGCGCAGCAGGGCGAGGATCGCGGCGACGATCGCGAGGTGGAGGAAGGCGGCTCGCGTGGAGCGGCCGCGGCCCGGCGGGACGATGCCGCCGTAGACGTAGTGTGCGAAAACCCCGGCGAGCAGGGCCGCGAGCATCGCCACCGTGAGGAAGCCGACGACGAAGTTCCACCACGGCAGGGCGAAGAGGTAGTAGCTGATGTCGCGCCCGAACTCGGCATCGGTCGTGCCGGTCGAGCGACCGTTGCGCCACAGCATCCAGGTCTGCCACTGGCCGGTGGCCGCGAGGCCACCGAGGATGCCGAGCACGGCGGGCAGCGCCCAGACGACCACCTTGCGGAAGGGCTCGATGGCCTGCCGGTACTGGGCCAGCGCCTCCTCGCCGCTGGACATGGGCACGGTGAGCGGGCGGGTGCGATAGCCCAGCCAGAGACTGATGCCGATGGGAAGGGCGGTGAAGAGGGCGCCGAGGACGAAGAGGAGGACCTGGGTGCGCAGTCGCGACCACCACATCCCGGAGAAGCCGATCGCGTCGAACCACAGCGACTCGGTCCACAGCCCGGCGAGCAGGGAGAGCAGGAGCACGATGATGCCGACGATGGCGAAGAACTTCGCCAGACGGCTCGGCGGTCGCCGGCGCGCAGGGGGCTGCTCGTCATCTCGGGGCGGCGGCGGCGCGCCCCCTTCGCTGCCGTCCTGCGGCCAACTCGCGCTGCTCATGGTGGGGCTACCGTACCCAGACGACCTGAGGCTGCGTAGGGCAGCATGGTCCCCGTGCCTGACTCGTCACCCGAAAACGTCCCCACGACCGAGCCCCTGACCGTCGCCGCCCTCGAGACCGAGCGCCATGTCGCCGCCTCCGGGTGGGACCAGAACCCACGGATCTTCGCCCTCGTCGACACCGCCTCGCTCATCGAGGCCGAGCCGGGGCTCGCCCCCGACCTCGACGGTGCCGCCGACCGGGCACCGGGCGCGCTCAGCGCCATCGAGCAGGAGGACCTGCCGAAGACCTCCTCGCTGGAGAGCCTGCTCGGACGCATCGCCTGGCCCGACACCGTGCACGGATCCGCCCTCGCCGTCGAGCGCGTCGTCCTCCCTCCGGGGGCCGAGCGGGACCTGCCCGAGGATCACGATGAAGCCGTCGATGCGCTGGCCAGCCACCCACAGCGCGAGGATGTGCGCCTGCTCGTCGCCGTGCACCGCGACGGCCGCGCGGTCTGCCTCCTGCGCCAGCGAGCCCACGACCAGGACGACCGCGTCGCCACCGGCGAGGACATCGCGCCCGGCCTCGTCCACGCCCTGCGCGCCACGCTGGAGGGCTGACCCGACGCTGGACGCCGGCTGAGGTGTGACGAGCGCCAGCGAGGAACCTCGAAGCCACCCCGGGCTTCGAGGTTCGGCCGCGAACGGCCTCACACCTCAGCCACCGAAGGGGTGGCGGGTCAGTCGCAGGTGGGTAGGTCCGCGCCGTCCCCCTTCGCGATGGACTTCACGGCGGTGGTCGCGTCATCGAAGGTCGCCACGGACACGACGTTGAGCCCGTCGGGGACCTTGCCGACGACGTCATCACAGTTGGCCTTCGGGGCGAGGAACCACTCGGCGTCCCCGTCGTGGGCCCCGACCATCTTCTGGTGGATGCCGCCGATGGGCCCGATCTGACCGGAGTCGTTGATCGTCCCCGTGCCGGCGATGGACTTCCCCTTCGTCAGGGCACCGGGAGTGAGCCGGTCGTGGACGGCGAGCGCGAACATCATGCCCGCGCTCGGCCCGCCGACCCGGCCGGCGTCGATGCGCACCTCGTAGGGGTAGTCGTACTTCGGCTCGATCCCGATGCCGACACCGGGGCGACCACCGCCGATGTCCGCCGCCGTGAGCTCCACCGTGCGCGACCGGCCGTCGCGGCGGATGCCGATGCGGACCTTCTCGCCGACCTTCCGGTCGGAGATCGCGCTGACGATGTCGGCGACCCGCGGGGTCTTCGTGCCGTCGACGGAGATGATCACGTCCTCGGGCTTCAGCTTCTTGTGGGCCGGCAGACCCTTGGCGACCTGGGCGACGAGGTTCTCCTGGGAGACCTTCGTGCCGGTGCTGCGGATCCCCACGGCGATCGAGTTCTTCTGCGAGCCCTGCATCTGGGCGGCATTCATCTTCTCGACCTCCTCCTCGGTGCGGTCCTCACCGAAGACCTCGTCCTCCGGCAGGACCGTCGAGTCGGGGTCGAGATGACCGACGAGCCACTCCCAGCCGTTGATGTGCGCCTCGGGGCCACCGAGGACGCGCACGGTCGTGAAGTAGAGGTCTCCCTCGGTCTCGTAGCTCTTCGCGCCGTTGACCTCGACGAGATGCGACCCGTCGTCGAGCTCACCGAGGGTGTCGGTGACCGGCCCGGGCCGCTCCACGGCATAGGGCAGCTTGATGAAGTTGCCCACGAGGACGACGATGAGGAGGAGCACCGCAACGACGAGGATCGCGGCAGCGATCCGCTCCCCCGTCTTGCTCGGACCGGGCTGGACTGGGTCGATCACATGTCCTCCTGCGTCCGGGAACCATCCGGGGGCGCTCGTGGTTGGGTGAAGGGACAGCACATCCTCTCAGGAAGAGACGAGACACCGACGTGAGCAACGACCCCAGCACCCCATCCGGCTCGTCGGGGGACGACGGTCTGCCCGAGGACCTCGCCCGGATCTTCCGTGACCTCAACGGCGGCCAGGACCTCCCACCGCAGGTCGTCGAGCAGCTCAAGGCCATGGGCATCGCCGATGCCGACCCCGCGCAGGTGGCCGCGATGACCTCCCAGCTCAAGGCGATGTTCGCCCCCGGCGCCCAGACGAAGGGGGTGGACGTCACCGCAGCGACGAAGGCCGCCCGCGAGGCGATCCACGACGAGGACCACACGATGGGCGGGCGCGAGCTGGCCCTCGCCGAGCAGGCCGTCCAGCTCAGCGGGCTCTGGCTCGACATGGTCACCGACCTCGAGGCCCCCTCCCTCACCGCCGCCGCCCTCTCCCGCGAGGAGTGGGTCGAGCAGACGATGCCCGTGTGGGCCTCCCTGGTCGACCCGATCGCCGACGGCCTCGCCGCCGCGATCCGCGACTCCTTCACCTCCCGGATGAACGACCCGGGCGCACCCGATCTGCAGGCCCTCGGCCTGCCGCCGGGCATGGACCTGTCCCAGCTGAGTCAGCAGCTGGCTCCCTTCGTCGATCGGATGGCGTCCACCCTGATCACCGGGCAGACCGCCGAGGCCGTCGGGGCGCTCGCCTCGGACACGCTCACGGCGACCGAGGCCGGGGTCCCTCTCGTCGAGGGCCAGGTGGCGCTGCTGCCGGGCAATGTCTCGCGCTTCGCCGACGGCCTCGACGTCACCCTCGACGAGGTGTGGCTGCACCTGGCCGCCCGCGAGGCGGCCCGGATGCGGCTCTTCACCGCCGTCCCGTGGCTCGGCCCGCAGATCCTCGCCGCCGTGCAGGCCTACGCGCGCGGGATCGCCATCGACACCGACGCGATCGATGCCGTCGTCCGCGAGGTCGACCCCTCCGACCCGGAG
>JBQGNO010000067.1:0-14515 GCA_052087725.1 Janibacter sp. | reverse complement strand
CTCGGAGTACAGCGCGGTGAAGACGTCGACCCCGTCGCGGTCGAGGGCCGGCCGGAGGTCGACGGACGCGCCCGTCCCGCCCTGGAGCACCGACTCGGCGAGCGCGACGGCCAGACCGCCGTCGGACAGGTCGTGCGAGCTCGCGATCAGCCCACGGCGCACGGCCTCGACGAAGAAGTCCGCGAGGGCCTTCTCCGCAGCGAGGTCGACCTTCGGCGGACGACCGCCGAGGTGGCCGTGGAGCGCGTGCGCCCACTCGCCGCCATCCAGCTCGTCCCGGGTCTCGCCGAGGAGGAGGACGGTCTCCCCCTTCGTCCGGAACCCGGAGGCGACGGAGGTGGTGACGTCGTCGAGCACGCCGAGCACGCCGACGACGGGCGTCGGGTGGATCGCCGTCTCACCGGTCTGGTTGTAGAAGGAGACATTGCCGCCCGTGACCGGGATCCCCAGCTCGAGGCAGGCGTCGAAGAGTCCGGCCACGGACTGCTCGAACTGCCACATGACTCCCGGGTCCTCCGGCGAGCCGAAGTTCAGGCAGTCGGTCACGGCCAGCGGCAGTGCGCCGGAGGTCGCGACATTGCGGTAGGACTCGGCCAGCGCGAGCTGCGCCCCGGTATACGGGTCGAGCCGACCGAAGCGGCCGTTGCAGTCCGTCGAGACGGCGACCCCGAGGCCGCTCTCCTCGTCGATGCGGATGACACCCGAGTCATGGGGCATGGCGCGCCGGGTGTTGCCGAGGACGTAGCGGTCGTACTGGTTGGTGACCCAGGACTTGTCGCAGACATTGGGCGAGGCGAGCAGGTCCAGCAGGGTGCGGCCGAGCTCCTCCGGACGGGGAAGGGAGGAGCTCGCGTCGGCCTGCACCGCGTCGAGCCACTCCGGCCGGGCGATCGGACGCTCGTAGACCGGGCCGTCGTGGGCGACGGAGCGCGGCGGCACGTCGACGATGGTCTCGCCGTGCCAGGTGATGACGAGGTTGTCGCCGTCGGTGACCTCGCCGAGGACGGCAGCCTCGACGTCCCAGCGTCCGGTGACCTCGAGGAAGGCGTCGAGCTTGTCCGGCGCGACGACGGCCATCATCCGCTCCTGCGACTCGGACATGAGGATCTCTTCGGGGCTGAGCGTGGAGTCGCGCAGCGGGACCCGGTCGAGCTCGACCCGCATGCCGCCGTCACCGGCGGACGCGAGCTCCGATGTGGCACAGGAGAGTCCGCCGCCACCGAGGTCCTGGATGCCCTCGACGACGCCCGCGGAGTAGAGGTCGAGGCAGCACTCGATGAGGACCTTCTCGGCGAAGGGATCGCCGACCTGGACCGCGGGACGCTTGGTGGGGCCCCCTTCGTCGAAGACCTCGGAGGCGAGCACGGAGACGCCGCCGATGCCGTCGCCGCCGGTCTTGGCGCCGAAGAGGACGACCTTGTTGCCGGTGCCCGAGGCATTGGCGAGGTGCAGGTCCTCGTGGCGCAGGGACCCGACGCAGAGTGCGTTGACGAGCGGGTTGCCCTGGTAGCAGTCGTCGAAGACGATCTCGCCGCCGACATTGGGCAGGCCGAGCGAGTTGCCGTAGCCGCCGATGCCCTTGACGACGCCGGGCAGGACGCGCGCGGTGTCCGGGTGGTCGATGGCCCCAAAACGAAGGGGGTCCATCACCGCCACCGGGCGAGCGCCCATCGCCATGATGTCCCGGACGATGCCGCCGATGCCGGTGGCGGCGCCCTGGTAGGGCTCGACATAGCTCGGGTGGTTGTGCGACTCGACCTTGAAGGTCACCGCCCAGCCCTGACCGATGTCGATGACGCCGGCATTCTCGCCGATGCCCGCGAGGGTCTTGCCGAGCGGGGTCTCGGAGGGCAGGTCACCGAAGCGCCCCAGGTGGACCTTGGACGACTTGTAGCTGCAGTGCTCGGACCACATGACCGAGTACATCGCCAGCTCGGCGCCCGTGGGGCGACGCTCGAGGATATCGCGGATGCGCTCGTACTCGTCCTGCTTGAGGCCGAGGTCGGACCACGGCTGCTCCGAGTCCGGCGTGCTGCCGGCGCGGTTGACGGTGTCGAGGGCGCTCATGCGGAAACCACCTGCTCGAGGACGGACGTGAAGACGGTACGGCCGTCAGTGCTCGGGCCGAAGCCCTCCTCGACGGCATGCTCGGGGTGCGGCATGAGCCCGACGACGTTGCCGCGCTCGTTGGTGATGCCGGCGATGTCGCGGGAGGAGCCGTTGGGGTTGACCCCGACGTAGCGGAAGGCGACCCGGCCCTCCCCCTCGAGACGGTCGAGGGTCTCCCGGTCGGCGACGAACTGGCCGTCCTGGTTCTTCAGCACGACGCTGATCTCCTGGTCGGTCTCGAAACCGTTTGTCCAGGCGGTGCTCGCGTTCTCGACGCGCAGGACCTGGTCGCGGCAGAGGAACTGACGGTGGTCGTTCTGGATCATCGACCCGGGCAGCAGGTGCGACTCGGTGAGGACCTGGAAGCCGTTGCAGATCCCGAGGACCGGCATGCCCCCCTTCGCTGCGGTGATGACCTCGCCCATGACCGGAGCGAAGCGGGCGATGGCCCCGGCACGCAGGTAGTCGCCGTAGGAGAAGCCGCCGGGGATGACGACCGCGTCCACCCCGCGCAGGTCGGCGTCGCCGTGCCACAGCGCGACGGCCTCGCCGCCGCACAGGCGCACGGCGCGGCGGGCGTCGGAGTCGTCAAGGCTCCCGGGGAAGGTGACGACGCCGATCTTCACGCGCCGGCCCCGGTGATCGGCGCCTGCTCCGGCTCGTCGGCCGTCAGCTCGTGGACGTTGACGACGTCCTCGATGACCGGGTTGGAGAGCAACGTCTCGGCGGCCTCGCGGGCGCTGGCCAAGTGGGCCTCGGTGACCTCGCCGTCGACGGAGAGGACGAAGCGCTTCCCCTGCCGCACGTCGGTGAACTGGTCCAGACCCAGCCGGGGCAGGGCGCCGCGGACGGCCTGGCCCTGCGGGTCGAGGATCTCGGGCTTGAGCATGACGTCGACGACGATGCGTCCCACGGGGCGCTCCTATGGTGCGAAGGGGGTCGGTCCGCCGCCGAGTCTACGGCGGGGCTTCAGCCCCCGAGTGCTGAGGCCACCCCACGATGGTTGAGGTGCGAGGCCGCCCGCGGCCGACGCCTCGAAACCACGTCACCCCCACCGTCTCTCCAGCTCCCTGACGACGGTGAGGTTCCGGTTCGTCGCGACCCCGAGTCGCCGCTCGATCCGACCGGGGAGCTTGGCATTGCGCATCTGGTCCGTAGCGTCCATGAGCAGGTGCACCGCCCGACCCCGGACCACCGCGGCCTCCCCCTTCGCCTCCTGGGCGGCAAAGTCGGCCAAGCCCTCGGGGGTCGGCTCCCCCTTGAGGAAGGAGACGTAGTGCGCCTCGACGGCGAAGGGGACACGTGCCGCCACCTCCTCGGCATCAGTGGCCACCTGCCTCAGCTCCGGGAGGGCGAGCACGACCGTCGGCACCTCGAATCCCCGGTCGGCGGCGAAGGCGGCCTCGAGGGTGCGCGCGACCGCCTCGGTCGAGCGCTGACGGCTGGTCAGCAGGACATTGCCGGTGTTGAGGTGCACGGCGACGTCGCTCGCACCGGTGGACTCGACGACGCGCTGCAGGTCGGACTTGGGGAACTTCCGCCGCGCGCCGAGGTTGATCGCCCGCAGGAACGCCACATAGGTCGCCATCTCCGGAGTATGGCGTGCACAAGAGGGTCTCTCACAGCAATTGATGGCTGATTCAGCCACCGAATGCACCAGGAGACCCTCCGATGCACACCGATCAGCTGAAGCGCTCCCGCAGCTCGCGCTTGAGGATCTTGCCGCTCGGGTTCTTGGGCAGCTCGGTGAGGATCTCGATCCGCTTGGGCCGCTTGTAGGGGGCGAGCACGCCGGCGCAGTGCTCCAGCACGGCATCCACCGTCAGATCCGCTCCCTCCTTGGCCACGACCGTCGCGGTGACCGCCTCGATCCACTTCGGGTCCGGGAGCGCGAAGACGGCGACCTCGGCCACGTCCGGGTGGGCGTAGATCGCCTCCTCGACCTCGCGGGAGGCGACGTTCTCCCCGCCGGTCTTGATCATGTCCTTCTTGCGGTCGACGACCGTGATCCGCCCGTCCTCGTCCGCGACGGCCAGGTCACCGGAGTGGAACCAGCCGCCCCTGAAGGCCTCGGCGGTCTTGTCCTCGTTGCGCCAGTAACCGCTCGCGATCTGCGGGCTGCGGTGGACGACCTCGCCCACCTCACCGACCGGCACCTCGTGGCCGTCGTCGTCGACGAGCCGCGTCTCGACGTTGAGCACCGGAAAGCCCGCGGAGCCGGCGTGCGAGAGCTGCTCGTGCGGCGGCAGGATCGTCGCGACCGGCGCGAGCTCGGTCTGGCCGTAGAAGTTCCACAGGTTGAGCTCCGGGAGCCGCTGCAGGATCTCCTTGAGCACCTCGACCGGCATCGCGGCGGCGCCGTAGTAGCCCTTGCGCAGGGAGGACAGGTCGGTGGTGTCGAAGTCGGCGTGCCGCAGCAGCCCGATCCACACCGTCGGCGGCGCGAAGTACTTGGTCACCCCGTGCTCGGCGATCGCCGCGAGCACGGTCCCGGGGTCCGGCGCGGGCAGGATGATGCTCGTCGCGCCGAGCATGAGGTCCGGCCCAAGGAAGCAGTCGAGCTGGGCGCAGTGGTACAGCGGCAGCGTGTGCAGGTCGATGTCGTCGCTGCTCATCCCGCCGTCGATGATCGCGCTGAGGTACTCGGCCTGCAGCGCGCGGGAGGTGAGGAGCGCTCCCTTCGGTCGGGACTCTGTGCCAGAGGTGTACATCAAGCGGATCGGGTCGTCGTCGGCCACCAGCGGCGGCGTCCAGCTCGAGGCATCGGTCCCGGCGAGCTCGGCGAAGGGGGTCCATCCGCCGGTCGCATCACCGGTCACCACCCGGGTAGCCACCTCGCTACCAGCGATGGCCTCGTCGGCCGTGGCGACGAACTCCGGCTGCGTGATGAAGGCGACCGGCTCGCTGTCGCCGACGATGTAGCCGATCTCGTCGGCGGTGAGCATGAAGTTGATCGGCACGAGGATGGCTCCCAGACGCGCGCTGCCCCAGGCGATGGCGGCGAAGTCCGCGGAGTTGCGGCTGAGCAGCGCCACCCGGTCACCCGGCCTGACCCCGCGCTCGGCGAGGCCGGCTGCCACCGAGGTGACGAGCTCGTCGAACTCACGGAAACTCAGCCGGGTCTCCCCGTCGATGATCGCCGTCTTGTCCCGGAAGCGGGCAGCGCTGCGGCGCAACACCTCTCCCAGACCATTGGCGCGGGCGATGTCCATCTCGGTCGTCGTCGACATGACCGCAGTCTGCCCTGCAGGTGACCCTCGCGGAAGGGGCCGCGGTCAGCTGCTCCACGACGGCTCTGTGTCGGCGGACTCGACTCCGACATGCAGGGCGCGCCGCAACAGTGCCTGCGCCGCGGACGCCGTCCAGGGACACCTGTCTGCTCATGCTCCCCGCGGAGCGCCCCCGGGCCTTGACCCACCCCGTCAGGAGCGGAAGGCCTGCCCCGTGAGCCGCTCGTACGCCTCGATGTACTTCGCGCGGGTCTGCGCGACGACGTCCTCGGGCAGAGCGGGGGGCGCCTCGCCGGAGGCCTTGTCCCAGCCGGAGGCCGAGGACGTGAGCCAGTCGCGGACGTACTGCTTGTCGTAGCTCGGCTGCTGGCGCCCCGGCTCCCAGGACTCCGCCGGCCAGAAGCGCGAGGAGTCGGGCGTGAGGACCTCGTCGCCGAGCACGATCTCGGCGTCCGCGCCCCGGTCGCAGATCGCCGCCCGGGGGTCCTCCCCTTCGCGCAGCTCGAGGCCGCGCAGGCCGAACTCGACCTTGGTGTCCGCGAGCAGGATCCCGCGCTCCTGCGCGATCTCGTTGCCGCGCTGCAGGATCCGCACGGTGAGGTCGCGGGCGCGCTCGGCGAGCGCCGGACCGACCTCGTCGACGACCCCGGCGAAGGGGATGGGCTCATCGTGCTCCCCGACCGGCGCCTTGGTCGACGGGGTGAAGATCGGCTCCGGCAGACGCGACCCGTCGACGAGCCCCTCGGGCAGCGTCACACCGCTCACGGCGCCGATGGACCGGTACTCGTTCAGGCCGCCGCCGGTGAGGTAGGCGCGGGCCACGCACTCGACCGGGAGCATGTCGAGGCGCTCGACGAGCACCCCGCGGCCGGCAACCGGCGCCGGCACATCCGTGGACACGACGTGGTGCGGCACGAGGTCGGCCATCTGCTCGAACCACCACAGCGACATCTGGGTCAGGACCGCGCCCTTGTCAGGGATCGGGGTGTCGAGCACGAAGTCATAGGCCGACATCCGGTCGCTCGCAACGAGCAGCAGCTGGTCCGCGCGCGGCTGCCCGTCGGCGCCGAGCGGCGCGTAGAGGTCACGCACCTTGCCGGAGTAGAGGTGGGCATAGCCGGGCAGCTCGAGGTGACCATCGCTCGTCATGGGGTCATCCTCGCAGGACGGTCAGCGCCGCATCCGACGCGCCCCGGCGGCGCCGAGGCCGGCCGCGAGGAGCAGGCTGCCCACGAGCAGGAAGTTCATCGGTGAGACGAAGTACCAGACCTGCGCGCCCATGGTGTTGGGGAAGAAGTTGTAGATCTCCCGCGCCACCGAGGCAATGTTGAGCGCGACGCCGACGGCGAGGGTGGCCAGCCCCGCCAGGGTGGTCCCCACCGACGACCAGGCCGTCACCGCGGCCCACAGGAGCGCCGCGACGACGAAGAGCACCACTGCTCCGCCCACCGACCCCCACTGGGTCTCGAACTGCTCCCACGAGGACTTGGTCGCGCTGGCCAGCAGCCAGAGCCCGCCCATGGTCAGCAGCCACGGGACCATCGCGAGGAAGGGGGTGAGCAGCCGCCCGAGCATCCGGCTCTCTCCGCCGGAGATGTCGTCCTCGGCACGGTAGGTGCGGTTGGAGATCGCCGTCGTGGGCGCGTGGTCGCTGTCGGTCATGACGAGCATCGTGACAGGGTCGGCGGCTGCACGAGTAGGCCCTATCACCCAGTCCGCGTCACGGAGCCTCCCGCAGCCCGGCCGGCCACCGACGGGCGCCGGGACCCTCCTGCGCGTGATGGTCGCCCGCGTTGTAGATCGGGCAGGTCGTCGTCGACAGGCAGCCGCACCCGACGCAGCCGGTCGTCGTGTCGCGCAGCTCCACCAGGGCATCGATCCGCTCCTGGAGTGCGTCGTGCCAGACCCGGGAGAGCCGCTTCCAGTCGCGCGCCGTCGGTGGCCGGTCGGCGGGGAGGGTGTCGAGCGCCTCGCGGATCTCGGCCAGGGAGATCCCGAACCGCTGGGCCGCACGGACGAAGGCGAGCCGCCGCAGGGTGTGCCGTGGGTACCGGCGCTGGTTGCCGGACGTGCGGACCGAGTGAACGAGGCCCTTGGACTCGTAGAAGCGCACCGTCGGGACCGTGACACCCGCCCGGCTCGCGACGTCACCGATGGCCATCAGGTCGCGCTTGTCCATGGACCCACCCTAGGGGCTTGACCTCTAGCGCACTTGAGGTTGGAGAGTTCCGGGATGACCCCGCCGTGCCATGACGAAGACCCGGAGATCTGGTTTGCCGAGACGCCGGCAGGACTCGAATACGCCAAATCGATGTGCCGGGAGTGCCCTCTCCGGCAGATGTGCCTGTCCGGTGCCCTGGAGCGGGGCGAGCCCTGGGGTGTGTGGGGAGGGGAGATCCTCGACCAGGGCAGGGTCATCGCGCGCAAGCGTGCCCGGGGCCGCCCGCGCAAGGATGCCGCCTGAAGCGACCCGGCAGGTCAGGCGCGGATCTCGCCGCGGGAGGCCCGCAGGGCGATGTCGGTGCGGTGGTGGCTGCCCGGGTAGTCGATCGCCTCGACCGCGGCGTAGGCACGGTCCCGGGCCTGCGTGAGGTCCTCGCCGAGCGCGACGACCGAGAGCACGCGCCCGCCGGAGGAGACGAGCTGGGGCGCCTCACCGGCGGTGTCCATCGTCGTCCCGGCGTGCAGGACATGGACGTGCTCGGCGAGGTCGCTCGCCGCGAGCTCCTCGAGGCCGTCGATCTCGGTGCCGGTGACCGTGGAGGACGGGTACCCCTCGGCCGCGACGACGATCGTCACCGCCGACTCCGGACGCCACCGCAGCGGGTCGTGGTCAGCGAGCTGCCCGTCCGCGGCCGCCGCGAGGAGCACCGCGAGCGGCGACTCCAGCCGGGTCAGCACCGACTGCGTCTCCGGATCGCCGAAGCGCACGTTGAACTCGATGACCCGCGTCCCGCGCGAGGTCAGGGCGAGGCCGACGTAGAGCACCCCGACGAAGGGGGTCCCCCGCCGGGCCATCTCGTCGACCACCGGCTGGGCGACGCGGGCGACGACATCGTCGACGAGCCCGTCGGGCGCCCAGGCCAGCGGGCTGTAGGCCCCCATGCCGCCGGTGTTGGGCCCCTCGTCGCCGTCGAAGATCCGCTTGAAGTCCTGGGCGAGGTCGAGCGGGACCACGGTGGTGCCGTCACAGATGCAGAAGAGGCTCGCCTCGGGGCCGTCGAGGAACTCCTCGATGACCACGCGGGCGTCATCCCCCTTCGCCAGGCAGGTCAGGCCGTGCTCCATGGCGGTCTCGCGGTCATCGGTGACCACGACGCCCTTGCCCGCCGCAAGCCCGTCGTCCTTGACGACATAGGGCGCCCCGAAGGCATCGAGCGCCTCGGCGAGCTCCTCCTGCGTGGCGCACACCCGCGCCATCGCGGTCGGCACCTCGGCGGCGGCCATGACCTCCTTGGCGTAGGCCTTGCTGCCCTCGAGCCGGGCGGCCTGCGCACCCGGGCCGAAGCAACGCACCCCGGCCTCGCGCAGCACATCGGCGACGCCGGCCACGAGCGGCGCCTCGGGCCCGATGACGACGAGGTCGACATCGTGGCGGCGAGCCAGCTCGAGCACGGCATCGGGGTCGGCGGCATCCACCGGCTCGTTGAGCGCGAGCGCATCGGTCCCCGGGTTGCCGGGGGCGGCGATGACCGCAGCCACCGTCGGGTCGTGGGTCAGGGCACGCACGAGGGCGTGCTCACGGGCACCGGAGCCGAGGACGAGTACCTTCACGGGCCCGAGCCTACGAGACGCGGCCAGGGGTGCAGACACAAAGGTGGGGCGCAGCTCTCGGCAGGCAGGGGGTATCTGTCGTGAGCTGCGCCCCAAGATCGCGGGTCCAGACATCAGGGGGGACACCGACCACGCGACCATCGACCGAAGCCGACTCCCCGATAGTGGCATCTGGATGAAGGTGAAATCAAGGTGGGCGAGATGAGGAACGCTGGGACCGGGCGCAACCCGCATCACTGTCCGCTCGCCCGGAGCAACTAGACTCGTTCCTTCCGTCAAAATGGAGGGGGGCAGGACGACACCGTGACCGACACCCACGTCGACGCCGTCGCTGCCGAGATCTCGATCGAGCAGGACCACCTCGACCGCGTGCACACCGAGCTGGCCAAGGCCGGCAAACGGGCGGATCTCGTGGCCACCGACGGCATGTCGCGCGGCCGCACCTCCCGCACCGGTGACGTGCGGGACGAGGAGATGTCCGGGCTCTTCGAGCGCGACGCCCTCGTCTACACCGCCAACCGCCGGCTGGCCCACCTCGAGCGCCAGTACGAAGGACTCGTCTTCGGTCGGCTCGACCTCGCCGAGGGCGAGAGCGAGGGCGCCCGCGCCGACGAGCGTGAGATCCGTTACATCGGCCGTCTGGGCGTGCGCGACGACGAGTACGAGCCGCTCGTCATCGACTGGCGCGCGCCGGCGGCCTCCTCCTTCTACCGAGCCACCCCCGGCGACAACCACGGCGTGATCCGCCGCCGCGTGCTGCGCTGCCGCGGCGAGGAGGTCATCGGGGTCGAGGACGACCTCATGGTCCCGGAGGCGCCCGACGACATGGTCGTCGTCGGCGACGGCGCCCTCCTCGCCGCCCTGACCCGCAGCCGCGGGCAGCAGATGCGCGACATCGTCGCGACGATCCAGTCCGACCAGGACGAGGCGATCCGGGCCACCGACCGCGGGATCACCCAGATCAGCGGCGGCCCGGGCACCGGCAAGACCGTCGTGGCCCTGCACCGCGCCGCCTACCTGCTCTACGCCAACCGCCGCCGCTACGAGTCCGGCGGGATCCTCGTCATCGGCCCCTCCTCGGCCTACACCGCCTACATCGAGCGGGTCCTCCCTTCGCTCGGTGAGGACTCGGTGACCCTGCGCTCCATCGGCGACGTCGTCGACGTCATCACCGCCGTGCGCCACGACTCCCCCGAGGTCGCCTCGATCAAGGGCTCGCTGCAGATGGGCACCCTCCTGCGACGCCTGGCCGGACGTGCCGTCCCCGACGCACCGACGAGTCTGCGGGTCATGGTCGACGGCCGCGCCGTCCACCTCGACGAGGCCGCTCTGGCCGGCATCCGCAAGCAGGCCCTGCGTGACCGCACCCGCAACCAGGCGACCCATGCCGCCCGCGACCTGCTCGCCGAGGCCGCCTGGCGCACGGTGCGCGAGGGCGAGCGCGAGGACTTCCTCGAGGCCTTCGAGAGCTCGCTGGCCGTCGACGACTTCCTCGCCGCCTGGTGGCCGCAGGTCGACGCCCGCGAGGCGCTGCTGTGGCTCGAGGACACCGAGCTCGCCTACGAGGTCAGCCGCTCGCTCCTCAGCCAGGGCGACGCCGCCGCGCTCGCCCACGCCGCCCGCGAGACGCTCGAGCACGGGACCTGGGCGGTCTCCGACGTGGCCCTGATCGACGAGCTGTCCGTGCGGCTCGGCCCCGTCGAGGAACCGGTCCCCGAGGAGCGTTCCTTCTTCGAGGTCGAGGAGCTCGACGGCGTCGAGGAGCTGCAGGCCATGGGCTCGGCCATCACGACCCCCACCGAGATCCACCACCTCAGCCCGACCAGCGCCCGCGAGCGCCTGCTCCACAGCACCATCGGTCGGCCGGAGGACTACGCCCACGTCCTCGTCGACGAGGCGCAGGACCTCTCACCGATGCAGTGGCGGATGATCGGCCGGCGGGGCCGGCGCGCGTCATGGACCGTCGTCGGCGATGTCGCCCAAGCCTCCTGGCCGGACACCGCAGAGGCCGAGCGGGCCCGCGACGAGGCCTACGGCAGCCAGCCGCGGCAGGCCTTCCACATGACGACGAACTACCGCAATGCGCAGGAGATCTTCGACTACGCCCGCGAGGTCATCCTCCCGGTGGTCCCCGACGCCGACATCCCCGACGCCGTCCGCGAGACGGGCGTCCATCCGGTGGAGCTCACCTTCGGCGACCTCCTCGACGAGTCCCGGCCGGACGTCGCCACCGTGGCCGCCCGGGCGCTCGACGATCTCGCCGAGCAGATCGAGGGGTCGCTCGCCGTGATCACCCCACAGCGCCACGCCTCTGCGGTCGCGGGCCTGCACGGGAGCCACGACGGGCGGGTCGTCGTCATCGACCCGATGTCCACCAAGGGCCTGGAGTGGGACGGCACGCTCGTCATCGACCCGGACGCGATCGTCCAGGAGTCCCCCGGCGGGGCGCGCATCCTCTATGTCGTGCTCACCCGTGCGGCGCACCGGATGAGCGTGCTGCGGCCGACGGACTGAGCCGGGCTGCGGGTGGCTTCGAGGCCTCGGCCGCAGGCGGCCTCAGCACCTCAACCACCGCGGACACGCGAACGGCCCCCGGAGCGTCTCGCTCCGGGGGCCGTCCTGTCGGGAGAGTGTGGTCAGCCGCTCTTGCGGCGGAACATCTGCTGCGCGCCACTGGTCTCGGCGCGGTGCGCGTCATCGACCTTGCCGTGCGCGCCATTCGGCGAGACATCTGCTCCGCCATGCGACTGCTTCTTCTCCAGCGCCTCCCGGAACTTCGCCTTCACGTCCGCGGGTGCGCTCTCGTGCTGACCCATGGGGACCTCCCTTCGCCGCCGGACGGTGTCGCAGCTGCGGCACCTGCCCCCACCATCCCAGCGCGAAGGGGGCTCGGCAATGGCATTTCCTGCCGAGACGGCGAAGGATCAGGCGTCGAGCAGGGGGTGCCGCTGGATGATCTCGTCGCGGCCGGGACCGACACCGATGGCCGAGACGCGAGCGCCGATGAGCTCCTCGCACCGCAGGATGTAGGCCTGCGCGTTGGCCGGCAGCTCCTCGAAGGTGCGGCAGGCGCTGATGTCCTCCCACCACCCGTCGAGGTACTCGTAGATCGGCTGGGCGTGGTGGACATCGGACTGGTTGACGGGCATCTCGTCGACCCGCTCGCCGTCGATCTCGTAGGCGATGCAGATCGGCACCCGCTCCAGCCCGGTGAGGACGTCGAGCTTGGTGATGACGAAGTCGGTGACGCCGTTGATCCGGGTCGCATAGCGGCCGACGACGGCGTCGAGCCAGCCGGTGCGGCGCGGGCGCCCGGTCGTCGTGCCGTACTCACCGCCGGTCTTGCGCAGGAACTCGCCGTCGTCGTCGAAGAGCTCGGTCGGGAAGGGTCCCTCGCCGACGCGCGTGGAGTAGGCCTTGAGGATGGCGATGACCCGGCTGACGCGGGTCGGGGGGATGCCCGACCCGGTGCATGCGCCACCGGCCGTCGCGGAGGAGGACGTGACGAAGGGGTAGGTGCCGTGGTCGACGTCCAGCAGCGTGGCCTGGCCGGCCTCGAGGAGGACGTTCTGGCCGGCGTCGAGGGCCTTCTCCAGCTCGAGGCTGGTGTCCGCGACCATCGGGCGCAGCCGGTCGGCGTAGGAGAGCAGCTCCTCGACGACGGCGTCGACGTCCGACGCGCGGGTGTTGTAGATCTTCGCCATGACCTGGTTCTTGAAGGCGAGGGCCGCCTCGACCTTCTGCCGCAGGATCCCCTCGTCGAAGATGTCCTGGACGCGGATGCCGACGCGATTCATCTTGTCGGCATAGGTCGGGCCGATGCCGCGACCGGTGGTGCCGATCTTGCGCTTGCCGAGGAAG
The DNA here is from genome assembly GCA_052087725.1 of Janibacter sp. Taxonomy (GTDB): domain Bacteria; phylum Actinomycetota; class Actinomycetes; order Actinomycetales; family Dermatophilaceae; genus Janibacter. Next base: position 1,541 of record JBQGNO010000067.1, on the reverse strand, counting down.
CGCTCGGTGACCTTGTCCAGCGTCCGGTTGTACGGCGGGATGAGGTGCGCGTTGGCGCTGATGAGCAGCTTGGAGGTGTCGACCCCGCGGGCGTCGAGCCCGTCGAGCTCCTCGAAGAGGACCTCGAGGTCGACGACGACGCCGTTGCCGATGATCGGGACGACGCTCGGCGTGAGGATGCCGGAGGGCAGCAGGTGCAGCGCGTACTTCTCACCCTCGATGACGACGGTGTGGCCCGCGTTGTTGCCCCCGTTGAACTTCACGACGTAGTCCACGTCGTTGCCCATGAGGTCGGTGGCCTTGCCCTTCCCCTCGTCTCCCCACTGGGCTCCGATCAGCACGATCGCCGGCATCGGTCCTCCTCGCCCGCCCTCGTCGGAGCAGGTCTCGACAGCACATCAGCCGCGGGGCGGGCCCGCGGCTGCTTGACCGGCACAGTCTACCGAGCGCGCCCCGACAACCGACCGTCGCGCTCCAGCGCGGAGCCGAGCTGGAATCGGGTGCCGACGCCGTACTGGTCCATCAGGGCCGCGACCCGTCGCCGCACGGTGCGCAGCCCGACGTGCAGCGTGCGCGCGATCATCTCGTCCTTCGCGCCGAGAGCGAGCATCCGGATCAGGGCATCGTCGGAGCCACCCTCGGGCACCTCGACCTCGGGGGCGACCGACCACATGACGTCGAACCACGCGGCGAAACAGCGGATGAGCGCCGGGTTGCGGATGAAGACGTACGGCGACCCGGGGTCCGCCCAGACCGAGAGGGTGATGACGGCCTCGTCCCCGAGGACGAGGAACTCCGTCTCGACGTGGTCCGAGACGCGTTGCAGCTGGCCGGTCCCGCGCTTCGCCGCGAGCTCGGTGCGGGCGAGCTCGGTCTCGAGGACGGCCGGGTGCACCAGGGTGCGCTGCAGCTGCCCCTCGACGGCCCGGCTGCGCTCGTGCCGTGAGTTGACCTCATCGCTGCCGGCGCCGACGTCGACGGTGAGGACGACGTTGTCGGTCCGCTCGACGCTGCCGGCGAGCCGGTCGATCATCGGGGTGGCCATCTCCTGCGTGAGCACCTGCACCCCGGGGTCGTCCCCGAGGTCGATGTTGTGCATGCGCGCCCGCAGGGTCATCAGCGCATCGCCGATGTCGACGAGCTTGCCCCGGGCCTCCTCGACCCGCTGGGTGTCAGCGGCCAGATACTGCTCGAGACGACGTAGCGGCTCATCGTTGAACTCGTCCGAAGGAGACATGATTGGCATGTTAATGCCAGTGGCCGTTCCGTGCCGTGTCTTTGTCCGGACATACGGCAGAATGAGGGTCATGCGGGGGCGCCGCGGATGGAATCAGGGGACTTCACAGCGGCGCCCCCCTTTACTCTTTCCGGACCCGGGACACCGGACGCGCATGACGAAGGGCGTCACGACCACGGTCGTGACGCCCATCGTCATATGTGGTACCGGAGGTGCGAGGGACGAGCCGCGAAGGGTCAGCCGAGCCGCGCGCGAACCGCCTCCATGGAGGAGTCCGCGAGGAGGGTGCGGCAGCGCTGCTCCT
>JBQGNO010000066.1:0-12338 GCA_052087725.1 Janibacter sp. | reverse complement strand
AAAAACCCTGTCTAGTCCGACATCCTTGGTCCCCTGACGGACCCTGCACGTGAAATGTGACAAAGAGCAAGACGCACAATCACATTCGCCAGCACTCTCATCAATGGAGCCAAGACCCCCCAACTCACTTCACGCAACCAATCACGTCTTCGGACGCCGACCCAAATCCCCCGAAGCGCCCCCATTCGACGTCCCCCGACACCCCCGCCCCACCCCGCCGCGGCGGCCTCGCACCTGCTCGGCGGCCGCTTCTGGCATCTAGACTGCACGGCATGGCCGTGAACGAGGACTTCCTGGGGCGGACGTACCCGCCCACACCCCCCTTCGTCGTGGGACGTGAGCACATCCGCGACTTCGCCGACGCGGTCGGCGCGACCGACCCCGTGCACCATGACCTGACGGCGGCCCGGGAGGCCGGCTACGTGGACCTCGTCGCCCCGCCCACCTTCGCGGTGATCCCCGGCCAGCGCACCGATGCCCAGTTCGTCGCCGACCCCGACGCGGGCGTCGACTACACCCGGGTCGTCCACGGGGAGCAGCGCTTCACCCACCACCGGCCGATCGTCGCGGGTGACGAGCTGCACGGCGTGCTGCACATCGACGCCATCCGGGCCGCCGGCGGCCACCAGATGGTGAGCATGCGCAGCGAGATCATCGACGCGGCGCAGGAGCCCGTCGCCACGAGCCGCTCGACGATCGTCGTGCGGGGAGGGGAGTGACCATGGCCGGGCACAGCATCCGTCGCTTCGACGAGGTGAGCGAAGGGGAGTCCCTCCCCGAGCGTTCCGTCCCGGTGACCCGGGCGACCCTGGTCCACTACGCCGGCGCCTCCGGCGACCGCAATGTCATCCACTGGGACGAGCGCACCGCCCAGGCGGTCGGCCTCCCGGACGTCATCGCCCACGGCATGTGGACCATGGGCGCCGTCGTGCAGGTCGTCACCGACTGGGCCGGCGACGCCGGGCGCATCGTCGACTACGGCACCCGCTTCACCAAGCCGGTCGTCGTCCCGCACGACGGCGGCGCGAGCATCGACATCGCGGGCACGGTGAAGTCCCTCGACGCGGAGTCGAAGCAGGCCACGGTCGAGCTGACCGTGACCAGCTCCGGCGACAAGGTCCTCGGCCGCTGCCGCGCGATCGTCCAGCTCGACTGATGGGGACGACCGAGCACGGCGCCCCCCTGGCGCCGCTCACGACCATGCGTGTCGGCGGTCCCGCTGCCACCCTCGTGACCGCCGAGACCGCGGACGAGATCGTCGATGCCGTCCGCACCGCCGACGACGCGGGGACCCCCCTTCTCCTGCTCTCCGGCGGGTCCAACCTCGTCATCGCCGACGAGGGCTTCCCCGGCACCGTGGTGCGCCTCGCGACGAAGGGGGTCCGTGTCGAGTCCGCGGACCCGCACGGTGGCGCCGAGGTGACCATCGCCGCCGGTGAGGTGTGGGACGACGTCGTCGCCCGCGCGGTCGCCGAGGGCTGGTCGGGCATCGAGGCCCTCTCCGGCATCCCGGGGCTCACCGGAGCCACCCCGGTGCAAAATGTCGGCGCCTACGGGCAGGAGGTCGCTCAGACCATCGCCCGGGTCGTCACCTGGGACCGGCAGGAGCAGCGGCATCGCACCTTCACCAATGCCGAGGCCGACTTCACCTATCGGCACTCGATCTTCAAGGCCACCGGGCGCTACGTCGTGCTCGAGGTGACCTTCCGGCTCGCCCTCGCCGACCTGTCGGCCCCGGTCGCCTACGCCGATCTCGCGGCCCACCTCGGCGTGGAGCAGGGCGAGCGAGTCCCCCTCGCCGACGCCCGCGAGGCCGTCCTCGCGCAGCGCGGCAAGCGCGGGATGGTCCTGGCCCCCGACGACCACGACACGTGGAGCTGCGGCTCCTTCTTCACCAACCCGATCCTGCCCACCGACGAGATGGACGCCCTCCTCGCCCGTGCGGCCCACCGCCTCGGTCCGGACGGGCCGACCCCGCCGGTCTTCCCCGCGGGGGAGGGGCGTGCCAAGACGAGCGCCGCCTGGCTCATCGACAAGGCGGGCTTCACCAAGGGCTATGCCCTGCCCGGGCCGGCCGCCCTGTCGACCAAGCACACCCTCGCCCTGACCAATCGCGGGTCCGCGCGGGCCTCGGACGTCGCCGCGCTCGCCCGCGAGGTGCGTGACGGCGTGCGTGACGCCTTCGGCGTCACCCTCGTCAACGAGCCGGTCTTCGTCGGTCACGAGCTGTGATCGATCGGGGCTGGTCGCTCGTGCTGCCGACCTGCCCGGCTTCTTCTACGCTCGCCCCTAGGCGATGACGTAGTCGAGGGAGGAGCACGGGGAATGGCACGTGGACACGCGAGCACGGACACGACGCGGGACGTCGACGAGCTGGCTCAAGCGGTGCGCAGCACCATCGTTGCCAAGGGGTACGACAGCATCAGGGAGAGTCCCGACGGCCGTGAGTTCCACTTCGTCACGCGCAAGAGCGCGCTCAGCTGGGAGCTCGACGGCGTCGCCACGGTGACGCCAGGGGGCAGCGGCGCCATCCTCTCGGTCACCCTGTCCGGTCGCGACGGGTCGCCCAAGGCACTCATGGACAGGTGGAAGACCCGCCGGGCCGCGGAGAAGCTCGCCACCGAGATCGTCGGCTGAGGGCCGGTCAGACGGGCGGGGGAGCCGCCAGCCAGGCGTCGATGTCGCCCATCGCCCGGCGCACGACCTCCTCGGGCGCCACGCTGGCGCGGAAGGACGAGCGGGCGAGCTCGGCGATCTGTGCGTCGTCGAGACCATGCACCTCGCGCGCGGTCTCGTACTGCGCGAGCAGCCGGGAGTCGAAGAGCAGCGGGTCGTCGGCTCCGAGGGCGATCATCGCGCCGGCATCGATGAGCGGACGAAGGGGGACCTCCCGGGCCTCCCGGTAGACGCCGAGCGAGACATTGGAGCCGGGGCAGACCTCGAGGGCCACGCCGGCCCCGACGACCGCGCCGAGGACGCGGGGGTCCTCCACGCTGCGCACACCGTGACCGAGGCGGGTCGGCCGGAGCGACTCGAGCGTCTCGGCGATGGCATCCGCCCCGAGCAGCTCACCACCGTGCGGGACGAGGGCGAGGTCGGCCCGGCGCGCGATGTCGAAGGCCCGGGCGAAGTCGCTCGTCGTGCCCCGGCGCTCATCGTTGGACAGGCCGAAGCCGAGGACCCCGCCGGAGTCCCGGTGGGCGAGCCGCGCCGCGAGCCGGGCCAGGGTGCGGGCATCGAGCGGGTGCCGGGTGCGGCTGGCCGCCATGAGCACGCCCACCCGGGCCGAGCCCGTCTCGTGCGCAGTGGCGTTCACCCGTCGGGCCTCGTCGAGGACGATCTCCATCGCGGGGGTGATGCCCCCGACGAAGGGTGCATACGAGGTGGGGTCGACCTGGATCTCGAGCCAGTGGGAGCCCTCCGCCCCGTCGTCGAGGGCGGCCTCGCGCAGGATGCGCCGCATGTCCGCCTCGCCGCGCACGCAGTGCCGGGCCGCGTCGTAGAGGCGCTGGAAGCGGAACCACCCGCGCTCGTCGGCGGCCGACAGCTGCGGTGGGTAGCCACCACGCAGGGAGTCGGGCAGCCGCAGGCCGAGATCATCGGCGAGGTCGCGGACCGTCTCCACCCGCATGGAGCCGGTGAAGTGCAGGTGCAGGTGGGCCTTCGGCAGCGTCCGCAGGTCCCGACCCGTCGACGAGGTCAGGTGTCGTCCCCTTCGCCGATGACGTGCACGGCCGCCTCCTCCGCGGAGGCGGCACCTCCGTCGACCCCGACGTCCTCGCCCCACGCCTGGTCGTCGGTGTCCTCGTGGCTGCCCTCGTCGGGGCTGACCAGGCGGCCGGCGCGCTCGTCGCCGACCTCCTGGTCGCCGATCCAGTCGTCCTCGGCGGCGATGGCATCGGGGTCGTCACCACCGATGACGTCCTCGTCCTCCGCGCTCGCCCACCCGGGGTCGAGGTCCTCCTGCTTGCGCCGCTCGTCGATCGTCTCCGGAGTGGCCTGCTCGGCGGCCGTGACGCCGTGCGCGTAGGAGCCCCGGGCCGAGTCGGGTGGCGAGTACCCCGCGTCGAGGGCGTCCTCGTCCTCCCGGCCGCTCCCGGTCAGGCTGTCGCCGGGCTGGAGCTGGTCCTCGTCGTCGAGGCTGTAGCTCGTCAGGTCGGTGTCCAGGTCCTCACGCTCGGCCATGGTCGGCTCCTCAGGCAGGTGCGTCGGTGAGCTTTTCGGTCGCCGCGAGCAGGACGCACGTGGCGACGGTCTCCATCGCCTCGGTCAGCTCCTCCATCGGGGGCATCGTCGGGGCGAGTCGGATGTTGGTGTCCTCGGGGTCCTCACCGTAGGGGAAGGAGGCCCCCGCCGGGGTCAGGGAGAGGCCGGCGTCCTTGGCCAGACCGACGACCCGCGAGGCCGTCCCGGGCAGGACGTCGAGGTTGACGAAGTAACCGCCGGTCGGGGCATTCCACGTAGCGACGCCACGACCGCCCAGACGCTCGGTGAGGACCCGGTCCACCTCGGCGAACTTCGGCGCGATGATCTCGGCGTGCTTGCGCATGTGCGCGCGCACGCCCTCGGCGTCACCGAAGAACTCGACGTGCCGCAGCTGGTTGATCTTGTCGGGGCCGATCGAGCCCTTGCCGAGGTGCGCGAGGTACCACTTCACCTGCTCGACCGAGGAGGCGAGGAAGGCGACACCGGCGCCGGCCCAGGTGATCTTGGAGGTGGACGCGAAGAGGATGGCCCGGTGTGGGTGCCCGGAGCCGGAGCTGAGCGAGATGATGTCCGCGCTCTTGGTCTCGTCCGGCGTGAGGTGATGCACCGCGTAGGCGTTGTCCCAGAAGATCTTGAAGTCGGGTGCCGCGGTCTCCATGCCGGCCAGCCGGCTGGCGACCTCCCGGCTGCACACGGCGCCGGAAGGGTTGGCATAGGTCGGGACGATCCAGATGCCCTTGATCGAGGGGTCGGATGCCGCGAGGCGGGCGACCTCCTCCGCGTCGGGGCCCTCATCGGTCATCGGCACGGTGACCATGTCGATGCCGAGGTCCTCCAGGAGCGCGAAGTGCCGGTCGTACCCGGGGACGGGGCAGATGAAGGTGACCTTCTCCTCCTGCGACCACGGGCGCGGGGAGTCGATCCCGCCGAAGAGGAGGAGGTCGACGAGGACATCGCGCATCATCGACAGCGAGGAGTTGCCCCCGGCGATGAGCTGGTCGGTCTCGACCGACAGCAGCTCCGCGAAGATCTCGCGCAGCTCGGCGAGGCCGCTCAGGCCGCCGTAGTTGCGCACGTCGGTGCCGGCGCGGTCCGTCGTCGAGCGGGGCAGCGAGAGCATCTCGTCGGCGAGGTCGAGCTGGGCCGCGCTGGGCTTGCCGCGAGTCACGTCGAGCGTGACTCCCTTCGCGGCCTGCGCGGCGTGGGCCTCACGCTGGGTCGTCGCGAGGGCACGCAGCTCCTCGGCGGAGAGGGCGGACAGGGGGCGAGCGTCGTTGCCTGAAGTCACGCCCCCAGTCTTTCATCTGCGCTCTCCGGATGGGATGGCCGTCCGAGTTCGCGGTCCGGGCGCCGGGTGTCGTACAGTTGTCCCTCGGTTGACTTTGACCAGACTTTCCGGCGTGCCCGCACGGCAGGGGAGTCGGGTGGAGGTCGGCCGCGGGTCGTCGCCCCCACCGTGGCGGCCCGAAGGGCAGTGGCTCAATTGGTAGAGCACCGGTCTCCAAAACCGGCGGTTGGGGGTTCGAGTCCCTCCTGCCCTGCGTTGTACGACACCCGTTGCGCAGCACGGACCCCGGATGAGAAGAGATGACGTGAGCCAGCTCGGAGCGCAGCCGACCAACGCGCGGCGCGGCCCGAAGGGCGGTGGCAACCCCATCTCACGCTTCTTCCGGTCGATCGGGCTCTTCATGGCGCAGGTCCTCGACGAGCTGCGCAAGGTCGTCCGGCCGACCCGGTCGGAGCTGATCAACTACACGTTGGTGCTCATCGTCTTCGTCACCGCGCTGATGCTGATGATCTCCGGGCTGGATTGGGTGTTCACCCGGGGCGTGCTCTGGGTGTTCGGCGGCTGACGACCCCGCCACACACGTCCCACCCCGGGCGCCCCAGAGCGCCGTCCGTTCGATGTAAGTGAGGAAACAGGTCATGTCCGACCAGGCTCAGACCCCCGATCCCGAGGACCACGAGGGCTCGAGTGCGATCGCGGCCGAGCAGGCCGAGCACGCTGCTCAGCCCCCGGCTGACCTTCCCTCGACCCAGGAGGCCGACGACGCCCGCGCCGCCGACGAGGCGCTCGAGGCTTCGGCCGATGACGAGGTCTCCGATGACGCCGCCGAGGGCGACGCCGTGGCGGACGAGGCGCCCGTGGGCGGTGCCACCGAGGACGAGGACGGCGACCTGCTGCCCGAGGACACGGAGGACCCGGTCAAGGCCTTCAAGGACGACCTCGCCTCGAAGTTCGGCGACTGGTACGTCATCCACACCTACGCCGGCTACGAGAACCGCGTGAAGCACAACCTCGAGACCCGTGTCGCGAACCTCGACATGGAGGACTACATCTTCGAGGTCGCCGTGACCATCGACGAGGTCACCGAGATCAAGTCCGGTCAGAAGAAGGTGCGCAAGCAGCCGCGCATGCCCGGCTATGCGCTGGTGCGCATGGAGCTCACCGACGAGTCGTGGGGCGCCGTCCGACACACGCCGGGGGTCACCGGCTTCGTCGGCAATGCCCACGACCCGGTGCCGCTGGGCCTCGACGAGGTCTTCACGATGATCAAGCCGTCCGATCTCGAGAAGCCGGCCGCTACGGCCGGGGCAGGCGCGCCGGCCCAGGGCGGGCAGTCGCCCGCCACGCCCATCGACGTGGACTTCGAGGTCGGCGAGTCCGTCACGGTCATGGAGGGCCCCTTCGAGACCATGCCGGCGTCGATCTCCGAGATCCTCCCCGAGGCCCAGAAGCTCAAGGTCCTCGTCTCCATCTTCGGCCGGGAGACCCCGGTCGAGCTCGGCTTCCACCAGGTCGCCAAGATCTGATCCGGCCGGGTCCCTTCGGACCCGTCGGGGAAGCGCATTCTGCAACGGGGTCATCGCCCACGGCGTGGGCCCACAACACGAAAGTAGGAACACCGCATGCCTCCCAAGAGCAAGAAGGTCTCCGGCTACATCAAGCTCCAGATCCAGGCCGGTGCGGCCACCCCCGCCCCGCCCGTCGGTCCGGCGCTGGGTCAGCACGGCGTCAACATCATGGAGTTCGTCAAGGCGTACAACGACGCCACGGCGGACATGCGCGGCAATGTCGTGCCGGTCGAGATCACGGTCTTCGAGGACCGCTCCTTCACCTTCATCACGAAGACCCCGCCGGCCGCCGAGCTGATCAAGAAGGCCGCAGGCATCAAGAAGGCCTCCGGTGAGCCGCACAAGGCCAAGGTCGGGTCGCTGACGAAGGACCAGATCAAGGAGATCGCGGAGACCAAGCTCCCCGACCTCAACACCCCCGACATGGACTCCGCGATGAAGATCATCGCGGGGACTGCGCGTCAGATGGGTGTCGAGACGGAGCTCTGACGAAGGCGTGAGAATCCGAGCGAGCGCCAGCGAGCGAGGCTCGGAACGCCGAGGAAGAGCGACAGAAGAATCGTGGTCTGACCCCGAGGTCAGTACCCCCGTGGAAGGGCCAGCGCTGGCCCGCACCACACCTCCACCACCCTCAAGGAGTACTCATGAAGCGCAGCAAGAGCTACCGGGCCGCAGCAGCCCAGGTCAAGGACGACGTCGCCTACGCCCCGCTCGAGGCCGTGCGTCTGGCCAAGCAGACCGCCAAGACCACGTACGACGAGACCGTCGAGGTCGTCTTCCGTCTCGGCATCGACCCCCGCAAGGCCGACCAGATGGTCCGCGGCACGGTCAACCTGCCCCACGGCACCGGCAAGACCGCCCGTGTCCTCGTCTTCGCCACCGGTGACAAGGCTGAGGCCGCTCTCGCCGCCGGCGCCGACTTCGTCGGGTCCGACGACATGCTCGAGAAGGTCCAGGGCGGCTGGATGGACTTCGACTCCGTCGTCGCCACCCCGGACCTCATGGGCAAGGTCGGTCGTCTCGGCAAGGTCCTCGGCCCCCGCGGCCTCATGCCCAACCCGAAGACGGGCACGGTCACGATGGACACGGCCAAGGCCGTCTCCGACATCAAGGGCGGCAAGATCGAGTTCCGCAACGACAAGCACGCCAACCTGCACTTCATCATCGGCAAGGCGAGCTTCGACGAGAAGCAGCTTGTCGAGAACTACCAGACGGCCTTCGAGGAGATCATGCGCCTCAAGCCGTCCGCCGCCAAGGGCCGCTACATCTCCAAGGGCGTGCTGAGCACGACCATGGGCCCGGGCATCGAGATCGACAGCACGCGCACCAAGAACCTCCTCGAGGAGGCCACCGAGGCGCCTGCCGCCGAGTGATCCCAGGTCACCCCGAGCGAAGGGGGCCGCTTCCCTCAGGGAGGCGGCCCCCTTCGTCGTCGTCCGTGGCTGGAAGGTCAGCGCCGTCGCGCCCGGTGCGGGACGATGCTCGGAGTGGGCATGCACCGGGCGCTCAGGATATGCCCATCCGGCGTGCCCAGACTGACCCGGAATGCCCGCCGGCGGTGATGCCGTCGGTGACGACGACGAAGGGGAATGACCCGATGAAGAAGACGACGACGGCGACGACGCTGGGCGCGGCCGCGCTCATCGCCCTGGCCGGTTGTGGCTCCGGCTCGGACGTCAGCGAGGGTGACACCGTCCCGCTCACGGACCTGCAGGAGGACGTCGATGCCGCGATGAAGGATGCCGGTACCGGCTCGATGACCGCCAAGGCCGGCAAGGAGCAGATCGACGGGGACTTCGACATGTCGGACCCGCAGTCGGCGAGTCTCACGGGCAAGAGCGGGGAGCAGGCCCTCGATGTCCGCCTCGTCGACGACGTCTACTACCTCAAGGCTCCGTCCCCCGAGATGACCCAGAAGGGCAAGACCTGGATCAAGGCGACGCCGGACGGCAAGGACCCGGCAGGGCAACAGCTCGCGTCCTCCCTCGAGGCGATGACCAGGCTGAGCGACCCGGTGGCGGCGATCGACGGCGCCAAGGATGTCGATGCGAAGGTCACGAAGGCCGAGGACGGCGAGACCACCTACAAGATCGACCTCAGCAAGAAGCAGATGGGCGCGGCGCTGAAGAAGCAGGCCGAGGACGCCGGCGACAAGCAGGGCGCTCAGATGGCTGCCCAGAGCGCCCAGAAGACCTCGGTGACCCTGGTCGTCGACGACCAGGACCGTCCGATCAAGAGCGAGACGAGCGCGGGCGAGCAGAAGCTCACGGTCAGCTACAGCGACTGGGGTGGGGATGTCTCCATCTCGGCTCCGCCGAAGGACAAGGTCGGGACCGTCGAGGTGCCCAAGCAGCAGGCGCCTCAGGGGTCCTCGGGCTCTGGCTCCTCTGGCTCCTCCGGCTCCGGCTCGGGGTCGGGGTCGGGGTCGTCCGGCTCCTGACACTGATCCGAGGGGTGCCCGGGGCGTTTTGACGAGGGACGGCCCGGGCACCTATCGTGACACCCGACCATTGACCGCCGGTTGTCACTGCCCATCATGGACAGCGACCCAAGGTTCCGCGAGAGCGGGCGACCAGCGCAGGACACGATCTGCCAGCCGCGTCTTCGTGACGCGTGCGCCTCAGCCCCGTGCCTTGTGCCGGGGCTCTTTTTCGTTCCGGGCCTGCCGGTGGCACCACACGAGAAGGGAGGCCCGCATGGCGAACGCTCAGAAGGACGCCGCCATCGCCGAGCTCGCGGGGAAGTTCCGCGACTCCAGCGCGGCCGTTCTCACGGAGTACCGCGGTCTGTCCGTGGCGCAGCTCGCGGAGCTGCGCAAGAACCTCCGTGGCAACGCCAGCTACTCCGTGGTGAAGAACACGCTGACCGCGCGCGCTGCCAAGGAGGCGGGCGTCGAGTCCGCCTTCGAGGGCCAGTTCGTCGGTCCCAACGCGATCGCCTTCATCGAGGGCGACCCCGTCGAGGCCGCCAAGGGCCTGCGTGACTTCGCCAAGGACCACCCCCTCCTGGTGATCAAGGGCGGGATCCTTGACGGGAACCCGCTCTCGCCGGAGCAGATCGACAGCCTCGCGCAGCTCGAGTCTCGCGAGGTGCTCCTGGGCAAGCTTGCTGGTGCCATGAAGGCCCAGCTCACCCAGGCCGCCTACCTCTTCAACGCGCCGCTGTCGCAGACCGCTCGGGTCGTCGACGCGCTGCGTTCGAAGGTCGAGGAGCAGGGCCCGGCCACGGCCGACGCCCCCGAGTCCACCCCCGAGGGTGGCGACGAGGCCTGAGGCACCCGCCTCGAGCCACACCACGCACCACCGCCACTCACGGCGACACACTCAGTACGAAAGGACGCCCATCATGGCGAAGCTCAGCACCGACGAGCTCCTTGAGGCCTTCAAGGAGATGACCCTGATCGAGCTCTCCGAGTTCGTGAAGCAGTTCGAGGAGACCTTCGAGGTCACCGCCGCGGCCCCCATGGCCGTCGCGGGTGCCGCCCCGGCCGCCGCCGGTGGCGACGCCGGTGAGGCCGTCGAGGAGCAGGACGAGTTCGACGTCGTCCTCACCGCGGCCGGCGACAAGAAGATCCAGGTCATCAAGGAGGTCCGCGCGCTCACCAGCCTCGGCCTCAAGGAGGCCAAGGACCTCGTGGACGGCGCCCCCAAGCCCGTCCTCGAGGGTGTCGACAAGGACGCCGCGGACAAGGCCAAGGAGGCCCTCGAGGGCGCCGGAGCCACCGTCGAGCTCAAGTGATCCTCGCTCGTCATTGACGAGCACTGATCTGCCGAAGGGCGGGTCGCACCCGAGGGTGCGACCCGCCCTTCGTCGTGCCTACAGCAGCGGTCGCCAGGGCGAGAGGATGCCCTCGGTGACCCGGTTGATCAGCGGGCGAGCGACCCACTCCTGCAGCGTCAGCTCGCTGCAGTTGCCGGAGTCGAGGTCGAAGATCTCCTCCATCCGCTGCGCGACATCGGAGTCGAGGATCTCCATGTTGACCTCGTAGTTGCCCGAGAGGCTGAGGCGGTCGATGTTGGCCGTGCCGATCGTCGACCAGAGCCCGTCGATCGTGGCCGTCTTGGCGTGGACCATGGCGCCCTCGAAGCGCAGCAGGCGTACACCGCCACGCAGGAGGCGCTCGTAGCTGACCCGACTGAGCCAGTCGGCGACGATGTGGTTGCTGAAGTGCGGGACGATGACGCGCACGTCGACACCGCGCTCGGCGGCCGAGACGAGGCTGCGCTCGAAGGCGTCGTCGGGGATGAGGTAGGCGGTGGTGAGCCAGACCCGCTCGCTCGCGCGGTCGATCGCCTCGAGGTACATGTTGCGGATCGGGTAGACGAGGTCCGCCGGGAGGTTGCGGTGCACCCGCATCTCCCGGCTCCACGTGCGCCGTCGGGGCTGGGGGAGGGGCGGCTCGCCGTGGTAGTGGTTCCAGTAGTCGACGAAGGCGTTCTCCAGCTCGACGACCATGTCGCCGGCGAAGCGGGCGTGGGTGTCGCGCCAGCGCGTCGCGTAGTCGTCTCCGATGTTGTACCCGCCGAGGTAGGCGGCGCTGTCGTCGACGACCAGCAGCTTGCGGTGGTTGCGACCCAGGTGGCTCGGCATGAAGAAGAGCGGACCCCCGGTGGCCAGCGGGTGCTGCTTGACGTGGATCCCCTCCGGTAGCGACCGGTAGAAGGACCGGGGCACGACGAGGTTGGCGAAGGCGTCGACGACGATGTAGACCTCCACGCCGCGCGCGTGCGCGGCGATGAGGGCCTTCCGGAAGCGCTCGCCGACGGCATCGTCCTTCCAGATGTAGGTCTCGAAGTAGATGCGCTCCTGCGCGGCCTCGATGTCCGCGAGCATGTCCTCGAAGAGGTCCACGCCGTAGGTGTAGATCCGCATGTCGCCACCGCTGACCGGCACCGGGCCGTCGGCCTCGTGGGGGAACTCGCGGTCGGGGCGGTCCTTGCGTCGCTGGCTGTCGAAGACGAGCAGCCCGGCGACGGTGAGCAGCTGGGTCCCCAGGATGGTCGCGGCCGAGCGGCGTGCGATCGTGCGGACGTCTCGCCGGCGGCGGCGGCGGCGACGGGCGGCGCGGGCGTTCATGCGCCCCAGCCTAAGGGTGAGCGCGAAGGGGGCGGGCCCGGTGTCGGGTCGCGACCCGCCGAGCGCGCACCTTGACGTCGCTTCTCGCGTCGTCCACCATCATGGCGTCGAATGATCCGGCGAGGCGCCCTGCGGGAGGCCTCGCTGTTGACCACCCTCGGGCCGTCGGCTCGACCGGGTTGGACACGTGTGTGCATCTG
>JBQGNO010000065.1:4930-14625 GCA_052087725.1 Janibacter sp. | reverse complement strand
GCGTCGAGATCGAGCTCCGCGGCCACGGTGCGCTCGGGCAGCTCAAGGGCGGCGCAGACCTTGGGATGCAGCTCGCCCGCGTGACCGAGGACCGAGCCGTCGGCGAGCGTCAGCTCGACGCACCGACCGGGATGGAAGGGGGCCCGCTCGGTGGCAGTCACCTCCGGGTCGACCCCGACCGCGGTGCTCACGACGCGGGCCCACCCGACGACATCACCCGCGTCGACCGGACGGGCCGGGCCCCAGGGGCCGGCCGGGAGTGCATTGCCTGCCGCGGCGATGGCGACGTGCCGGGGCTGGTGGGGCACCCCCTTCGTGATCCGCTCCAGCTCGTCGGCCGCCGGCAGCGCACCACCGGGAGGGACGGGAAGGGGGGTCACTCCCCCGGCGGTGACCAGGCCGATCTCGTACAGGGCGACATCGCGGTGCCCGCGCGAGACATTGCGGCGCAGGGTGTCCAGGAGGGTGTCGAGGATCGAGGTGCGCATCAGGGGTGACTCGTCCTGCAGGGGATTGGCCAGCCGCACGGTCTCGCGCCGCGGGTCGTCGGCGGCGTACCCGAGCTGGTCGTGCCGCCCCTCCCCCAGGAAGGGATAGGAGAGGACCTCCACGAGGCCGCTCCCGGCCAGGGCCCGGGCGACGGTCCTGCGCGAGCGCTGCTCACGGGTGAGGCCACGCCCGGCGCTCGCGCGCGGGACGACCGAGGGGATCGCGTCGTACCCACGGACACGGGCGACCTCCTCGACAAGATCGGGACCGTCGACGAGGTCCGGACGCCAGGACGGCGGGGTGACGGTGAGCAGCTCGCCGGCGTCGTCCACGGTGCAGCCGATGGCGGTGAGGGTCGCGACGACCTCCTCACGCGGGTACTCCAGCCCGATGTAGCGGGTCGGCAGCTGCGGATCGATGGTGACCGGCTCGACCGGCACCGGTGTCCCGGCATCCGTGGCGGTCGTGTCCGTGGTGCCCCCGCCGTGCTCGACGAGCAGGTCGGCGGCCAGCTGGGCGGCCACAGCGGTGACGGCCGGGTCGACCCCTCGCTCGAAGCGCTTGGACGCCTCGGTCGCGAGCCGGTGGCGCCGCGCGGAGCGAGCCACGGTCACCGGGTCGAAGTGCGCGGCCTCGATGAGGACATCGGTCGTGCCGGCGGTGACCTCGCTCGTCTCACCGCCCATGACGCCCGCGATGGCCAGCGGCGTGGTCCCGCCATCGGTGATGAGGAGGTCCTCCTGCGTCAGCCGACGCTCGACGTCGTCGAGGGTGCTGAGCTTCTCGCCTGCCCGGGCCCGACGGACCTCGATGGCCTCGGAGAGCGTGTCGAGGTCGAAGGCGTGCAGCGGCTGGCCGAGCAGCATCATCACGTAGTTCGTCACGTCGACGGCGAGCGAGATCGGGCGCATGCCGACCTCGGTCAGGCGCCGGCGCATCCACTCGGGCGAGGTCGCGGTGGCATCGATCCCGCGGACCACGCGCGCGACATAGCGGTCGCACCCGGGCACGCCGTCGATCGGCGCCTCGTCGGCGAGGCGCACCTCGTGGCCGGGCCCGGTGGCCTCGGCGACGACGGTCCGGTCGGCCGGGTCGACGAAGGAGGTCCCCGCGGACAGCGCGTACTCGCGGGCGATCCCGCGCAGGGAGAAGCAGTACCCGCGGTCCGGCGTGACATTGACCTCGACCGTCTCGGCGTCAAGGCCGAGCACGGGGATGAGGTCGTCGCCGGGCGCCAGGCCCGCCACCGTGTCGGCCGGCAGCTGCTCGGTGAGCACGATGATGCCGTCGTGGTCCTCACCGAGGCCGAGCTCGAGGGAGGAGCAGATCATGCCGGCGCTGACGTGGCCGTACGTCTTGCGGGCGGAGATCTCGAAGTCCCCCGGCAGGACCCCCCCGGGGAGGATCACCGCGACGAGGTCGTCCACGTCGAAGTTGTGCGCGCCGCAGACGATGCCCTGCGGCTCGCCGGTGCCGTTCGAGTCGCCGACGTCGACCTGGCACCAGTTGATCGTCTTGCCGTTCTTCTGCTCCTCGGGGGTGCGCTCGAGGACGCGGCCGACGACGAGGGGTCCGGTGACCTCCCCGCCGAAGATGCCCTCCTCCTCGAGGCCGACCCGCACGAGGGTCGCGGCGACATCCGCCCCCTTCGCCTCGGGGTCGATCTCGGTCAGCTCACGGAGCCATTCGATGGGGGCTCGCATCAGATCTCCATCCCGAACGCGGCCGAGAAGCGCACGTCTCCCTCGATGATGTCGCGCATGTCGGCGACGCCGTGGCGGAGCATGAGCGAGCGCTCGATGCCCAGGCCGAAGGCGAAGCCGGTGTACTCGTCCGGGTCGAGCCCGCCCGCCGCGAGGACGCGACGGTTGACCATGCCGGACCCGCCGAGCTCGATCCACCCGGTGCCGCCGCAGGTGCGGCAGCCGGTGTCCTCACCGAGGCACACCCAGCACTGGCAGTCGATCTCGGCACTCGGCTCGGTGAAGGGGAAGAAGTTCGGCCGCAGCCGGGTGACGATGCCCTCGCCGAAGAGCGCCTGCACGAAGGTGTCGAGCGCGCCACGCAGGTGGGCCATCGTCACGCCCTTGTCGACGACGAGGCCCTCGAACTGGTGGAAGACCGGGGTGTGCGTCGCATCGAGGTCGTCGGTGCGGAAGACCTTGCCGGGGCACAGGACGTAGATCGGCGGCTCGCGGTCGATCATCGTGCGGATCTGCACCGGGGAGGTGTGCGTGCGCAGGATGACGCCCCCATCAGCCGGCTCGACGAAGAAGGTGTCCTGCTCGCCGCGCGCCGGATGGTCGGGGCCGATGTTCAGCGCGTCGAAGGTCAACCACTCCGACTCCAGCTCCGGACCCTCGGCGATCTCCCAGCCCATGCCGACGAAGATGTCCTCGACGCGCTCGGTGACCAGGCTGATCGGGTGGCGCGCGCCGAGGCGCTGGTACGGCCCGGGTGCGGTGAGGTCCTGGGTCTCCTCGACGAGGATCCGCTCGTCCCGCTCCGCCTCGAGCTCGCTCTGGCGGGTCGTGAAGGCCTGGCCGACGCGGCCGCGGGCCTGACCGACGCGCTTGCCCGCATCGGCCTTGGCACTCGGGGGCAGCGCACCGATCTCACGGTTGGCCAGCGCGAGGGGGCTCTTGTCCCCCTGGTGGGCTCCGCGGATCGCCTTGAGCTCGTCGATGGTCGCAGCGGACGCAGCGGCGGCGAGGGCGGCCTCGACGGCCTCCTCGATCACCTGCGGGTCGAGCGCGGCGACCTCGACCGGGTCATAGTTCGTGTTGGGTCCTGACACGAGGCCCGAGTCTACGGTGGCCCGAACGGATGAGTCCCAGGGGTTTCGACCCGTCAGAGTCCGTAGGGGGCACCGAACTCAGAACGAGGCGGGGGCTCGAGCCCGGGCCAGAAGGGTGCGTCGAACACCTGGAGGTGCTCTTCCGGGGTGAAGCCACCCTCCTTGACCTTCTCGTCGTACCCCTCCCCGCCCTCGGCAGCCGATTCGTTGGTGATGACGAACTGGCCGTCGATCCGAGCGATCCCCTGCGACACCGGACTGAGGTCCGACCGCACGACAGTGATGTCCTCGTCGTATCGGTTGACATGGATCAGCTCCGAGTTCTCGTCGAAGCCATTGGACGAGGTGAAGAAGAAGTTCACCCCGTCCTCGGTCGTCATGCCCTGCATCCCTTCCGGCGCGGCGAACTGGTCTGCGGCCGTCGTGCCGTTCACCGGCAGAGAACCGTCATCGTCGAGGCGGTACTCGTACACGCGGGGCGGGTCCTCCTCGGCCGAGCCCTGCGAGAATCGGCCGACGTAGAGGGAGTCCTCGTGCACCGTGATCGTGGACGCCACCGGAACCTTGAAGACATCCCCGTCGTCCGGGTGGACGGTCTGCCCGTCAGGAGACGTCTGGAGTTCCTCCAGGGAGTACCGCTGCACGAAACTGCCATCTGTGCCCATCATCTCCTTCTCCCAGAACGATTCCGTCTCACCGTTGCCGGAGACATAGACGTTGTCGCCCTCGATCGCCACTCCGCCGAAATGGTCGTTCCCCTCGATCGGCACGTACTTCACCGGTCCACCATCAAGCGGTTGGATGGCCAGCATCCCGGAGTCGGGATCGTCCTGGTCGTAGAAGGTCGTCACCGCATACGTGCCGTCGTCGGTGACAGCGAAACCCTGCGGCGTCCACGGGCGTGCCCCCTCCTCCTCACTCGGGTTCCCTGCACCCGGCGGGTAGGGAACGGGGAGGTCCTCCAGGGCAGGCGGGCCTCCCCCGCCGACGTCATGGTCATGCATCACCGGGGAGGCAGAGGCGGGATCACCATCCACCGAAGGGAGTGCCCTCGACGCACTGGAGCCGCCCCCTTCGCCACTGCTGGACGCCCGCTGCTCCTCCGCCTGCTCACGAGCCCGCTCCCCCGCGGTGCGCAGCATCTGCGCGGCGGCATCCAGCTGCCGTTCGGCCACCCGCCAGCCCGAGTCGAAGGACTCCACGTCCTGACCGGACCACGACTCCACCAGGACCGTCAGCCCGGCCGTGCCGGCGGAGAGCGCCGACCGGGCCCGTTCCGCCTCGACCCCCAGGGCATCCCCGATCGCGTCCAGTGCCTCCGGATCATTGCCGTGGGTCAGGGCCATGACAGTCCACGGTAGAGCCGAGGGGGCCCGGGCGCACGGGATGGCCCGCCCCGGGCCTCATTCCCCGACGACGTCGTGCACGGTGAGGTGCTCCCGGGGCTCGAGCGGCCCCAGGACGAGCCGGCGTACGTGGTGCGGCCGGACGTGCCGGCGGTACTCGGCAGATCCCGACTCGTAGAGCTGGTACAGCCGGCCGTCGACGATGACCGACCCCTCGGCCATCGGAGGAAGGGAGATGTCGTGCCCGTGGTCCGCGGTCCAGCCACCGTCCCGCTCGAGATCGGTCGCGGACACGCGCGTCAGGGTGGAGCACGCCGTGCGCCCCCAGCTGCGCGAGAACCAGGCATTCCCCCCGTCGTCGAAGCTCAGACCCTGGGTCTGCGGCGGAGCGACGAGCTGCTCCCCGGTGTCCACGGGGCGCCCGTCGACGAGGTCATAGCGCCACACGACGCCGGGGTCGCTCACCTGAAACCTGGAGACGTACAGACTCCCGCGGAAGGAGGTCACCGTGGAGCCGGCCCGGACCTTCACCGTCGCGAGGGGCTCGGCGATGCCCCGCCGGAGGGCCCCGGTGTCGTGGACCTGGACCCGTCCACGTCCGCTGACGTAGGTGAGGCCACCGGTCACCGTCACGCCCCCGTAGTGGTCGAGGCCCCGCAGCGTCACCCGTGCCGCCACCCTCCCCTGCGCGTCCGCGAAGACCACCACCCCCACGCGCGCATCGGCGGAGTCGTAGCAGGTGAAGACGAACTCGTCGTGCTCCCGGTCGTGGCCCAGCCCCTGCGGCACATCGCTCCGCCCGGGGACGAAGGGGATGAGCGGCCCGTCGACCATCGGCGAGGACACATCCATGGCCAGCAACATACGGGCATTCGGCCGGAGACAGGGCCGAATCCCCTTTCTTGACCCATTCAAGTTTTGGTGAGATTCTTGTCAGTGATGAGCACCATGATCGATCCAGACGCCGCTGCGGAGCTGCTCCGCGAGCACTCCATGCGCGTCACGGCCCCGCGAGTCGCCGTGCTGCGCGAGCTCTCCGGGCACCCCCACGCCGACGTCGAGACGATCACCCGGTGCACCCGCGAGCGGCTCGGATCCGTGAGCACCCAAGCGGTGTACGACATCCTCGCGGCACTCGCCGGGATCGGCCTGGTGCGCAAGTTCGAGCCGGCCGGACACCCGGCGCGCTTCGAGCTCGAAGTCGGCGACAACCATCACCACCTCGTGTGCCGAACCTGCGGCACGATGGTGGATGTGAAATGTGCCCCCGGCGAGGCCCCGTGCCTCGATGCCGACGATGACCACGGCTTCGCCATCGACGAGGCCGAGGTCATCTACTGGGGCATCTGCCCCGCCTGCGCCGCAACGGCGGTCGCGGTTCCCTGACCCGCACTGCACCCCACCCCACAGAGAAAGAGGAGCAGCAGATGTCAACCACCCCCTCCACCCCCGAGCCCCGGCCCGATGCCCGAGGGACGCTTGACGTCTCCGGACCCTCGACGCAGCTCAACGGCGCACCGACGGTCAACGACCGCCACAGTCTCTCCGTCGGCAGCAACGGCCCGCTACTCCTCCACGACACGCATCTGGTCGACATGCTCGCGCACTTCAACCGGGAGAACATCCCCGAGCGCAAGCCGCACGCCAAGGGCGCCGGCGCCTTCGGTCACTTCGAGGTGACCGGCGACGTCTCGAAGTACACCAAGGCCGCGGTCTTCCAGCCCGGCGCCAACACCCGCATGCTCGCCCGCTTCTCCACCGTCGCCGGCGAGCTGGGCTCCCCCGACACCTGGCGCGATGTGCGCGGCTTCGCGCTGCGTTTCTACACCTCCGAGGGCAACTTCGACCTCGTCGGCAACAACACGCCGGTCTTCTTCCTCCGCGACCCGCTGAAGTTCCCGAACTTCATCCGCAGCCAGAAGCGTCTGGCCGACAACGGTCTGCGCGACAACACGATGCAGTGGGACTTCTGGACCAACAACCCGGAGTCGGCCCACCAGGTCACCTACCTCATGGGTGACCGCGGACTGCCCCGCTCGTGGCGCAACATGAACGGCTACGGCAGCCACACCTACATGTGGGTCAACGCCTCGGGTGAGAAGTTCTGGGTGAAGTACCACTTCCACACCCAGCAGGGCGTCGCGGGCATCACCAACGAGGCCGCCGACCGCATCGCCGGTGAGGACGCCGAGTTCCACCGCCGCGACCTCTTCGAGTCGATCGAGCGGGGCGAGCACCCGAAGTGGACGCTGTCGGTCCAGGTCATGCCCTACGAGGATGCGAAGACCTACCGCTTCAACCCCTTCGACCTGACGAAGATCTGGCCGCACGAGGACTACCCGCTCATCGAGGTCGGCACGATGACCCTCGACGAGAACCCGGTGAACTTCTTCGCCCAGATCGACCAGGCGGCCTTCGCCCCGAGCAACACCGTGCCGGGCATCGGCTTCTCGCCCGACAAGATGCTCCTCGGTCGCGTCTTCGCCTATGCCGACGCCCACCGGGCACGCATCGGGCCGAACTTCCACCAGCTCCCGGTCAACCGTCCCGCAGTCGAGCAGGAGAACCACTACAGCTTCGACGGTCCGATGCGCTACGAGCACTCCGGCGCCGCGCCGACGTACATGCCCAACAGCTTCGGCCGGCCGCACGCCGACGAGCAGGGCCCGGTCGACGATGGCTGGGAGGCCGACGGCACGATCGTGCGCTCGGCCTACGAGCTGCACGCCGAGGACGATGACTTCGGTCAGCCGGGCACGCTCGTGCGCGAGGTCTTCAGCGACGCGCAGCGCGATCGCCTCGTCGACACGGTCGTCGGCTCCCTGGGCGGCGTCGAGGATCCCGTGCTCTCGCGGGTCTTCGAGTACTGGACCAATGTCGACGCCCAGATCGGCCAGCGCATCCGCGACGGCAAGGCTGCTGCCGACGACGGCGGTGCGACCGACCCCGGCGAGGTGCTCCGGGAGCGCGATAACTGAGAGTCGGCATGACGAAGGGGCGGGACCGCGATCGCGGTCCCGCCCCATCGTCGTGGTCAGGCGCGCTGCGCCCGGGCCGAGGCGTAGAGACAGATCGTCGTCGCCATCGCGAGGTTGAGCGACTCGGCGTGCCCGTGGATCGGCACCCGGACGACCTCGTCGCAGGCCTCGCGGATCGCCGGCTCGAGGCCCCAAGCCTCGTTGCCCATGACCCAGACGTGCGGACCGGTGAGGTCGGTGTCATCGATGGTGCGCTCCCCCACCCCATCGGCGGCCAGACGGCGCACCCCGCGATCGGCCAGTGTCGCGAGGCTCTCGTCGATCGGCAGACCGGTGACCACGGGCAGGTGGAAGATCGACCCGGCCGTGGACCGCACGACCTTGGGTGACATCACGTCGACCGAGCCGTCGCTGATGAGGACGGCATCCGCTCCGGCCGCATCGGCGCCACGGATGACGGTGCCGAGATTGCCCGGATCGCGCACGTGGACCAGCAGCACGAGCAGCCGGGGCTGCTGGGCCATCACCTCCTCGAGGGAGGTGGACGACCAGTCGACGACGGCCGCCGTCCCCTGGGGAGTGTCGGCATCACACATCGCCGCGAGAACCTCTTCGGTGGCCTCGTGGACGATGACGCCCGCCTCGCGGGCCGGCTCGACGAACTCGGCGTAGCGCTGCGCCGCCTCCGCGGTGACGTAGAGGTCCCGGATCCGGTCCGGAGCGAAATGCACTGCCTCACGCACCCCCTGGGGGCCCTCGACGAGGACCCGTCCGGTGCGCCGACGCACAGAACGCCGGGAGAGCCCGCGCACCTGCTTCACCCGCTCAGCAGCGGGATTGGTCAGGACGGGGCGCTCCCGGCGTCCGAAGTGGTCGCTCAGGCCTGGGCCTTGGCGTCGGTGGTCGCCGGCACATTGGCCTTGGCGATCTCGACGAGCGCGGCGAAGGCCGCCTCGTCGTTGACGGCGAGCTCGGCGAGCATGCGACGGTCGACCTCGACCTCCGCGACGCGCAGACCCTGGATGAACCGGTTGTAGGTCATCCCGTTCGCGCGGGCGCCGGCGTTGATGCGCTGGATCCAGAGGCGACGGAAGTCGCCCTTCCTGGCGCGACGGTCACGGTAGCTGTACTCCAGCGAGTGGGAGACCTGCTCCTTGGCCTTGCGGTAGAGGCGGGACCGCTGGCCCCTGTATCCGCTGGCGCGCTCGAGAACAACCCGGCGCTTCTTGTGGGCGTTGACCGCCCGCTTCACGCGTGCCACGTGATACTCCTTCAGGTTTGGTGGTGCAAGAGGCTCAGGTCAGCGACCGAGCAGCTTCTTGATCTTCTTCTCGTCGGCCTTGGAGACCTGGACGTCGTTCGCGAGGCGACGAGCGTGCTGCGGGGTCTTCTCGTGGAACTTGTGAACGTGGTTCGCCCGCTCGCGCATGATCTTGCCCGAGCCGGTGACCCGGAAGCGCTTCTTCGCGCCGCTGTGCGTCTTGTTCTTCGGCATGGCGCCGATCTCCTTGTCGTTGCTGTGCTGGTCTGTGCCGGCTCAGGACTCTGCCGGCGCCTCGGTGGTCTCGTCCGCCGCGGCGGACTCCTCGGCGGAGGCCTTCTTCTCGTCCTTCTTGCGCCGCGCCTCGGCGCGCGCCTCGGACTTCTTACGCGTCGGACCGAGCACCATGACCATGTTGCGGCCATCCTGCTTCGGCGCCGACTCGACGGTGCCGAGCTCGACGACGTCCTCCGCGAGACGCTGCAGCAGTCGGAAGCCCAGCTCGGGGCGGGACTGCTCGCGGCCGCGGAACATGATCGTCACCTTGACCTTGTCGCCGGCGCTGAGGAAGCGCTCGACGTGGCCCTTCTTGGTGCCGTAGTCATGGCTGTCGATCTTCGGCCGGAGCTTGATCTCCTTGATGACCGTGTTGACCTGGTTCTTGCGCGCTTCACGCGCCTTCATGGCGGCTTCGTACTTGTACTTGCCGAAGTCCATGAGCTTGGCCACGGGGGGCTTGGCCATCGGAGCGACCTCGACGAGGTCGAGGTCTGCCTCGGCAGCGAGACGGAGGGCATCCTCCACGCGCACGATGCCGACCTGCT
>JBQGNO010000065.1:1201-4920 GCA_052087725.1 Janibacter sp. | reverse complement strand
GAGTCGGACCTCGGGGACGCGGATCCGATCGTTGATGCGAGGCTCGCTGATGTGTTGCTCCTTAGCTCGGTGTGTCCACTCCCGCTACCGACGAGAAAAGGCTCCTCGCCGATCGCGAGGAGCCTCCACCAGAGCACGATATGGTCTGCGGATCACCAGCGATCGTCTGATCGCCAGCGGTCCGGACCGCATCGAGACCTGTGACCCGGCAACCAGATGGTTGGCGCGGGTGGAAGCGAGGCTCCTCTTGCGTCGGCGCCACAGGGACGCCGACCGGTCGATGACTACTCTAACAGCGACCGGGCCGCGGCCCGAAATCGCCCGCCCGCGTGTCGTGGGCCCCGCACGCGCCCATCACGTCAGGTGATGGCAAAGCTCAGGCCATCGATGCGCGCCCGCAGCTCGCCGTCCGTGGCCAGCTCCTCGGCCATCTGCGTGACCAGCTGCTGCACCTGCTCCTCGGTCAGCTCCGGCACGAGGGTCAGGCCGACCTGGAGGATGCCCTGCCCGTCGGGAGCACCGGCCGCGAGCGTGTGCGCCCGGACCTCCTCGTGCGCGGCACAGACCCGCTCGACCGCGGCGGCGACGAAGGGGTCCTCCTCCGCAGGGATCCACTCGCGCTGCTGGGAGAGCGCCCACACCATCGACCCGCGCACCTCGAAGGCCTGCTCGCTCGCGCAGTCGAGGACCATGAGGTCGGCCTTCTCGCTCACCGCGGCCTGCGCGGCGCGCGGTGCCTCGACCGGCACCGGACGAAGGGTGGAGTCGAAGTCGGCGAGGGACTCCATCGAGGAGAAGACCGGCAACGCGGTCCGGCCGTCCGGGTGCTCGAGGAGGACGACGGCCATGTCCGCCTCCGTGTCGGCGACCTGGCCGTCCGCTCCGGTCGTCGTCTCGCTCGCGACCGCCGTGACGGGGACCAGGAGACGTGCCGACGCGAGGTGGCGCAGGACGTCGCGCTCTCCCCCGGTGGTCAGGGCGCGGACCAGGCCCGGCGAGGCCGTGCCGTCATCGCCGGCGAATCCACCCTGCGGCAGCTCGCGGCCCTGCCAGGGCACTCCTGCGGAATCGCTGGGGGTAGTCATGGGCGTCCCGCCGCATCGAGGGCCTCGCTCAGGGTCACCGTGCCCTTGTAGAGCGCGGAGCCGATGATCGCGCCCTCCACACCGTGGGGCACGAGCTCTCGCAGGGCGACGACGTCGTCGAGCGTGGTCACTCCGCCGGAGGCGACGACCTTTGCCGAGGTGGCCGAGCTGACGTCCGTGAGGAGCTGGAGATTGGGACCGGCGAGCATCCCGTCCTTGGCCACGTCGGTGACGACATAGCGGCTGCAGCCCTCGGAGTCGAGTCGGGCGAGCGTCTCCCAGAGGTCACCGCCCTCCCGCGTCCACCCGCGGGCGGCGAGCGTGGTGCCTCGCACATCGAGACCGACGGCGATCCGGTCGCCGTGCTCGGCGATCGCCGCTGCGGTCCACTCGGGGTTCTCCAGCGCCGCCGTGCCGAGGTTGACCCGGGCACACCCCGAGTCGAGCGCCGCGACGAGGGACTCCTGGTCACGGATGCCACCGCTCAGCTCGACCTTCGCGTCGAGCCGACCGACGATCCCCGCGAGGAGCTCACGGTTGCTCCCTTCGCCGAAGGCCGCGTCGAGGTCGACGAGGTGGATCCACTCGGCCCCCTGCTCCTGCCAGGCCTGTGCGGCCTGCAGCGGGTCACCGAAGTCCCAGCCTGAGCCGGAGACGCCCTGCTGCAGCTGCACGGCCCGCCCTTCGCGGACATCGACTGCGGGCAACAGCTCCAGTCGTGTGGTCTCGGTCGTGGTCACAGTGACATCACCCAGTTCTTCAGAAGGTGCAGTCCCGCATCCCCGGACTTCTCGGGGTGGAACTGCGTGGCGGACAAGGGGCCGTTCTCGACGGCCGCGACGAAGGGGGACCCGTGCTCGCTCCACGTGACCCGGGGCACGGCTGCCGAGAGCGCCCCGGGGGCGGCCGGCAGGTCCCAGCTGGGCACAGCGTAGGAGTGGACGAAGTAGAAGCGTTCCTGCTCGACCCCGGCGAGGAGCCGGGTCCCCTCGGGGGCGGTCACGTCGGACCAGCCCATGTGGGGCACGACCGGGGCCTCGAGCCGGCGCACGGTACCGGGCCACTCGCCCAGCCCCTCCTGCTCGGCCGCGACGCCGCTCGGCTCGTCGGAGCCGTCGAACATCACCTGCAGACCGACGCAGATCCCGAGGACGGGACGTCCTCCGGCGAGCCGGGTGTCGATGAGCGAGGGCCCGTCGGCAGCCCGCAGCCCGGCCATGCACGCGTGGAAGTTGCCGACGCCCGGGACGAGCAGGCCGTCCGCGGCGAGGACGGGGTCGCGGTCGGTGGTCAGCTCGACCGCTGCGCCGACGTGGGTCAGGGCACGCACCACGGAGTGCACGTTGCCGGAGCCGTAGTCGAGGACGGCGACCCGGGGTTGCTCGCTCACTGGTGCACATCCTTGATGACGGACTCGAAGGCGGTGATCGACCGCGCCGCCGGCGGGATGACCGGACCGAGGGCGGTGTCGGTGCCGTCGAGGACCTTGGTCCCGGGCATCCCCAGGACCGTCGCGACCTCGACCAGCCACTCATCATGCGTCAGATCGGTCCGGCGCCATGCATCGCGGATCCCCCGCACCGGGACCTCCCGGGTGGGTGCGCCGCTGCCCAGGGCCCGGTGCAGACCCTCGGGTGTCAGCCTCGGCAGCTCGGGACCGGCGACGATCGCCCGGTCCGCGGCCCGCAGCGCCCACCGGGTGGGGCCGCGCCCGGCCGCCCTGGCCGTGACGACAGCGGTGTCATCGATCCGGAAGAGCCCGATGGCCGGGGCCAGACGGGCACCGATGTGCCGGGAGGCCAGCACCGTCAACGCGTCGTCGTACGGCGAGGCGACCTCCGTGGCGCCGACCGCGGGTACGACGATCGACCAGGAGGTGTGCGCGAGGACATGGCAGGGCACGACCCCGCGACGCACCCACTCTGCGGCGCTCGCAGCGCTCGCGGAGAGGAAGACCGCTCCCCGACCGGACTGGCTCATCGCGTACCGATCTACAGCGCGCCCTTGGCGCTGGGGATGCCGCTGACACGCGGGTCGTGGGCGACCGCGGTCCGCAGGGCACGGGCCAGGGCCTTGAACTGCGCCTCGACGATGTGGTGGGGATCCCGGCCGCCCAGGACGCGCACGTGCAGGGCGATCCCGGCGTTGTACGCGAAGGACTCCAGCACGTGCCGCGTGAGCGAGCCGACGAAGTTGCCGCCGATGATCACGTACTCCTGGCCCTGCGGCTCGCCGGTGTGGACGACGTAGGGACGCCCCGCGACGTCGACGACCGCGTGGACGAGCGCCTCGTCGAGAGGCACCGTCGCGTCGCCGAAGCGGCTGATCCCGCTCTTGTCCCCGAGCGCCTCGCGGACGGCCTGCCCGAGGACGATCGCGACGTCCTCGACCGTGTGGTGGGCATCGACATCGACATCGCCGTCGGCGCGGACGGTGAGGTCGATGAGGCTGTGCTTGGCCAGGGACAGCAGCATGTGGTCGTAGAAGCGGACTCCGGTCGACACGTCGCCGGCGCCGGTGCCGTCGAGGTCGACGCTCACCTCGACGCGGGACTCCGACGTGCCTCGACTCACCGTCGCGGTGCGGGACTGGCTGCTCACAGGCTCTCCTTGGTCAGCAGGTGGGTGGGGGCGT
>JBQGNO010000065.1:0-1191 GCA_052087725.1 Janibacter sp. | reverse complement strand
TCGCCGTGAGGAATCGAGTCGTCTCCTCCGGGGTGCCGGCGGTGACGCGCAGGTGGTGCGGGATGCCGACGTCACGGACGAGCACCCCGTCGTCCAGCAGAGCCTGCCACGTCGCCGCGGCATCGGCGAGGCCGCCGAAGAGGACGAAGTTGGCGTCGCTGGGCACGGGGCGCAGGCCGAGATCGGCGAGCTCGGTCACGAGACGGTCGCGCTGGACCTTGATCGCCTCGACAGTCTCGAGCAGCAGGTCGGCGTGCTCGAGGGCGACCCGCGCGATCGTCTGCGTCGGCGTCGACAGGTGGTACGGCAGGCGCACCAGGCGCAGGGCATCGACGATCTCGGGGCTCGCCGCGAGGTAGCCGACCCGTCCACCGGCGAGGGTGAAGGCCTTGCTCATCGTCCGGGTCACCACGAGGCGCGGGTGGCGCTCGAGGAGCGACAGCGCGGTGGGCGTCCCCTCGCGAGCGAACTCCGCGTAGGCCTCGTCGACGACGACGATCGCCCGGGGCGCGGCCTCGAGCATCGCCTCGATGACGTCGAAGGGCAGGGCCGAGCCGGTCGGGTTGTTCGGTGAGCAGAGGAAGACGAGGTGCGGGTCCACTCCCTTCGCCTGCTCGATCGCGGACTCGACCGTGAGGTCGAAGGTGTCGGCATCGCGCTGCCCGTCCACCCACGGGGTCCCGAGCGTCTCGGTGATGATCGGGTGCATCGAGTAGGCGGGCGTGAAGCCGAGGGCGGCCCGGTCCGGGCCGCCGAAGGCCTGGACGAGGTGCGAGAGGACTTCGTTGCTGCCGTTGCCCGCCCAGATCTGCTCCGGACGAAGGGCGACACCGCTGCGGTCCTCGAGGTAGTCGACGAGGGCCGTGCGCAACGCGGTGAACTCCCGGTCCGGGTATCTGTTCAATCCACCGAGGCCATCCTGCAGCTCGGCGACGACCGCCCGGACCACCTCGTCGGGGACGGGGTAGGAGGACTCGTTGGTGTTGAGCTGGACGTCGACGTCCAGCTGCGGGGCGCCGTAGGGCGTGCGTCCGCGCAGCTCGGGGCGCAGCAGCTGCTCGATCTCGCTCATCGCCGGGCCTCCTGATCCGTGCGGGCCGTGACGGCCTCCCCGTGCGCGGGCAGGTCCTCGGCACCGGCGAGGGCGACGACGTGCGGCCCGACCTCGGCGAGGGCCGCACGCGAGTACTC
>JBQGNO010000064.1:0-15133 GCA_052087725.1 Janibacter sp. | reverse complement strand
ATCGTCGCCGCCGAGCTCGAGCAGCCGATCCGCGTCACCTCCGGACCGGCGAGCCAGCACGCCGGGGACCTGGCGTCGGTGCGGTCCTCGCTCACCGAGGGCGAGGTGCTCTTCCTCGACGAGATCCACCGCATGTCCCGTCCCGCCGAGGAGATGCTCTACCTCGCGATGGAGGACTTCCGGGTCGACGTCATCGTGGGCAAGGGCCCCGGCGCCACGGCCATCCCGCTGGAGCTACCCCCCTTCACCGTCGTCGGTGCCACGACCCGCGCCGGACTGCTGCCCGCGCCGCTGCGGGACCGCTTCGGCTTCACCGGCCACCTCGACTTCTACGAGGTCGGCGACCTCGAGCGCATCCTCGCCCGCAGCGCGGGCCTGCTCGAGGTGGAGGCGCAGTCCGACGCCCTCGCCGAGATCGCCCGCCGCTCCCGGGGGACCCCACGGGTGTCCAACCGGCTGCTGCGCCGGGTGCGCGACTGGGCCCAGGTGCACGGCAACGGATCCGTGGACCGCACCGCGGCCGACCGGGCACTGGCCCTCTTCGACGTCGACGAGGTCGGCCTCGACCGCCTCGACCGGGCGGTCCTCGAGGCCCTGTGCCGACGTTTCGCCGGTGGGCCCGTCGGACTGTCGACGCTCGCCGTCGCGGTCGGGGAGGAGACCGACACCGTCGAGACGGTCGCCGAGCCCTATCTCGTGCGGCAGGGCTACATCGTGCGCAGCCCCCGTGGCCGCATGGCGACCCCCGCGGCCTGGGAGCACCTCGGGCTCGTGCCGCCCGAGGGGCAGCAGACCCCCCTTCCGCTCACGGACGGCCCCGAGACCGGCCGCCACGGGTGACCACACACACGGGAACCCTCGCACCGGCCTGTCCGTTGGTGACGCTCACAGCCCTGACCTAGACTCGGCCACTGGCCCGGGTGCGCCCGGGCCACTGTGACGTCGACCTGACCGATCGGTCCCGACCCAGGAAGTCCACCTCATGAACCAAGGCTCGCAGACCGCCAGCCTGCTCCTGCTCATCCTCCCGCTGCTGCTCATCGGCTTCATGCTCTACTCCGCACGCAAGCGGCAGCGGACGCTGGCGGAGTTCTCGGCCTCGCTGCAGGTGGGTGACGAGGTCTTCACGACCGCCGGCATCCTCGGGCGGATCACGGAGCTGCACGACGAGCGCGTGCGGATCGAGGTGGCGCCCGGCACGGTGCTCACGCTCGACCGTCGGGCCATCGGCATGAAGGCCGACGGCCCGGGCGCGCCCTCCGTGGGCACTGCCGCGCCCGACGAAGGGCAGGACTGACATGGCGGAGGCTCGACGCACCAAGGACGTCGCCCGCAAGGACCACGCCAAGCGGGTCCTGCTGTGGCTCCTCGCCGGGATCCTCGTGCTCGTCGGCGCCTTGGGCTACGGAGTCGTCCAGCACAACGCCACGTGGGCCCCCAAGCTCGGCCTCGACCTCTCCGGCGGCACGCAGATCGTCCTCGAGCCCCGGCTCGAGGACGGCGAGCAGGTCTCCCAGGAGCAGCTTGCCGAGGCCCGCGACATCATCGTGCAGCGCATCGACGCGCAGGGGACCACCGGCGCCGAGGTGACCACGCAGGGCGACTCCAACATCGTCGTCGCGATGCCCGGCACGCCGACCAAGGAGCAGGAGGAGGCCATCGCGGCGTCCTCCCAGATGCAGTTCCGTCCCGTCCTGGCCACCGGCGTCGGGAGCGAGGAGGCGGCCCAGGACCTGCAGGAGCAGCAGGGCCAGCCCTCCGGTGGGCAGTCCCCGTCCGGCAGTGAGTCGAAGAGCTCGTCCTCGTCCGGGTCGAAGTCGTCGTCCGCCACGACGAGCTCCGACGGTGGTGCGCAGTCGATCGAGGCCCCGGCCGAGCCCACCGAGCCGAGCTCCTCGAGCTCCTCGGGTTCCTCGAGCTCGAAGAAGGCGACCCCGTCCGGCTCCGGCAGTGCGACCCCGAGCTCGGGCTCGACACCGGCGATGCCCGGCCAGCAGGGCCAGGCTCCGACCGACTGGAAGCCGACGGGCAAGCCCGAGGGCCCCACGGACCCCAACAACGTCTCCGCGAAGCTGTGGAAGGAGTTCCAGAGCCTCGACTGCTCGGAGCCCCCGCAGGAGAAGCCGGCGAACAACGAGGACGAGGCGATCGTCGCCTGCGGCGAGAAGGGGCAGGTCAAGTACATCCTCGGCCCGATGGTCGTCGCCGGCAAGGAGATCGCCGACGCCCAGGCCGGGTACCAGGTCGGTGCCCAGGGCCAGCAGACCAACACCCCGGAGATCTCGCTCAGCCTCACCAGTGAGGGCCGCGAGCAGTACGGCGAGATCTCCCAGGACATGGTCAAGCTGCCCGAGCCCCAGCCCGGGGCCCCGCCCAGCTCCTACAACGCCCTCGCCGCCGTCCTCGACTCGCAGGTGCTCACCGCGCCGGGCTTCAACGAGGCCATCCCCAACGGCCAGGCGAGCATCACCGGGTTCACCATCGAGGAGGCCCGCAGCCTGGCGAAGTCGCTGAAGTTCGGCTCGCTGCCGCTCTCCTTCGACGTGCAGACCCGCCAGGAGATCAGTCCGACCCTCGGCTCGGAGCAGCTGCGCTACGGCATCATCGCCGGCATCATCGGCCTGCTCATCGTCTTCGGTTACGCCCTCATGCAGTACCGGGCGCTGTCGATCGTCGTCGTCGGCTCGATGCTCGTCGCCTTCTTCATCACCTATCTGGCGATCGCCCTGCTGGCCTGGGGGTACAACTATCGATTGGACATGGCCGGTGTCACCGGTCTGATCATCGCCATCGGTGTCACCGCGGACAGCTTCATCGTCTACTTCGAACGCGTCCGCGATGAGTTACGTGAAGGACGAAACGTGCGGGCCGCGGTGGAAGCCGGCTGGGCCCGGGCCAAGGGGACGATCCTCGTCGCCGACGGTGTGAACTTCCTCGCGGCGGCGATCCTCTACATGCTCGCCAGCTCCAACGTGCGTGGCTTCGCCTTCACCCTCGGCCTGACGACGCTGATCGACCTCGCGATCTTCTGGCTCTTCACGCACCCGATGCTCACGATCCTCGCCCGACGCAAGTTCTTCGCCTCCGGCCACTCGTGGTCCGGCTTCGATGTGAACACCCTGCGTGAGGCCAAGCTGCGCTACCGCGGTCGGGGTCAGGTCGACATCGAGAACCCGGCCGTCACGCCGGCGGAAGGGGGCGCGCGATGAGTCGCATGGCGGACTGGGGCAATGACCTCTACACCGGCAAGCGGTCCTTCGACTTCGTCGGCAAGTCCAAGACCTGGTACATCTGGTCGGCCGTGATCATGGCCGTCGTCGCGGTGGGCTTCGTCGTCCAGCCGCTCAACCTCAGCCTGGAGTTCACCGGCGGGTCCGAGTTCCGCGTCGCGACCTCCTCGGCACCCGGCGACTACGAGAGCCGCGCGACCGACACGGTGCGTGAGGTCGCCGGCAACGATGCGTCGGCCAATGTCTCGACCCTGGGTGGCTCCACCGTCCGGGTGCAGACCGAGGAGCTGGACCAGGCGGAGGCCCGCGAGGTGACTCGGGGGCTGGCCGAGGCCTTCGACGTGAAGTCCAATGACGTCAGCTCCAACTTCATCGGTCCGTCGTGGGGCAAGTCGGTCAGTCAGCAGGCGCTGCGGGCGCTGGCGGTCTTCATCGTCCTCACCACGGCCCTGATGGCGCTGTACTACCGCAACTGGAAGATGGCCGTCTCCTCGATGGTGGCCCTCGCCCACGACATGTTCATCACCGTCGGCATCTACGCCTGGACCGGGTTCGAGGTCTCACCGGCGACGATGATCGGCTTCCTCACGGTGCTCGGGTACTCGCTCTACGACACGGTCGTCGTCTTCGACCACGTCAAGGAGAACACGAGGGCGGCCTTCGGGAACCGCCGCCGGAGCTTCGCCGACGCGGCCAACCTCGCGGTGAACCAGACCCTCGTCCGCTCGATCAACACCACGGTCATCGCCGTCCTGCCGATCATCGCGGTCATCGTCATCGGCTTCGCCCAGCTCGGGCCCGGCACGCTGCTCGACCTGTCGCTGGCGCTCTTCATCGGGATGTCGGTGGGTGCGATCTCGTCCGTCTTCATCGCGACGCCGCTGCTCGTCGACCTGCGCCGCAAGGACCCCGAGGTGATCTCGCTGGCCGAGGACGCCCGGAAGTACCAGGCCCGTGAGGAGCGTCGGCTCGCGACGGCCGGCACCGGCGGGCGGGGAGGGACCTCCCCTTCGTCCGGCGCTGCGGCGAGCACCTCCGCTGGCGGAGCGAAGGGGGAGACCCCCGCCCCGTCGGGGGCCGGCAGCTCATCCACCGCCGTCCCGGAGGGGGACGGCGACTCCGGGAGCCAGACGGTCACGGGCCGCACGGTGCACAAGTACGCCCAGTCGGGCGGACCGCGCAACCAGCCGAAGAAGACGCCGCGCAAGCGTCGGGGCCGCTCGTGAGCGGTTCGCTGGGCGAACGGATCGCCGCGACGATGCGCGACGTCGAGGACTTCCCGGAGCCGGGGGTGACCTTCAAGGACATCACCCCGGTCATCGCGGACGGCGACCTGCTCGCCGAGGTCGTGCGGGTGCACGCGCAGCCGTGGCGCGGCAGGGTCGACATGGTCGCGGGCCTCGAGGCACGGGGCTTCATCTTCGGCGCCGCCGTGGCGATGGAGCTCGGCGTGGGCTTCCTCCCCGTGCGCAAGGCGGGCAAGCTGCCGGGGCCGACCGTGGGGGTGGACTACGACCTCGAGTACGGCACGGCCCGCATCGAGGTGCACGGCGCCGACCTGCCCGACGGGGCGCGGGTGCTCGTCGTCGACGACGTCCTCGCCACCGGAGGCACGGCGGCCGCGGGGTGCGAGCTCATCGAGCACTGCGGCGGTCAGGTGGCCGGTGTGGAGGTGCTCATCGAGATCGCCGCGCTCGATGGACGCAATCTCTTGGCGGGGCGTGACGTCCGGAGCGTGGTCACGGTCTAGGCTCACTCCATGAGTGAGCGCAGCACGGGCAGCGGAGGGTTCTCCCCGCGGTCGCTGGCGCGTGCCTCCTTGGCGCGCATCGGTGGTGGCCGCGCCACGACCCCCGGTGTCCTCGACCCGCTGCTGCAGATCGTGCGGCAGAGCCATCCCAAGGCCGACCTGTCGATCATCGAGCGTGCCTACGATGTCGCCGAGGAGCTGCACCGGGGGCAGAACCGCAAGAGCGGTGACCCGTACATCACCCACCCGCTCGCCGTGACGACGATCCTCGCCGAGCTCGGGATGACGCCGGTGACCCTCGCGGCGGCGCTCCTGCACGACACCGTCGAGGACACCGAGTACAGCCTCGACGACCTCGAGGAGGAGTTCGGGGCGGAGGTCGCCAAGCTCGTCGACGGCGTGACGAAGCTGGACAAGGTCACCTACGGCGACAATGCCCAGGCCGAGACCGTCCGCAAGATGATCGTCGCGATGGCCCGCGACATCCGGGTGCTCGTGATCAAGCTCGCCGACCGGTTGCACAATGCGCGGACCTGGCGGTACGTCTCCGCGGCGTCTGCCCAGCGCAAGGCGCAGGAGACCCTCGAGATCTACGCGCCGCTCGCGCACCGGCTCGGGATGAACACCATCAAGTGGGAGCTGGAGGACCTGTCCTTCGCCACCCTGTACCCCAAGGTCTACGAGGAGATCGTCCGGCTCGTCGCCGAACGCGCCCCGGCGCGCGAGGAGTACCTCGCGACGGTCCGCTCGCAGGTGGTCATGGACCTGCGGGAGTCGAAGATCAAGGCGACCGTCACGGGGCGGCCGAAGCACTACTATTCCGTGTACCAGAAGATGATCGTCGGGGGACGTGAGTTCGGGGAGATCTACGACCTCGTCGCCGTGCGCGTGCTCGTCGACACCGTCCGCGACTGCTATGCGGCGCTCGGCGCGCTGCACGCGCGGTGGAACCCCCTTCCCGGGCGGTTCAAGGACTACATCTCGCTGCCGAAGTTCAACATGTACCAGTCCCTGCACACGACGGTCATCGGCCCGCAGGGCAACCCGGTCGAGATCCAGATCCGCACCCACCAGATGCACCGTCGCGCCGAGTACGGCGTCGCGGCGCACTGGAAGTACAAGGACCGCGGCAGCCCCGACGGGGGACACGTCGACGACGGACAGGTCGGGGAGATGGCCTGGCTGCGCCAGCTGCTCGACTGGCAGCGCGAGACGTCCGACCCGAGCGAGTTCCTCGACTCGCTGCGGTACGAGATCAAGACGCAGGAGGTCTACGCCTTCACCCCGAAGGGGCAGGTCATCGCCCTTCCCGCCGGGTCCACCGCGGTGGACTTCGCGTATGCCGTGCACACCGAGGTGGGTCACCGGTGCATCGGCGCCCGGGTCAACGGCCGGCTCGTGCCCCTGGACTCCCCCCTGGAGAACGGCGATGCGGTCGAGGTGCTCACCTCCAAGGCCGAGGGCGCCGGTCCCTCACGCGACTGGATCAAGTTCGTGCGCTCCGCGCGGGCGCGCAACAAGATCAAGCAGTGGTTCACCAAGGAGCGCCGCGAGGAGATGGTCGACTCCGGCAAGGAGGCCATCGCCAAGGTCGTGCGCAAGCAGAACCTTCCGCTCCAGCGCATCCTCACGGTCGAGAGTCTCACCTCGGTGGCCAGCGAGCTGCGTCGTCAGGACGTCGACGGGCTCTATGCCGCGGTCGGAGAGGGGCATGTCTCCGCCCAGCACGTCGTCTCGCGTCTCCTCGCGGCCGCGGGGGGCGAGGACGGGGCCACCGAGGACCTCGCCGAGGCGACCCTGCCGGGGCCGGCCCGCGAGCGCCGCGCCGGCACCGACCCCGGCGTCGTCGTCAAGGGTGTCGACGACCTGTGGGTCAAGCTCGCGAAGTGCTGCACGCCCGTCCCCGGCGACGAGATCATGGGCTTCATCACCCGCGGCAACGGCGTCTCGGTGCACCGGACCGACTGCACCAACGCGCGGTCCCTGCAGAAGGAGTCCGAGCGCTTCCTCGAGGTCGAGTGGGCGCCGAGCAGCTCGAGCGTCTTCCTCGTCCAGGTGCAGGTGGAGGCCCTCGACCGGTCCGGGCTGCTCTCGGACGTCACCCGGGTGCTCTCCGAGTCGGGTGTGAACATCCTGTCTGCGGCCGTGCACACCTCACGCAACCGGGTGGCGGTCCTGCGGTTCACCTTCGAGATGGGCGACACCGGTCACCTCAGCCACGTCATGCACCAGGTCAAGCGGATCGACGCCGTCTTCGACTGCTTCCGGATCACCGGAGGCCAGTCGACGAATTAGGCGCGGGTGGGACGGGACCCGGGACGGGGCTTCGAGACGGGCTTCGAGGTTCCTCGCTGGCGCTCGTCACACCTCAGCCATCGTGACGATGGCTGAGGTGTGAGGCCGCCCGCGGCCGAGCCTCGAAGCCCTCTCAGCCGCCGTCAGCTGCCGAACTCGTCGAGCCCCTTGCGGGCCTGGTCGAGCCACATCTGCTGCGCGTCGATCTGCTCCCGGATCGTGGCCGCGCGTGCGGTGTCGCCCTTCGCCCGGGCCTTCTCCAGATCAGCGGTGAGGTCGGCGACCTTCGACTCGAGCTGCTGGGCCATGGAGGCCGCCCGGGCCGAGAGCTCGGGGTTGGAGGAGGACCACTTCTTGTCCTCGACGTCGCGCACGGCCTGCTCGACGCGGCGCATCCCCTTCTCCATCCGGTCGATGTCGGCGCGGGGCACCTTGCCCGCAGCCTCCCAGCGCTCCTGGATCCCGCGCAGGGCGGCCTTCGTCGTGTCGAGGTCCTTGACCGGCAGCAGGGCCTCGGCCTCGGCGAGGATCCCTTCCTTGACCTCGAGGTTGCCCCGGTGGGCCTCGTCCTCCTTGGCCGCCTCGGCGTCCTTGGCGTTGAAGAAGGTGTCCTGGGCGGTACGGAAGCGCTCCCACAGGCGGTCGTCGTCCTTGCGTCCGGCCCGGCCGGCTCGGCGCCACTGGTCCATGAGTCGCTTGTAGGCGCCGGCGGTGGCATTCCAGTCCGTGGAGGTCGACATCCGCTCGGCCTCGACCACGAGGTCCTCCTTGACGGCCTTGACCTCGCCCCGGCTCTTCTCGAGGTGGGCGAAGTGGGACCGACGGGCCTTGTCGAAGCCGTTACGGGCCTTGGAGAACCGCTGCCACAGGGCGCTCTCGACGTCCTTGTCCAGTCGGACCGCGCCGCGCTGGTGGGACTTCCACTCATCGAGCAGGGCGCGCATGCGGGCGGTGGACTGCTTCCACTGGACCTTCTCGACGGGCTGGCCGGCGATGGTCTCCGCCTCGGCCACGATGACCTCACGCTCGGCGGTGGCCTTCTTCTTCGCCTCGGCCCGCACGGCGGACTCGGCCTGCCGCTTGGCGGTCAGGCCCTCCTCGACCTCCGCGACGAGCGCGGCGAGTGCCGGGAGGTCACCGACGACATTGGGCTCGTGGGCGTGCTCGCGCACGGACTTCAGTCCGTCCGCGATCTCCTTGGAGGAGACCTCGGGGGAGTCGAGTCGCTGGCGCTGCAGGCTGGCGGAGGCGAAGAGCTCGTCGTACTTGCGGGCGAAGTACTGCAGGGCCTCTTCGGGGGTGGCGCCCGGGTAGGACCCGACCTCACGCTCGCTCTCGCCGTCGCGGACGAAGACGCGACCCTCCTCGTCGGCCCGCCCGAAGGCGGCCGATGCGCTGTGGTCGTCCGTCACCGCCGGGATGTCCGGTGGCGGGGTCACGGTCGGTCGGGTGGGTGCCAGTCGGGCCAGGGCCGCCGGCGAAGGCGCCGTGGGGCGCGGGGCTGGTGTCTCGTCGCTCACAGGCTCGAGGTTACCCATTCGCGTGGCCGATGAGGGCGCCCACGTAGGGTTTGGTCCGTGCTGACCCTCTCTTTCCCGGCGCAGGCCTTCGGAACCAACTGCTATGTCCTCGCGGACGGGCCCGGCGAGGAGTGCCTCGTCGTCGACCCGGGGATCGGTATCGAGGAGACACTGAGGGAGGTGCTCACGGAGCACCGTCTCAAGCCCGCGGCGGTCCTGCTCACCCACGGCCACGTCGATCACGTCTTCTCCGTGACGCCCGTGTGCGGCGGCGAGCTCGCGGCCTACATCCACTCCGAGGACCGCTACCGCCTGGAGAACCCGCTGAGCAGCTCCTCGCTGGGGCCGCAGCTGACCGGCATGCTCGAGCAGCAGTTCGGCAAGCAGGTCACCTGGCGTGAGCCGGAGAAGGTCGTCGAGATCACCGACAGCGAGGTCGTCTCGGTGGCCGGACTCGACCTCGAGGTGGTCCACGCTCCTGGGCACACCGAGGGATCGGTGATGTTCGCGCTCGGGGGCGTGCCCGCGGGGATCCCCGCAGAGGCCGAGGTCGACCGCACCCTGCTCACCGGGGACGTCCTCTTCGCCGGCTCGATCGGCCGGACCGACCTGCCCGGAGGGTCGTCGGAGGCCATGGAGCGCTCCTTGCAGCGTGCCGTCCATCCGCGCCCCGACTCCAGCCTCGTCCTGCCCGGTCACGGACCCGCGACGACGCTGGCCCGCGAGAAGGCGACCAACCCGCACCTGCAAGGACTGTGATGAGCACACCCCGCCCGACCAAGGTCACGCCCCTGTCCGGCTTCCCGGAGTACCTGCCCGAGCAGCGGGTCGTGGAGCAGCACTTCATCGACGTCATCCGCGACACCTTCGAGCTGCACGGCTTCCCCTCCATCGAGACCCGGTCCGTCGAGCCGGTCGAGCGCCTGGTGGGCAAGGGCGGTGATGCCGACAAGGAGATCTACGGGATCCACCGTCTCGCCGATGACGCGCGTGACGGCGCCGAGCTGGGCCTGCACTTCGACCTCACGGTGCCCTTCGCCCGGTACGTGGTGGAGAACGCCGGGCGGCTGAACTTCCCCTTCCGCCGGCACCAGATCCAGAAGGTCTGGCGTGGGGAGCGGCCCCAGGAAGGGCGCTACCGCGAGTTCACCCAGTGCGACATCGATGTCGTGGACGTGGGGGAGCTCGCGCCGCACTTCGAGGCGGAGATGCCTCTGGTCATGGCGGAGATCTTCGCGAAGCTGCCGATCCCGCCGATGGTCATCCAGGTCAACAACCGCAAGATCCCCGAGGGCTTCTACCGGGGGCTCGGGATCGACGACGTCGCGGGGACGCTGCGTACCGTCGACAAGCTCGACAAGATCGGACCGGCCAAGGTCGCCGAGCTGCTCGTGGAGGCCGGACGGACACCCGATCAGGCACAGGCCGTGCTCGATCTGGCGATGATCCGTACGTCGGACACCTCCTTCGTCGAGCAGGTCCGCGCGCTCGGCGTGGAGCACCCCGTCCTGGACGATGGGCTGGCATCGCTGGCCGCGGTCATCGAGATGGGGATGGCCTCGGCGCCGGGGGCGATGGTCGCCGACCTGAGGATCGCCCGCGGCCTCGACTACTACACCGGCACGGTCTACGAGACCCAGCTGATCGGCCACGAGTCGTGGGGATCCTTCTGCTCCGGTGGCCGCTATGACGAGCTCGCGAGCGACGGCAAGAACACCTACCCGGGTGTCGGGATCTCGATCGGCCTCTCGCGGCTGCTCGGCCTGCTCCTCGGGTCGGGGTTGGTCGGGGCGAGCCGCAAGTCCCCGTCGGCGGTGCTCGTGGCCGTGACGGACGAAGGGAGTCGCCCCGAGTCCGTCGCCGTGGCCACCGCGCTGCGTGCGCGCGGTACCCCCTGCGAGGTGGCGCCGGCCGCTGCCAAGTTCGGCAAGCAGATCCGTTTCGCCGAGCGTCGCGGGATCCCGTACGTGTGGTTCCCGGGCGCGGGGGAGTCGGGTGACCAGATCAAGGACATCCGCTCCGGTGATCAGCAGGATGCCGAGGCGTCCTCGTGGGAGTGCCCGGCGGAGGATCTACGGCCGCAGGTCGTCGCGCTGGGGGAGTGAGGGGCGAGCTCGGCGCGGTCCCACTGCCTCAGCGAGGTCGTTGCCACATCCATCGGGGTTCGTCCGGTCCGTGTGCGGAGCGGATCCGGACCTCGTCGGTGGACAACCACGTGGCCATGCCGTGGGGCGGCAGCCGGCGACCTTGTCCATCTCTGGCCAAGAGCTCTGCCGTACCCCACGTCTCGTCGGCATCCTCGTGAACGTCAGATCCCACCGGCTGCTCGCCGGGGACGAAAGCGATGCGGTAGTCGACGTGCGCCAAGAGTGACTCGACTTTGTCGAGGGTCAGGCCACCCGCGTCCGACTCGGCCCGCCCCAGCGTGGTGTGGTGAATTCCCACGTCCCGGGCCAGAGCACGCTGCCCCATCTGGCGCGCAGCGCGAAACCGTCGGAGCAGCAAACCCATCCGCGTACCCGCGCTGAGCTCTGCTCGTGCGCGATCGAGCTCGGCCTGCTGGAGCGGTGACGAGCGGCCTCTGGGCGTCGGTCTCCGTGGGGGAACAGGGTCGAACGTGCCCGGCCAGAACAGGCAGTCGAGGCAGTCCTCACAATCACCCGGCTCCGAACAGAGGTTGCACGACATGGGGCAGGCGATGTCATCGTTGCCCACTCGGGCGCCGGGCACCTGAGTGCCGACCGGTTCTGGAGGGCCGGACGGGACCGGGTCGCGTGGAGTGCTCATCCACCATGGTGGGACGGGCGCCGGGTGACGGGGCAGCGCATGCCGTGAGCTGTGGATCGCTGGGTCGCGGGTAGTCCGATGTGGACAGACGAGACGGCGTGGAGCAGCGCCGAGGCAACCCGACCGGCGACTTCCTCGCTGGTGCGCCCTGCGCACCTGGTGCGTGACGTGCACCAGGACCGAAGGCACCGCACGGGTGCCATACAGGCCTCGGAAACTACCCCTTGGCCCGTGGAGTCCTCGGACCCGGCGGGCGAAGTCCACAGTCGGCGAGCTCGAGGACAGCGAGCTCGCGCACGGTCTCGGGTTCCGCGCGGCGCCAGGCGCCGGCAGGGTCGGGAGAGATCGTGGCCAATCGCGAGAGGGGCTGGTTGGCCAGAGCCCGCAGGGCGAAGAGGTCGAGGTCATCGACGCTGTCGACGAGGCCCTGCGCAGCGGTGGCCCGTCGGACGAATCGAAGCCGGATCGTCAGCCACAGGGCACCGCCGATGAGGATCGGGGTGAGCGCGGTGACCCAGCCGAGGGTGGTGGCCAGACGTTCGACCGCCGTCACGAGATCGGTCCCGGCGTCCTCGATCGACGAGCCGGCGCCTGAGGCATCCCGGAAGGGCTTGGCGACCCGGTCCTCCAGGAGGGGGAGATCATCGACGCCATCGCCCGCCGTCGTCAGCTTCTCCCGGAAGCCGCGGCCCGCGCCCTCGAGTCGGCGCCCGGGTCCGGCGAGCTCCATCGTCGAGGCATGGACGGCCATGCCGATGCGGATCCACACGAGGACCCACGCCAGCATGAGCAGGTCGGCCGCGACCTGTCTGATTCGACGGGCCGGCAGGGCGGCATAGAGAGTCATCCGCCCATTAGACTCCCGGGGTGGCTCAGCCACCCGTGGGCACAATGGCGTGTCCGCGGTTCAACTCCCTCCGACGGAAGCCGAGCACAGGTGAGCACGACGCCCATGGAGCGGGCCGTGCGGACCTGGCTGACGCAGCTGGACGTCGAGCGCGGGGTCTCCGCCCACACCCTCTCCGCCTACACCCGCGACACCCGGCGCTATCTCGACCACCTCGAGCGCGAAGGTGTCACCGAGCCCGCCGGGGTCACCGAGGCCCACGTGGCCGGCTTCCTCGCCGCCCTTCGTACCGGTGACGACGAGCACGCGCCGCTGGCTGCCAGCTCCGCCGCACGATCACTCGTCGCCGTCCGGGGCCTCCACAAGTTCCTCGTCCTCGAGGGCGAGAGCGAGCACGACCCGGCCGGGGACATCGCTCCGCCGACCCCACCCTCGCGGTTGCCCAAGGCGATCGGCGTCGACGAGGTCGGCCGCCTCCTCGATGCCTCCGGAGTCGGCGACGGGGCACTTCCGCTGCGGGACCGCGCCCTCCTGGAGGTCCTCTACGGGACCGGAGCACGCATCTCCGAGGCCGTCGGGCTCGACATCGACGACGTCGACCTCGACGTCGGTGCGGCACGCCTGCTGGGCAAGGGAGGCAAGGAGCGGATCGTGCCGCTCGGCTCGTTCGCCTGCGAAGCCGTGCAGTCATGGCTCGTCCGCGGCCGGCCCGACCTCAGCAGCAAGGGCCGCGCCGGACCGGCGCTCTTCCTCAACCAGCGAGGAGCCCGGCTCTCGCGGCAGAGCGCCTGGGCGATCATCACCGCGGCAGCGGAGCGGGCCGACCTCTCCGGCGACGTCTCGCCGCACACCCTGCGCCACTCCTTCGCCACCCACCTGCTCGAGGGCGGCGCCGATGTCCGCGTCGTGCAAGAGCTGCTCGGGCACGCGTCGGTGACGACCACGCAGATCTACACCATGGTCACCGTGCAGCAGCTGCGCGAGGTCTATGCGCAAAGTCATCCCCGCGCCCGCTGATAGTGTCGTCGCTGATCAGCGAGAGGCTGAACGTACGCGAGACGCGATGGAGTGATCCGACTGTGGCATCCGAGGTGACGCCGCCGCTCGACATCGAGCACGACCGGCCCCAGCACGGGCCCACCGGGCGACCCCTGCCCACCTTTCCGGACCCTCCGGCGCTGGCCTCCCACGGCCCCGCCCGGATCATCGCCATGTGCAACCAGAAGGGTGGCGTCGGCAAGACGACGACGACCATCAACCTGGGTGCGGCGCTGGCCGAGGCCGGCCGCCGGGTGCTGCTCGTCGACTTCGACCCCCAGGGAGCGTTGTCCGTCGGGCTCGGTGTCCCCACGCACGCCCTGGACACGACGATCTACGACCTGCTCGTCTCGCGTGGCAGCGACATCACCGAGATCGTCCAGGAGACCTCCGTGGACAATCTCGACGTCGCTCCGGCCAACATCGACCTCTCGGCCGCCGAGGTCCAGCTCGTGGGCGAGGTCGCGCGCGAGCAGATCCTCTCGCGCGTCCTGCGACCCGTCGTCGACGACTACGACGTCATCCTCATCGACTGCCAGCCCTCGCTCGGACTGCTCACGGTCAACGCGCTCACCGCCGCCCACGGCGTGATCATCCCGCTCGAGACCGAGTACTTCGCCATGCGTGGCGTCGCCCTGCTCGTGGAGACCATCGACAAGATCACCGACCGGCTCAACCCGGCCCTGACCGTCGACGGCATCCTCGCGACGATGTTCGACGGCCGGACGCTGCACAGCCGCGAGGTCGTCGGCTCCGTCGTCGAGCACTTCGGCGACCGGGTCTTCCACACGGTCATCTCCCGGACGGTGAAGTTCCCCGACGCGACCCTCGCCGCCGAGCCGATCACCACCTATGCGACCGGCCACTCCGGGGCCAACGCCTACCGGCAGCTGGCCCGAGAGCTGATCTCGCGCGGCGGCTCACCCTGACGACCATGGAGGGCGCTGACACCGCGGTCCCCGGCGGCGTCATCACCAAACGCGAGGCGGAGCAGGCCTTCACCGTCCACCTCGACAACTTCGAGGGTCCCTTCGACCTGCTGCTCGGTCTGATCTCCAAGCACCAGCTCGACATCACCGAGATCTCCCTGGCCAGGGTGACCGACGAGTTCATGGTGCACCTGCGGGCGCTGCAGGCCGATGAACCCGCCTGGGATCTCGGCCAGACGAGCGAGTTCGTGCTCGTCGCCGCGACGCTGCTCGACATCAAGGCCTCGCGCCTGCTGCCCAGCACGGGGGAGTCCGATGAGGAGGACCTCGAGCTGATCGAGGCCCGGGACCTCCTCTTTGCCCGACTGCTGCAGTACCGCGCCTTCAAGGACGTCGCCGCACACTTCGACGAGACGATGTCCACCACCGGTCGCATGACCCCCCGCCAGGCCGGGCTCGAGCCCCACCTGGCCGCGCTGCTGCCCGAGCTGACCATCTCGGTCACGCCGGAGCAGCTCGCGATGATCGCCGCCCGGGCGCTGACGCCCAAGGAGCCCGAGACCGTCGGCCTGACCCACCTGCACGCCCCCGCCGTGAGCGTGCGGGAGCAGGCCGTCCTCGTCGTGGACCGCCTGCGCGAGGAGGGCTCCATGTCCTTCCGCAGCCTGGTCCGGGACGCCGGCACCACCCTGTTGGGCGTCGCACGCTTCATGGCCCTGCTCGAGCTCTTCCGCTAC